>CAZBZN010000041.1:0-1628 GCA_964496415.1 Microcaldota archaeon | reverse complement strand
TACCTCTGCTTCGAGGTCTTCTATTTTTTCCATTAACTCATTAAGCATCTTTTCAATTTCTGGTATTTTCTCCAGCCCGAACAATTAAACCACCTCAACATGTATCCGGAGGATTCATCCACTTGAACCATGTCCCGTACAATAATTTCACTTCTTTTCCGCAGGCTTTAAAGCTTTCCCTTGCCACTACTACGTCTTCTAAACACACAGATGACTTGTTATCATAAAGTCTTACTTCCCCTCCATAAGCACTCATGTTAATAGAAAGTATGTAGTGCTTGTTATTGTTTATCAGTTTTAAAGTGTCATTTAGTTGTTTTAAGAGTTCTGCTTTTGCTGAAACTCCTTTGAAAGAATGATCTTCTGAGCATTCAGCCCACGCCATTACTTCACGGGCTGTTGCTTTCACAATCTGAGTACCATTCTCATCAGTCATTATTATTGTTTTTCCAAGCAAAGCATCAAGGGTTTTTTTGTGTTGTAAAGCCTCGTATCTTATTCTTTCATTGTTGAATGATGAGGAGTTATAGGATATTGCAAAAAGTACTAATATGAATGAGAATACTAAGACAAGCATCAATGAGTCAATCATTGCCTGTGCTTTCATCTCCTCACCTTAACAGTTATTCTCCCAACAATATTTTCATTCCCGTCACTGATGATAACAGGTGAAGAAACTGAGAGTTCATAATCACCAGAACAGAAATCCCATTCCTCTGAGTTGTTTTCAAGGTTCACTACTTTCACACACATATCATAAGTGCTTGGTATTACCTCAAAATAATCATAGTCATTCAGCATCGACTTGTTAAGCAATCCTTTTTTCTTCAAAAGAATTTTTTCCAACGCGTTGATAGCGAATCTATGCATTGATAAAGCACTCGAGCTTTCAGCATAGTTAATTAAGTAAAAAGACAATGAAAGAAACATTACTACTAAGATCACTGCTATCGGCACTAATGCTGGCACTTCTTCTGCTAAATCCATTTAACCACCGACACGTTCCCATTATTTATTATTTTTACTGCTGTGACGTTTTCTAAAACACTGTCTTCAAGCATGCAGTTTACTTCCTCAACAACAACCCTGCCGTTGTTAGTTGTTTTCAAGTAACTACCACTATCATTCGTGAAAGTTTCAATCCTGTCAAAAGAAAAATTAGTAATATATTCTAAGTGGTAAGGAGAAGAACACACTGACTCTATTAGCCTTGCAAGATTCTCTGTTTTCCTAACTTCTTTGTCAATTCCAAGAAACCCTTGCTGCATTATGAAAAAATAAAAGAAAGCAGAAAATATCATTACTGCAAATATTAAGACAGCTGCTTTTGAAAGAAGCCAAGAGGCAAACGCTTTCAATTTTAATCACTTCACGTAAATGGTACTAAATATTTGTCATCAGGGGTTTTGCCTTCTGGTACTCCATAAAATATTTCAAGCTGGTATGTTCCAGGCTCGTACTCTCTTCTCCACAGGAAGTCCCCAGGGGCTTTGAATGAATTATTCTCCCCGAACATTGTGTACTTGACTTCATTTGTTTCATTGTCAATAACTAAGTAACATCCTTCAGGAACTACTACTCTTATCCTCATGAAGCTTCCTTCGTCACCTGCTGACTGAAGGCTTATC
>CAZBZN010000040.1:0-2623 GCA_964496415.1 Microcaldota archaeon | reverse complement strand
GTGTCATAGTGGTTTTGTGGGCGTTAGCTTATATTCTTTTAGTGGTTTTTGGGTATAAGGGAAGGCTTTACCCTACTAGTATTTTCCTTGCTTTTGGCGTGTTGTGTATTTTTTCAGGAATGCTTAGAAAAAAGCCTTTGAAAGGAAAGAAGAATGCCATTAGTGGAATGGAGGAACTTGGCTTAGTGGTTCTTGGCTTGGAGATGATTGGCGCTTTTTTGATTTTCCTGTTGTTCATGCCAAAAGTTTTTTATTACAATACTGGCTTTGAATTTGCAGTTAGTTTGATTTTTTCCCTTATATTGTCTGGTTTGGCTGTTTACGTTTATTATGCAAAGCATTTTGGAAGCAAGGGCTTGCTTGTCAAGAACTCTAAATTAATCCTACTTGCTGCTATTCTTTCTCATTTGCTTTGGGTTTCTTTCATGAACCCTGGTCTTTTAAAGTAAGTTGCAATGTTTTTATATGCTGCGTGAGTCTTATTTTTGGTGACGCTTTGAATGGCTAGGATTGAAAAGCTTAAGTTTAAGGATTTTAAGTCTTTCAAGAAAGCAGTTATTCCAGTGGCTAATGGCTTTACTGCGATTATTGGCCCTAATGGTTCTGGAAAGTCCAATATCCTTGATGGGTTGTGTTTTGCTTTGGGAGCTTCTTCTATGAAAGAGTTAAGGGCAAGCAGGCTTACTGACTTGGTTCATAATAAGTCAAAGGATAACATTGCTGAAGTGGTTGTTGAGATCAGAGACGATGGCGGGGAGTTAGTAACAATTTCAAGGACGATTGACAAGAAAGGAGTTAGTGTTTTTAGGATTAATAATTTTAGGACGACAAGGTTTCAAGTAGAAGAATTACTGCGTTCAATGAACATCCGTGCTGATGGTCATAACATTGTAATGCAAGGTGATGTCACTAAGTTTATTAAGATGACTCCTTCTCAGAGAAGGGGTTTGATTGATGAAGTTTCTGGAATAGCAGAGTATGAGGAGAAAAAGCAGGAAGCTTTAAGAGAGCTTTCTAAAGTAGAGGAAAAATTAAAAGAAGCAGGGATAGTGCTTTCTGAAAGAGAGGGTTATTTAAGAAGCCTTGAAAAGGAGAAGATTGAGGCAGAGGTTTACTTAAAGCTTAAAAAGGAGTTAAGAGAGCTTCAGGCGACAATTGTTCATAAAGACTTGGCTTCTGCTGAGAAGAGTTTTGAAAAGCTTTTGAGTAAGATTGTTGAATTGAAAGAGCAGAGTGTTAAGATTGAAGATGAAAAGAAGAAGGTTCAAGAGGAGATTGCTGAGACTGACAAGGAGACAGAAGAGTTAATGAAAAAGATCATTGAGGAGAGTAATAAACGTCAGGCTGAAGCTCAAAGAGAGATTGAAGAAGTTAAAGCAAAATTAATGCTTTATGATGACAAGATAAAAGATTTAAGGATTTTCTTGGATGAGCTGATTGAGAAACAGGAAAAAGTAAAAAAAGAAGCGAAGGAAGTTCAAAAGGAAATCAAGGAGAAGGAGAAGAATCTCAAACAACTTGAAGCAAAAGAAGAAGAGTTGCTTAAAGAAATTCATGAAGGACAAAGAGAATTAGAAAGATTATTGAGGAAATCACCTGCTGGGCTGGAAAATGTCTTCAGACAGTTGGAAGAGTTAAGTAATAAGATTAATGAAGTCAAGGAGGAGGTTTTTTCCTTAGAAGCTGAAACGAAGGGGATTGATGAAGCTTTAAACTTGAAGAAGGCTTTGCTTGACTCAAAAAAACAAGAATTAAAGAATGCTGTGAAGTACGAGGATGAATTAAAAAAGAGGGTTGATGCTGCTTTTAAGGAAAAACAGGAGTTTGAGGAAAAACTAAAACTTCAAGAGCAGAAAATAAAATTCAAAGAAGCAGAGTTTGAAGAGAAAAAAAAGGAGTTAAATAAGGTTGGGAAGGAACTAAGTTCAGTTATTAAAAAGCATGCGAAGCTTAACGCTAGGTTAGAAGCAGCTGATGCTGTTTCTGACCTTGCTGAGACTGCTTCAAGAGTAGTCAAGGCAGGGCTTGAAGGAGTGCTTGGTACTGTTAAGGACCTGTGTTCTTATCCAAAGGAGTATGCTTTGGCTTTAGAGACAGCTGCTGGAAAAAGGCTTTATTACTTGGTTACTGAAACTGCTGAGCATGCTGCTAAAGCAGTCAAGTGGCTTAGAGAGAATAATGCTGGTAGGGCTGCTTTTATTCCTCTTGACAAGATTAAAAAGCCAGCGTTAGCTGAGCAAGCGAGAAAATACGAAGGTCATCCAGAAGCAGTTGGAGTAGCAGTTGACTTAGTAAAGTTTAAGAAAAAACTTGCTCCTGCTTTTGAATTCGTGTTTGGTGACACTTTAGTAGTGAAAAGCATTAATAGTTTTAAGAGGATAGGAGTTGGGAACGTTAGAATGGTTTCTTTGGAAGGAGACCTTGCAGAGTATTCTGGCTTGATTATTGGAGGAGTGAAAAAAACTGTTGCGAAGTCAGATTTAGAGGCTCTTAGGAAGCTTGAGTCAGAGCTTGAAGAACTTGAAACTAAGAAAAAAGCTTTGGAAGATGAGCTTGTTGAAATTGAAAAAGAACTTAAAAAACTTTCTTCAGAAAAAGGAGAGTTAGAGTTAAGGGTCAGGGA
>CAZBZN010000039.1:0-3174 GCA_964496415.1 Microcaldota archaeon | reverse complement strand
TAGCACAGATTCCAATGGTCTTTTTCATGCTTGCAGGCATACTAAGAAATCTTGTGTTAATGGGAATAGTTGGTTTTATCACAATCCCAATAACTTCAGCGCTTTCAACAATGGTTACAGGAGAACTATTCGAGCTCATAAGCGCGAAAGAAAAATTATCAGTAACAATAAGCGCAATGGTATATGGTGCAACAATTGGGCTAATCGTTGGAATCTTTATCCTTATAACCTATGCAGTATTTGTGCCATTAACAACTGGAATAACAACAATGCCAGCTTCTTCCTCTCTGCCAGCTTACTAAATTAAATCAGTAAAGTGAGAGCATGCTGGAAATCTTTTGGTTTGCAATCAGCTGGGTGCTTGACTTAGTAATAATAACAGTGGTTACTGCATTCCTCAGTGAAAAAGCTAACTTCAAAATCGAAAAACACCAAGCACTTGGCGCTTTCATTACTTTTTTTATCCCAACATTAATAGAATACTTAAGCTGGAAGTACTTTGAAAAACCAGTAATCTTCCTGCTGAGATAGTTTCTCCTTAAACAAAAGCAAGAAGCTTTTTTAGCACTTTTCTCTTTTTCTCAAGTTCGTTCATTTCTTTTTCAACTTTCGCTATCCTCTGATTAATAAGCTCCCAGCCATACTCCAAAGATTTCATGACGTTCTCTTTAATTGTTGGCCTGTTTTTTCCAATAGGGCTTTCTTTTGCTTCAAGAAGCCTTTCACGGTATTCCTTGCTTATTATGAACATCTTCACCATACTGCCCCATCTTGGATCATTAAATCTTTCAACAGGAGGCCTTATCTTCTCAAAAGCAGAACGATACTCTTCATCAGTAAAAAGGCTTATAAGATGCTTCCAGTAAAGAGGATTAATTCCTCTTGAAAGCTTACTTAACACAGAATCATAAGAGTACTCTTTCTGCTTTTTCTTTAATTCTCTCAACTGGCTTCTTAATTCTGAAAGCTTTTTTTCAACAGTTTCAAGCTGAGAAACCAGTCTTTCCTTAGTTGGGTAAACAATCTTACCATCACTTACTCTTACAACCCCTCCTATTGAAGAATACTCTTTAATTACTTCTTCAAGGCTTTCCTTTAAGTTTATATTCATGAAAAAAGTTAAGCAAAAAAGAAAATAAAAAATAGGTGGTTTAATGTTTGGAATGAACCCAAAACAAATGCAAGCATTGATGAAAAAACTTGGAATGAAAACAACTGAAATCCCAGCTCAAGAAGTAATAATAAAAGGTGAAAAACAGATAGTGATAAAAAACCCCCAAGTAATGCTCATGGAGATTCAGGGTCAAAAGACTTTTCAGATAACAGGAGAGATTACTGAAGAAAAAACAAATGAAGAGGATATAAAAATAATCATGGAAAAAACTGGTTGTTCAAGAGAAGAAGCTAAAAAAGCATTAGAAGAAGAAAAAGACTTAGCAGCTGCAATACTAAAACTCAGTCAAAACGAATGACGCTTAATAAGTATCAACTGAGATTACTTCATCAAACAATGTCCCAAACTTTGCTTTTACTTGCTTTACTCCTAACGACTCATCAACACCTAACTTTACTTTTATCTTTAAAATTGATACCAGAGGGTATTTCTTTCCAGAATGCAAAACAAAATTAGGTGCTCTTGCAAGGCCTACTTTAAATTCTTCTTTTACTGAAAAACCAAGTTCAGAAAGGTTTTCCTCTTGAATCCTAAGTTCATCAAGTGAAGATGCTTTCAAATTCACATAAGTAGTATTTTCCTGTTCATCATAAGAAAAATCATACTCTTGCGAGAGATTAAACTCTCCGTCAGCTTGCATCACCGCATTATATGATTCAATTTCTGAAACATTAAGTTCTATTGTCTCATTAAAACTATCATAATTATTCAAATAATCAAGCAAAGGCAGCCCATAACTAAAAAGACCTTTAAAGTTATCAACACACAAGCCCACATCTCTTACAAGGGTATTATTTTGGTTTATTAGAAAATTGTCACATGCTATTTCTACTTGTTCTCCTTGTTTCCTTGAATAAACTAAAAGCACTATCGCTGACTTGTTAAAAGCATGAATAGTCTTATTGCCTATTGAAAAACTTTCAGGAAGAGTTGCAGTAGCCTTGATTAAAGGATAATAATCAGTTGCAAAAAAAGTATTAAGCCTATGATAAAGCTTGAAGCCAAGCCATAAAGCATCTGATTCATTTTTCAAAGGAATCATTATCTCGTAACGATAACCATTACCATAAGGATTAAGCATGACTTTTAAAGAATAGTTCTCTGAATAATTTAAAGAATCAATCCAATCTCTTACAAAAGATTCATCATTAAGCATTGAAACTCCAACATAAGAAAGATAAGGATAAACTTTTTCAACTTTAACAGTGACATTTCCTGAAAGAGTTAAGAATAAAGGAGTTTGACTGGTGTTATTCAAAGTTATCTGTTTTGGTTTAGAACTGAAAAAGTAAGTAAGAGGGCCTATTGAAAGTACTAAAACTAACAGCATTATTAAATACTTTGCACTTGACTTCATGAGCATAATTAAAAAACCTTGAAGTTTATAATCTTTGCCTAAGGGAGGTTGGAAAATGACTGAGTTTGTCAAAGTTATTTACACTGGAAAAGAAAAAGAAACCGGAAGAGTATTTGAAACAAATGATGAAAAAACAGCAAAAGAACTTGGAATCTATGACCCTAAAAGAAAGTATGAACCTTCTCTTATGATTCTTGGAGAAGGAATGCTCATAAAAGGATTTGAAGAAGCTTTAAAAGAAATGAAAGAAGGTGAAGAAAAAACAGTTGAAATCCCTCCTGAAAAAGCTTATGGCGAAAGAAACCCTGAACTTGTAAAACTTGTTCCTCTCAGCGCTTTTAAAAAAAGTGGAATAACTCCAGAGCCTGGAATGATTCTAACCTTTGACGGCGTTCCTGCAAGAATACAATCAGTAAGCAGCGGAAGAGTAAGAGTTGACTTCAACCACCAGCTTGCTGGAAAAACACTCATATTCAACATAAAACTTGTAAAAAAACTAAAAAAACCAGAAGAGATAGCTGAAGCATTAGTTAAAGAAACCCTTCCAAACTCAAAAGTTGAGTTAAAAGAAAAACAAGCAGTAATAAAAGTATCAAAGCAAGATGCTTTGCTCAGGGACATTCAAATAAGAAAAACAGCAACA
>CAZBZN010000038.1:0-3518 GCA_964496415.1 Microcaldota archaeon | reverse complement strand
TGAAAGCCTTTAAGTTCTTAACCCTGTTTTCTTAAACCATTTCTTTTCATCAATCCAAGCTCTTAGTTCTTCAAGTTGAGTTAAAGGATATGGTTTTACTTTTTCAAAACTTTTGTCAAGGGTATTATGTGGGCTGAACTGTTGAA
The DNA here is from genome assembly GCA_964496415.1 of Microcaldota archaeon. Taxonomy (GTDB): domain Archaea; phylum B1Sed10-29; class B1Sed10-29; order B1Sed10-29; family JAJRYS01; genus CAZBZN01. The sequence goes on along the minus strand of CAZBZN010000038.1, from coordinate 3,372 downwards.
GGTAATAAGCTTTAGCAGGCCTTATTTGCCTAGCAATAACCTTTACGTCATCAAGCGTTAATATTTTTGGAACAACAGTAGTCCTAAACTCATAGTCTATTCTTGAAGCTTTTAACAGCTTAATGCTTTTAAGCACATTATTAAAGTATTTTTTGTTAGTCACTCCTATTGCTTTAGAATAATGCTCAAAGTTTAAAGGAGCTTTCACATCCATTGCAACATAATCAACAAGTTTTGCTTTAATCATCCTCCTAAGCATGTTAGGGTTTGACCCATTAGTATCAAGTTTTACTAAAAAGCCTCTGTTTTTAACTTCTTCAGCTACTTCTGTTAAATCCTCATGAATAGTAGGCTCTCCTCCTAACAACACTAAGCCATCAACCCATCCTCTTTTCTCTTCTAAGCATTTTAACACGTAATCAAAGCTTATGCTCTTAAGCTTTTCAGGCCAAAGCACCAAGTCCTTGTTCTGGCAAAAAGGACAACGGAAATTACATCCTCCTGTAAACACTACGCAGGAAAGCTTTCCAGGATAATCTATTAATGAAAACTTTTGAATCCCTTTAAAATCCATTCAAACCCACTTCCTCTTCTTAGCATAGTCGTAAAGCTTTCTTTCTTTGAATTCCTGTTGTTTTCCAGGATTCCAGTTATGCACTGGCCTAAAATAACCAACAACCCTACTATACACCTCTGTTCTTTCACCGCAAACAGGACAACTCCAATGCTCTCCTGGAATATAACCATGAACAGGACAAATACTAAAAGTAGGAGTAATAGTAAAGTAAGGAATCCTAGTATTGTACATTACTCTTTTCACAAATAACTTACATTCTTCACTGTTAATTCTTTCTCCTAAAAACGCGTGGAACACTGTTCCTCCTGTATACTTTGTCTGCAGGCTCTCCTGATGCTTTAAAGCAAACACTACGTCATTAGTCTTATCAACAGGAAGCCAAGTTGAATTAGTGTACCTTGGTACTTTCTTGCTTGCAGTTATTATGTCCTTGTATTTTTTCTTGTCTAAGTAAGCAAGCCTATAAGAAGAGCCCTCAGCAGGCGTGGCTTCAAGGTTGTAAAGGTTCCCTGTTTCCTCTTGAAAGTCTTTTAATTTTTCAAGCATGAAGTCAAGCGTTTCCTCAGCAAATTTCTTCCCATGCTTAGTGCTTATGTCTTCACCTAAAAAGTTCAAGCAAGCTTCATTCATTCCAACCAAGCCAATAGTAGAAAAATGATTTGCTAAGCTTCCAAGATACCTTTTTGAAAAAGGAAGCAAGCCATTATCCATGTTCCTCTGAACAAGTTTTCTTTTAATTTCAAGAGAATCCTTTGCTAGACTCATTAGTTTTTCAAGTCTTGAAAAGAAATCATCCTCATCCTTGCTTAAGTAACCAATCCTAGGCATGTTAATAGTAACCACTCCCACTGAGCCAGTAAGCTCAGCTGACCCAAACAATCCTCCAGTAATGTTCCTCTCAAGCTGTCTTAAGTCAAGCCTTAAGTGACAGCACATTGAACGAATATCCTGAGGATTTAAATTACTGTTCACGAAGTTAGAAAAGTAAGGCAAGCCATACTTTGCAGTCATCTCAAATAACAAGTCAGCGTTCTCTGAATCCCAGTCAAACTCCTTAGTAATATTATAAGTTGGTATTGGGAAAGTAAAAGGCCTTCCGTCAGCGTCTCCTTGTAGCATTACTTCAATAAAAGCCCTGTTAATCAAGTCCATTTCATCCTGAAACTCAGAATAAGTTGCTTTAATCATCCTACCATTCCAGACAACATGCTGGTCTTTCAAATCCTCAGGGACTGTCCAATCAAAACTAACATTAGTAAATAATGTTTGTCCACCCCACCTTGAAGTGATGTTAAGGTTATACACGAACTTCTGCATTCCTTGAACTATTTCCTTATAAGAAAGCTTATCCTTTGCAACAAAAGGAGCAAGATAAGTGTCAATAGAACTGAAAGCCATTGCTCCAGCCCACTCGTTCTGAAGAGTGCCTAAAAAGTTAACCATTTGAAGTAATGCTGTGTCAAAATGCTTAGGTGGTCTTGCAGAAGTTTTTCCAAAAACACCGCCCAAGCCTTCAACCAGCAGCTGCTTTAAAGACCATCCAGCACAATAACCAACTATGCCAAAAGGCAAGTCATGCAAGTGAAAATCCCCGCTCTTATGCGCTTTTGAAATCTCAGGAGGATAAACTCTGTCAAGAGTATAATTAGCAATAGTAGCGTTAGCAACGTACATCATCAAACCAGCAAAAGAATAAGTAACATTACTGTTCTCTCTTACTCTCCAGTCTTTCTGCTTCAAGTAATCATCTATTATCTTGTCAGTTACTTCAAACAAGTTGCTTTCTTTTCTTAAAACCTCATGCTGCTTCCTGTAAACAATATAAGCTTTAGCAAGCTTAACGTCACCATGTTTTATTAAAACCTCTTCAACCAAGTCCTGTATTCTTTCAACGCTGGGGATTCCTCTAACCCTTTTCTTGATTAATTCAAGAACTTGGTCAGAAAGCTTCTTAGCAAGCTTGCCGTCTTTCCTACCAGTAGCCTTGATTGCTTTAAGAATAGCTCTTGTAATCTTTTTCTGGTCAAACTTCTCAAGCCTGCCATCACGTTTTCTAACAAACTTTGGAACCATAACCCTTCAATTCAGTAGAGAAGAACTCTTAGCTTATAAATTTTTGCATGAACACTTCAAGCAAAAAAGAAACAAAAAAAGAGTAGGAAGTGATTAATATCTCCTGCTCCTGTGTTTCTGATAGCATTCCCTGCAGTAAACAGGCCTGCCTTCTGATGGTTTGAAAGGAACCTCGCATTCCTTTCCGCATTCAGAACAAACAGTCTTATACATTTTTCTACTGTATCCATATTCCACTATTTACACCCCTATATTTTTTGTTAAGAAGAACAAGCTTAGCAAGAAAAAAGCAACAGCTCGTTTCTAAAAAGCAGCTCTTCCCTTAACTTCTGCATGCAGGGGTATTTAAAACCAGCAGGTAATAAATTTTATTTCTTGTAAACCTTATCATGGTGATCTAAGTCAAAAAACAAAACAGTGTCTGTCTTCTTAACATATTTAAAAATCAGCACAAAGCTCTTTTTAACATGGACTCTTTTAAACTCCTGAAGTGGTTTTTTAAGATTCTTGTAGTGACCAATATCTTTGCTTGCAACTATTTCTCTCATTTTTTTAATAACAGCTTCATACAAATCCTTGTCTTTCTTATAAACCCTTTTTAACTTTGTCTTTAATGTTGACTCAACACTGAATTCACGCATTTTCTATCTCTTCCTTAAATTGCTTAAAAGAAGAATATTTCTTAAATTTTCCTTTTTTTTCTAAAGAAAGTATTTTTTTAA
>CAZBZN010000037.1:0-3596 GCA_964496415.1 Microcaldota archaeon | reverse complement strand
AGACATAACCTTAATAATTTTAATTCATGGAGAGGCATTCTTATTTAAACAAGCCTAACTCTGCCTGAAAAGCCCAAGACCCCACCCAAGTATATCAAATCGCATATAAAGATACATCAAAAAAGGAAGAAGTAAAAACAGCTTTACCTTTTTTTCTTTAAGAGCAAGTTTAGGCATAAGACGATAATGCTTGTAAAATAACAGTGGAAATACTCCCTCTATAAGGAAGGATAAAACAATGGGCACTAAAGAATAAAACCCAATAAGAGGAAACAACGGCAGTAAAATTAATCCAACGAAAAACAAGGAATTAAGAAAAACGGAAAGAACACATCTCTTAACATAACCTTTTTTCCATTTCTTCATAAATTCATGTCCGTAATAAGACCCCCAATAAACTCTCCTAATGAAAGGAATCAACTTGTCAGGGTCAGCATGATGAAACCATGTCGTAAACACTGGTTTTACTTTAAAACCTGCTTTTCTTATTCTGTAACTGTAATCAACGTCTGTTCCTACTATCAAACTGTCGTCATAAGGGCCTACTTTTTCTATGACTTCTTTTTTCATTGCAAGAGCTCCTTTCACTTCATGAAGCCCTCTTTTTTTAGCTTCATGAGATGCAAGTCTTTTAATTCTCCAAAAGTCAGCTAATAACCCTTTCCTTTTTTTATGAACTTTTATCAGGCTTATTGCAGTAGCATCAGCTTCTCCTTTTATGATTGGTTTAACCATTTCCTCAACGTAGTTTTTAGGGAAATGAACATCTGAGTCTGCTTGTATTATTATTGATCCTTTTGCTTTTATAGCCCCCTCGTACCTTAATCTTGCTTCGTCAAAACCATTAATGTTCACTCTTATTACTCTTGCTCCTAACTTTTTAGCAAGTTCAACAGAGCCATCAGTAGAACCTCCGTCAACTAATAAGATCTCAATGTTTGGATAAGTCTGATTCTTAAGGCTGTTTATTTCATCTTCAAGCCATATGACCCTGTTATAGCACGGTATTACTACTGTAACCAATGGCTTATCCTGCTTTTTCATTTTAAGACCCTCCTCTAATGCCCAAAGTGTTTCTTATTCTTTTTAAGCAAGTACTGCCAAAACCCAAGAGCCATTATAGGAAATGCCATTGCTTCTATTAATGGAATCATTATAAGTCCTTTTGGGTATTCTTTTATTACTTTAAGAGAGTAATAGAATCCTCTTGCAGCTGGCAGTAAAGCAAGAAACAAGAAAGGAACTGAGAAAAAAGCAAAGAGAAGCTTCATCAAATGAATCTTTTCGTCCCTGTGTCTATAATAGTAATAGATGTACCCTCTTCCGTACCACAAGTATCTTCGCCATAAGTCTTTTAAGTCCTTCGGACCATGCTGAAAGAACATTAGTACTTGGTCAGAATCACAGCATTTTCCTTTTACTCTTTCTTTGACTTCTGCTATCCATTCTTTATCTTCACCATACCCTGCTTTTGGGTTAAAAAGTGGTATAACTTCTTTTTTAAGCACATAGCAATGAGAGTCCAACTTCCATCTCGCAGCGTCTCTGTAAAAAAAAGCTTCTTGAAGTCTTGACTTAATCCCCTCTTTTAAAGGTTTTATTTTAAACCTTATTGCAACGCATCCGTCTTTTTCATGTTTTTCAAATTCTTCTTTTATTTTTTTAACAAGGTCTTTTTCAACAACCCCATCGACATCAATGAAAAAAATTATGTCCCCTGTTGCTTTTTTTATTCCAACATTTCTTGCGTTACCAACACTTCTTATTTCTCCTTCCTCAAAATAAAGCTTAAGATTAGGCATCTTTTTCTGATACTTCCTAATTATTTCAACAGTTCCATCAGTTGACCCCCCATCAACGAGTACTATTTCTGGCTTTACAGTTTGCCTTGAAATCATTTTCAAGTAGTCTTCTATTTTGTCCCTCTCATTAAATAAGGGGGTAACTATAGATACTTTCATAAAAACACCTTTACAGTGGCATAAAAAGATTAAAAAAAGTTAACAAGCTAACATAATATAAATCTTTCGAAACTTCTATGCCATGGAGAGGATACAAGTTGAAGATACTCGTAGTGTCAAAATACTTTGAACCTTTCAAAGGAGGAGTAGAAACAGTAGTTCTTGAAGTCTGCAGGAGGCTTGTTAAAAAAGGCTATGAAGTTACTGTGATCGCTTCTAATCATGAAAAAGCATTCAAGACTACTGTTGAAAAAATAGAAGGCATAAAAGTCGTGAGAACGCCTACGTGGTTCAGGTTCGGTAACGCGCCAATATCCCCCGGAGTGTTCACAGCAGTGCTAAAAGAAGACTATGATGTTCTTCACCTTCACTCACCTAACTCTTTCTCAAATCCTCTTGCTTTCTTAGCAAACTTGTTTAAGAAAAAACCAATAATAGTAACGTATCATAGTGACATAATACCCCATTCCATTATAATGAAGGTTTTCAAACCAATATACGAAAACACTTTCAAAAGAATTATACTTAACAGTGCAAAGGTGATAATGCCTACTTCTCCACAGTATGTTGAAATATCTGACACTCTTCCAAAGTACAGGAAAAAAATAATGGTGGTTCCTAATGGGATTAGTTTGAAAGAGTTCAAGCCAAGCAAGAAAAGAAAAAACAACACAATACTTTTCCTTGGAAGGCTCATATACTACAAAGGACTTGACGTCCTATTAGAGGCTATGAAAAAGGTAGTTGAAGAAGTCCCAGACGCTGTCCTGTTAATAGCAGGGTCAGGAGAGCTTGAAGGAGAATTAAAAAAGAAAGCAAAAGAGCTTGGGATAGCTAAAAATGTCAAGTTCCTTGGCAGGGTGAGTGAAGAAGAAAAAGAAAAGCTTATGAAACAATGTACTGTGTTTGTTCTTCCTTCTGTTCACAAATCAGAAGCATTTGGCGTGGTTATCCTTGAAGCAATGGCTTACGGCGCTCCAGTAATAACAACAGACGTCTCAGGAACTGTGTTCGCTGCTGGAGACGCAGGGATAATTGTCAAGCATGGTGATTCAAAACAGTTAGCAGAAGCCATTGTGAAAGTGCTGAAAGACAAAACTCTTAGGAAAAAGATGACTGAAAAAGGACTCAAGCATGTGAAAAAGTTTGACTGGGACGAAATAGTAAAAAAAGTAGAAAAACTGTTGCCTGCAAGTAACCAAAAGAAAAACAAACTAAAAGTTACTCCCAGAATTTTAAAATCTTAAAATCTTCTATCCCTACCCCTTTTACTAAGAATAAGACAAAGAAGTAAAAGAGAACCCCTACAAGAATTACGGCAATGCCACTGAGTACTGAGTGAATAAACTTAATCAGTTCATATACAAGTAAAGACATCAAAAGAGAAGAAAACAACGGCTTTTTAAGGTTATTTAAGAATATCTTCTTTATTTTTAATTCAAACACCATCCAAGACATCACAGCATAAGAAGAAATTAGAAAAGCGGCTGCTGCTCCTTCCAGCTTAAACAAATAACAAAGTACAAGTGAAAGAATAAAAGCCAGTAAAGTAAAAACAACAAACTTTGACTCTATTGCATCTTCTTTTTCAGATGAAGCATATACTGAGACAAGAATGTTAATCAAAAACAACGG
>CAZBZN010000036.1:0-4552 GCA_964496415.1 Microcaldota archaeon | reverse complement strand
CCAAGGGTGGGGTTGTACACCCATCAAAGACGCACGCGAGCTGGGTTCAGTACGTCGCGAGACAGTACGGTGGCACCTGCTAGGAGTGTTGGATGCTTGAGCGGAAGGTCCCTCAAGTACGAGAGGAACGAGGGGTCGGGGCCTCTGGTGTACCGGTTGTCCGACAGGGCATTGCCGGGCAGCTACGCCCCACGGTGATAAGAGCTGAAGGCATCTAAGCTCGAAGCACCCCGCGAAAAGAAGCATCCATGCCGCCTTAACCAGGGCAACCTGGCTTGAGGTGGCCGAGGGCTCCCGTAGAAGACGGGTTTGATAGGCAGGGGGTGTAAGCACCAAGCTCACGCGAGGTGTTCAGCCCGCCTGTACTAAAAGCCCGAGTTTTCCAAGAGAACTCACTTTACGGCTGCTTAAATGAGATGCTGCCTGTTGAGCAGTAGTCCGGCAGCTTCGGGGCTTTGCCCTGAGGAAACTCCTCCCACCACAAGCCTTTTGGCTTGGAAGTAAAAGCCTGTGAGGGCTTTGGCTGGATAAGAAACGACACCCGCAAGGCAATAACGCGATGATCTAAGAAGTGAGTTTGCCTTGTGGGATGAAACGGCCAGCCAAGGTGCAAGGGCTTAAGCCCGCTTAGTATAATGCTGCCGTGTACAGAAGGAGGGTTATGGGCTACTGCTCGGTTTCCTTTTGTTTTCTGTATTTTAGAAGCATTTTTAATTCTTGTTTTGTGGTAGAATTAGTGTTATAAAATCAAAAAGACATGATAGAAATTAGTGAGTCAACTTTTTCTTGATCTGAACTTTACGGAAAAAGCTTAGACACTTAACTTACATGCATTGGTTTATATCACATAAGAAAGATTTATAATAACTAAAGAGATGGAAAGATTATGAAAAAGGTATTAGAAGGTTTTGCAGCTAGTCCTGGAAAAGCGAAAGGCCGTGTAAGAGTAATTTTGTCAGACCTAAGTGCTTATGAAATTAAGGAAGGGGAGGTCATAGTATGCCCTTTTACTAGTCCTGCTTACTTCACAGCAATGTCAAAAGCAGCTGCAGTTATAACTGATAAAGGAGGACTAACAGCTCATGCTGCGATTGTTTCAAGAGAATTAGGAATTCCTTGTGTTACAGGAACAAAAAAAGCTACTGAAATTTTAAAAACAGGTGACTTAGTATTAGTAGATGGTGATAAAGGTGAAGTGTACTTATTATAACATTGATTTTGAGAAAGTAAAAAACGCTCTATTAAAAGCCATTTACAATATAGGGAACAAGGGAGTTTGGCCTCCTAGAAGAGGCACTAACAGTGCAATTTATTCTCCTTACTTATCTGAGGATATCTTAAAAATCTTAAGAAGGATGGATACTGAAAAGTTATTAAATATTCGGTCTCCTACTCTTGTTTGGAAGTTATATCTTACGTGTATTACAGGAATGAGGTTAAAAAATTGGGTCAAAACCAAAAGAGAAGAACTGGCTAAAAGGCTTCTTAATGTTTCTTTTTGTTTAAAAGAAGATGACTTTTACTATGAAAAGGAGACAAATAGATTAAAAAATTTTAAAATTAGAATTGAAGGAGAAAAAATAAAAGAAAAAGACGCACGGTATTTAAAGTCTTTAATGTGGATGCATCAGGAAGCTCTTTATTATAACTTTCATAACATTGGATTAGAAGTGCATGGTCCTTATACTCACGAAAATAGACAGTATGTTGTTTATGACTATTCAAATTTTAATCCTCCATGGAAAAAAAGCATGCTTGATCTTGAACATGTTAGGATTATATCAGAATTTGAAGAAGTGGATTTTAAGATTGATTCAATGGGAAACTATTATGGAAAAAATTTAACAAGAGCCCTTAACACTTATGTAATCGGAATGGAAGTACCTGTAAAAAAAATTGAAGAAAGCTTAAAAAATATGGTTAAAGAAACCTTATCCTTTACTCCAGAGCAGTTATTTGAAAGAGAAAAGGAGATAGTTTGGTTTTCAATCAAACCCTGGAAAGAATTGATAAAAGAAGATTGGAAACCACCTAACATAGAGTATGATTCTAAAAAAGCAACTTCATTCAAAATTAAAGACCTAAAGCAATTCATAGATGTAAGAAAATCTGTTAATTTAAAGGAAAAGGACTATTAATTAATTTAGAGGCGAAGCAGATGGTTACTATTCGAAAGGCTAAAAGAGAAGACATGATAGCTTTGGATGAGTTACTGTTCTTGTTTGAAAAAGAACACTCAGAAAAGTACTACCCGCTGATCGTTCCTGAAGTAATGGCTAAAGAGGAATCAGTAAGAGTATGGAGTAAGTTTGACTCGATGATTGTTCTGTTAGCAGAAGACAAGGGAAAAATAGTTGGCTTTGCTTATGGTGAAGTAAAAAACGCTAAAAAGCACGGGTACAAATCCAACATAGGAGTGATTGGAAACTTGTACGTGAAGCCAGAGTACCGTGGCAGAGGAATCGGAGAAAAGTTAATGAAGAAACTCATGAGCATACTCAGCAAGTCAAAAGTTTCAGAGATAAGAGTAGAAGTGTTCGCTGACAACACGCCAGCAAAAAACCTCTATGAAAAACTAGGATTCAAAGTCATGAGACAAACAATGACGAAGAAAGTGAAGAAGGTTGTTTAAACAAGTCTTAAAAACTACTGGGTCCTAATAACCAGCGATGATTGATTTTGATGAGATGATTGAGAATCATTTGAAGAAGAACCCTTGGAAGAAGGAAATAGGCAGGTATTATCCTTCTGAAATCGGCGGATGCTTGCGTAAGGTGTGGTATTCTTACAAGGAGCCGCAGGAGCCTGACCCTGAATTGTCTAAGATTTTTGAGCTTGGAAATATTTTGCATGACTTCATTGTTGACGTGCTGCGTTCTGAGAAGAATCCTGACGTGGAATTACTGAGTAACGAGACTCCTATCAGGGTGGAGATTGATGATTTTGTTGTCTCAGGCAGGATTGATGACGTGATACTGCTTAAGAGCAAGGGCCAGACTTACTTGGTTGAAGTTAAAAGCACTGCTAACACTGACTACGTGAAGGACTTGAACCCGCAGTACGTTGGCCAGTTAATGTTTTACATGCACGCGTCGAACATTCATAAGGGCATTCTCTTGTACGTTGACAAGAAAAACCTGAAGACGAAAGCGTTCGAAATAGACTACGACGAAGGAGAAGCGCAGAGGATAATTGACAGGTTCCGCAGACTCCACAAAAGCCTCGTAGATAACGTTCCTCCAGAGCCAGAAGCCAAACAAGACCCCCGCAAAGCATGGATGTGCAATTACTGTCCTTACGCAGAAAAATGTAGGAAGTAAGAAGTATAATATTTAGTTAATAAATGTTTTAATAATAGAATATAGCACAATTATCAATAGAGTCAGAGTTTTTAGGGGAGTGTCCACTGGGCATTACCCTGAAAGCATTGAAGACTCGCCCCCCACGAAACATAACCCGTGGGGGAAGCTTTTTTGTTACAACTTCTTAAAAGTCACCATCCCTTCTAGTTTTTTCTTATCCTGATTGAAAATGCCTAACACCAAATCAGCTATTTGAACAGCTTTAGAATTCCTGCTCTTAACGATTGACGCCCTAACATGCAACTTCTTGCTATCATGCTTTATGTCAGCATAAACCCTTCCCTTACTAATAAAAACAGCTACTTTTTTTCCAACTATCTTGTAACTAATACTCTTAACTAGTCTGTTTAAAAACAGCGTTGAAGAGTTATGGACTCCTTTCACTTCAAAATCTTCATCACATTCAATGAGAACCACTCCAGAAGTTGCCTTGAACAAAGGCTCTAGCACGTGAGAAACTTCATTAGGGACTGTTTTCAAAAAATAATCACGTCTGCTAACACCTTTTGGCTTCTTATGCTCGAATATGAAGAATTTTAATTGCGTTTTATGCATCTCTCGTAAAAACTTCTTCAAGATACAATTCCTTGTTCTTCTGCTCATCTTCCTCCAATGAAGTGAACCACTCCAACCGCAATCTTTTTTAATAAAAGTAAAAACATTCTCATAAAACAAGTTAACTTCCTTAAAACTTCCGAAAACAAAGCAAGAAAACCTCTTACCCATTGAAGAATCAATACCAACAAGCACACTGAAGATACTGAATCCCATTAGTTTTAAATTTTTGGTTTAACACCAAAAAGAGAATAGGTAAAGCAACCTGCAGGGGAAGACAATATGATTTCTGATCCTTTAACCACTCAGATAAGCGTGTTCATAACAGCAGTAGTAGCCCTAATAATCTCAAAGAAGTGGTTGAACAAGGACTTGTCAGCATTCAGAGTTAAGTTTGAATTAAAGCCATGGTTTTTCATCCCATTACTAGCAATTATTGTAATTGACTTGGCTTTCATAAGCTTTCATGAAGTGACTTCAGGTTATGGCTTGGTTGAAAAACTAGTCTCATGCTTTGTTGCTCCAGTCACTGAAGAAACCTTATACAGGGGTTTCTTGATAGGAGTCTTTATAGAAAAGTTTTTCAGGAAGCCTGGTTTTTTCAAAAAGAAAAACGCGTGGCTTTTCAAGTTAAT
>CAZBZN010000035.1:0-4702 GCA_964496415.1 Microcaldota archaeon | reverse complement strand
GCAGTAACCATAATAATCATAATCATTATTTTACTTGGGCTGAGTTAAATGAAAGAAGAATTAAGAAAAAGAGTGCTTGAAAAAATAACTCCAAAACCAGAAGAAGTACAATTTACTGAAAAAATAGCTGATGAACTAATTAAAAAAATCAAAAAAGAAGGATATGAAGCAGAATTAGTTGGTTCAAGAGCAAGAGGAACATTTATTTCAGGAGACAGAGACCTTGACATTTTCATATTCTTTGACCCAAAAACTCCTTTAGAAGAACTTGAAAAAAAAGGATTAGAAATCGGGAAAAAAGTATTAAAAAAATACGGGCCAGTTACTCACTATGCACAGCATCCTTATGTAAAAGCTAAAGTAAAAGGAATAACAGTTGAGATAGTTCCTTGTTATAAAATAAAAACCCAGATAATCTCAGCTGTTGACAGGACACCATTACATAACAAGTACTTGAAGAAAAAACTAAAGAAAGAGCACATTCCTGAAATCCTCTTATTAAAGCAATTCTTAAAAGCAGCAGGGCTTTATGGCGCTGACCAAAAAACAAAAGGCTTCTCAGGTTATCTCTGCGAGTTACTAATACTATACTATGGGTCTTTTGATAAACTAATTGAAAAAGCAGCAAATGAATGGAACAAAAGAATAATAATAGACATTGAAAACCTTAGGAAAGATTACTCAAAATTCAAAGAACCATTAGTAGTGATAGACCCTGTTGACAAAGAAAGGAATGTAGCTTCAGCAGTTTCAAGAAAAGCAATAAGTTTGTTCATAATAAAAGCAAGGCAATTCCTTGAAAGACCATCAGAAGAATTCTTTTTCCCGAAAGAGAAAAAAATAAACCTAAAGGAAGAAATAAGAGGAAGAAACCTGATTCTAATAAGCTTTAAACCACCAAATGTTGTTGGAGAAATCCTATGGTCTCAACTGGAAAAATTAGCAAAAATGATAAAAGAAAAACTATATGAGCAAGAATTTCACGTTTACAAATTCTCTTATTGGACTGATGAGGAAAAAAAATGTGGCATGGTATTCGAATTAAACACGCTGAGCTTAAACCACTATAAACGCCACAGGGGGCCAGAAGTATGGGACAAAGAAAACTCAAAGGCGTTTATTGAGAAAAACAAAAAATGGTGGGTAATGAGAAGCAGATTATATGCTTGGAAAAAAAGAAAACACCCTGAAGCAAAAGAACTGATAAAAGAAGCTCTTAACTCAGAGCAAGTACCATCTCACTTAAAACAACCTGTAAAAAAAGCAGTTATTTTGACTAATGAAAAAACCCTTAAAGAAAAAGAAATTCTTAGAAGATATTTTGAGGTTTAACGCCCCTGCAGGGATTTGAACCCTGGCCACAGGCTCCGCAAGCCCGCGTTCTATCCGAACTAAACTACAGGGGCATACTTTAATATATATGAACCTAACAGAATATAAACCACTTTCAAAGACAGCAATGGTGAAGTAAATGGTAAGATGCTCTTCTTGCAACACTGAAGTAACAGATGACTATGTAAGGTTCAAGTGCCCTAACTGCGGGAAAAGCACGATAATAAGATGCTTAAAATGCAGGGAAAACTCAAAACCATACACCTGTGAAGAATGCGGGTTCACAGGACCATGAGGTGAAAAAAGTGGGAAAGGTAATGGCAGTTTACAGAGTATACCCTGAAGAAGGCTATGACCTTCAAAAACTAATGGATGAACTTGAAAAAATAGAAAAAGTAAAATCAATAAAAAGAGAACCAATAGCTTTTGGGCTTGAAGTTTTAAAAGTAGGAGTATTACTTGATGACAAACAAGACAATCCAGAAGAAGTAGAACAAGAAATCAGAAAAACTTCAGGAGTAAAAGAAGTAGAAAACTTGGAAGTAACCTTAATTTCTTAATCCTAACTTTTTCTTAAGCAGTTCTACTGTTTCTTTAATCCTAAGCCAATGGCTTCCTTCCCAGTAGACTTTCCCGCATTGCTTGCATCTCCACTTGTCAAGAATTCTCTCAAGTTCACCATTACACACAGAGCACCTGGACTTTTCAGGAAACCCTGGTTCAAGGCCAAACCTTGAAAATACTTCAACCAACTGGTCAAGTAATTCATCAGACCTTATTAGAAAGCCTTTAACATTCTTATCCTTGGTTAGTAATACTCTTCCTTCAAGCTCAGCAAGTTCTTCAAGCAGCTTATCATCATCCTTGCCAGTAGCTATTTTTGTATCATAGCCTAAAATTCTAAGCCACCTGCCAAGTCTTGAAAGCATAAAGTCACATAAAAACTTCATAGTATAAATAAGGGAAAAGTGAATTAATACACTATGGGTTTTTCAAAGTTTTTAGCATTAGCTTATACTCTTGGGCCTGCTTATGCAATACCTTATGCTACAGGATTTATGAGTTTCCATGAAATCATTCTATCCCTGATAATTTTATACTCAATACCCTTACCTCTTATCTTTTTAATCCTGCAGAAAAAACCAAACAATAGGCTTACAAGAGGGTTTTTAGTAATTGTAAAAATCCCATACAAGGTAACTAAAAAAACAGCAGAAAACATTACCCAGCTCTTTGAACAAAAAATGGGCTACCATGGATATTATGCTTCTTTAATTTTTATATCATTTTCCTTAGGCTTCCTATGGGCTGCAGTAATAGCCTACTTGATGAACTTTCATAGAAAAGCAGCTTACCTCTGCATCCTCACAGGAACAATAATAGGGTTATTGTTCTGGTCAGCAGTAACCTACTTTTCTTTAAAGATAGTCAGCCCAACAACGTTAATATGCATATTCCTATTAATCTCATTCTTATCCTTTATAAACAGTTGGATGAAAGAAAAAGAAGTAATAAAAACAGTGAAAAACAAGCTGAAAAGGAAAAGAAAATAAATAAGAAAAAGAATAATTCATAGCATGATTACAAAACTTGTTCTAAAAAACTGGCGTTCTCATGAAAAAACAGAACTTGAGTTTGGAAAAGGAACAAATGTACTTGTTGGAATAATGGGCGCTGGAAAATCAAGCGTAACTGACGCTATGTGCTTTGCCTTATTTGGAACTTTTCCAACACTTCAATCAAAGAAAGTAAAGCTTGATGACGTAATAATGAACAAACCTGAAGAGAAAAAAGAAGCAGAAGTTCAAATGACTTTCTTATTAGGAGATGATGAATTTCTTGTAAAAAGAAGAATTGAAAGAGGTAAAGGAACTACATTAAGCGAAGTATACAAAAATGGAGTGCTTTTAGAAGGGCCTCAAAATAAAAGAGTTACTGAAACAATAACAAAAATCCTTAAAATAAACTATGAGCTTTTCACCAAAGCTGTTTATGCTGAGCAAAACAGCATGGAATACTTCCTTGAAATACCAAAGGGACAAAGAAAAGAAAAAATAGACCAGCTTTTAAATATCTCAAAATTTGAAAAAGCAAGAAAAACCTTAAGGCAGGTAATCAAAAGGCTGGAGGATAAAATAAAAGAAAAAAGAAGCGTAAGTGTTGATGAAGAAGTAATCGCAAAACTTCCAGAACTTGAAGAAGAAGTTGAAAAAATCAAAAGAGAAATAAACGAGAGCATTGAAACAATAGAGAAAGTAAAACAGGAAAAAAAAGAAGCAGAAAAAAAAGTAATAGAAGTGGAAGAAGCAAAAAGACGTTATCTTAAAACAAAAAACCTGATTGAGAATTACTTAGGAAAGCTGGAAATAATAAATGTTAAATTAAGTACTATTCAAAAACCAGTAGAAAGTGAAGATGAGATAACCAAGTTTTTAGAGATTGCAGAAAGTGAAATAAAACAAGGGAAAGAAGTTGAAGAAAAGAAGAAAAAACTTGAAAAAGAGAAAGCAGTAGTAGAAGAAATGCTAAGCAAAGGAATAAAAAAGCTTGAAGAAATAGATGAAAAACTAAAATCATTAAGCGTCATTGAAGGAATTGAAAAGATAGAAACAGAACTTAAGAAAGAACTTGAAGAAATAGAAAAGGAAATAATAAATAAAAAGGCTGAAAAAGCCTCTCTTGAAAGTAAAGAAAAAGAAGCAATAGAGCACATTCATACGATAAGTGGTTATGAAAAATGTCCTGTATGTGATACTAAACTCACTCCTGAAAAAAAGCAGGAAATTGCTCAAAACAGGAAAAAACTAGCAGAAGAGATAAGAGAAAAAATAAGAGAAGTTGAAAAAACAATAGAAGAATTTGGGAGTCAAAAAGCGAAAATAAGAGAAAAATTAAGCAAGCTTGAGGAAGAAAAAAACAAGGCGTTAGAGAAAAGGCTTCTGGAAGAGGAAAAAGAAAAAATAAAAGTACAAAACCAAGAAGCTGAAAGAAAACTTGATGAAATAAACAAAGAATTAAAAGCACTTCCTGAAAAAGATGTTGAAAGCTTAATAAAAAAATGTGAGGATTACAAAAAGAAAAAAGAATACTATGAACTTGTTAACCAAAAAGAAGAAATAGAAAAGGAAATAAAAAAAGCAGAGGAGGAAAAAGAAAAGACAAATTATTCTGAAGAAGTGGAAAAAGAAATAAAAAATTATTTTAATGAGTTAAAGGCAAAACAAGCAGTGCTTGAAGAAAAAATTTCTGGGCTTGAAAAAATAAAACAAGAAAAAGAAAAAAGAATAAGTGAACTAAAAAAAATAAAAGAAGAAGTGGAAAAAAGCAAGCTTGAAGCACAGTTGCTTGAAAAAGAAGTTTTAAACTTGCA
>CAZBZN010000034.1:2720-4937 GCA_964496415.1 Microcaldota archaeon | reverse complement strand
CAGCTTTTCATGATTAAAATAAAAACCAAGAGGTTTAAATTAATTGTTTAAACACCCTGCGCGTGTTAATCACGCAAATCCTGTCCTGCCGTGCTTTTGAGCTATTTTTTAGGTATTAGCAAGTGATTACTAGGGAAGGTTGCGTTTTACCCCTGCTAAATTTAAAGCAAGAGCGAACTCAGGAGGAAATGCCTTATATTAAAAGCATGCCTTAAACTATTAAAAGAATTAACGGTGCAAGCATGAGCATTGATGAGTTAAACAAGATGATAAAAGAATGCAAGAAATGCAGGTTATCTGAAACCAGGACAAATGCTATCTGCGGCGAGGGAAACCTAAACGCTGAAATAATGCTGATTGCTCAAGCACCAGGAGAAAAAGAAGACAAGGAAGGAAAAATGTTTGTCGGCCCTTCAGGAAAAGTATTAGACGAACTACTAAGCAAAGCAGGGATTAAAAGACAAGAGGTTTACATGACAAACCTAATCAAATGCATGCTTCCAAAATACAGAAAGCCTAAACAAGACGAAATTAAAGCCTGCAGTTATTACTTGGATGAAGAAATTAAATTAATAAACCCCAAAGTGCTGGTTCCCTTAGGTTATTACGCCACTTATTACATTTTTCAAAAATACGGGATTTTATCAAATTTTAAAGCAAGGTTTTCCTTAATTTGTGGGAAGCTTTTCTTAGCTGAAGATAAAAAAATACTACCACTGCCTCATCCTGCAGTCCTTCTTTACAACCCTGACTTCAAACAAGATTTGATAAAAAGTTACAAAAAGTTGCAGGTGTTGCTTAAGGATTGCAAGTGGTATCCTGTTTGTCCAATGAAAAAATTTTATGAAAAAGGAAAGCTTGACAAGAAATGGATAGAATTATACTGCAAGGGCGACTGGGAAAGCTGCGTTCGTTACCAAATGGAAGAAAAAGGCAAAGCACATCCTGATTGGATGCTTCCTGACGGAACATTAAATGAAAAATTACGCGAGGAATCACTAAAATGAAAGTCACCATTGTCTACGACAACACTGTTTTTAGAGAAGACCTGCAAGCTGACTGGGGGTTTTCAGCACTCATTCAAGCTAAAGGAAAAAACATTCTTTTTGACACAGGAGCAAACGGAAGCATCCTACTCTCCAACATGGAAAAACTTAAAATCAACCCAAAAGAAATTGAAGACGTTTTCATTTCCCACCTTCACTGGGATCACATAGGAGGTCTTTCATCCCTCCTTCAACTAAACGACAAAGTAAGACTCTGGATTCCCTCCTACTTTCCTGAAGCAAGAAACGCAAGAGAAGTTATTGAAGTAAAAAAACCCACAAGACTATACGAGGGAATCTACTCCACAGGCGAGCTTGAAGGAATAGAACAATCCCTCTGCGTTAAGACAAAAAAAGGCATTATAATCATAACAGGATGCTCGCATCCAAGAATAGAACATATTCTTAATACAGCTTCTCAGTTTGGTGAAATCTACGGCATTATAGGAGGCTTACACGGAACTAAGCCTGAGTCATTAAAAGACCTAAGTTTAATCTGCCCAGCTCACTGCACTCAATACAAGTCAGAAATAAAATCCCTTTACCCTGAAAAATACGTTGAACCAGGAGCAGGAAGGATAATTGAAGTTGAGTAAGATGAAATGCATTAACGAAAGCAGGGTTTGTGGGAGGTTGGGGGTAGTAATCGACATGTTTAAAAAAGAGTTGTTGGGATTTCTAAATCATAATTTGATTTCTTTTAAGTGTTTTGTGAATACTTTTTTGAATTTTTCAGCTTCTTCTTTAAGCCATTCAAAGTAAGAGTTCCATTCTTCCTTCTTATTTATATCTGCTTCTTTAAATATTACAATCGCGCTTGCTTTTTTATTTGGTAACTCTAACCATTTTAATTTTTGGTTCAATTCTTTTTCAATTTGTTCTTTCCTTTTTTGTAATTCATAGAATAGTTTTTTGTTATTTGGGATGTAAAATTGACATCCCATCTTGTTATCTCTTGTGTTTATTATTAAAGAGAGATGTGCTTGTGAACTACCAACTGCTATGTCATACCAATGTTGAGGATAAGCTTTTCTCATTTTTAACCTTGTTTTCTTTGCTAATGCGTACTCTTTAAACTTTTTCCAAAATTCTAATTGTTTCATTTTAGTATCAGTTAATTTGCTACTTAGTATCGAACTTCTTATAGTTTTTGTCCAATCGTTTGGTTTTT
>CAZBZN010000034.1:0-2710 GCA_964496415.1 Microcaldota archaeon | reverse complement strand
ATTACTTGGAATTTTGGGGCTATTTTAGAGTTTCCTATCCTCCATGCTTCCATTTTAATAATAAAGAAATTGACATCTTCATTAGTGTGTTCATTAAGCCAATCAATTGCTTGTTTATGTTCATCATCAACGTCTTTGACGATCCAAATGGCTATGTTTGCATCATAACCTGAGGCATAAGTGATTAATTTTCCAAGGTGATCATGATTTGTTTTTTCTAATTGGTTTTCAATTATTACTTTTCTTGAAGAACCTTCTTCTTCAGCAAGAATATCAACATTGAAACTTCCTACATTTGCTTCTGTTTCAATTAACCTCAAGCTAATTCCAATTTCATCACTTAGCAATGATAAGTTTTCTTCTTGAGCAAGCCAATTAGTAAAATCATAAGCTTCGTGCTTCCAAACTTCTCTCAAATCTACTTTAGTAAGTTTGCCAAAAGAAATTTTGTTATTCATAATGCTAAATATAGTAGTACAACTATTTAAGGTTTGCTTTAATAAAATTAATACATCTTAAGTAAAAATACTCGTATTTTGAAGGAAGGGGGAGGTAAAGAAGGTACGCCTGACATTATATTTGAAATTGATAATTACGTATTTGTTTTAGAATTAACAACTATTAGAGGTACTAGAGCACAGTGGGCGAGTGCTGAAGCCTCATCTGTACCTGATCATATAATAAAAACTAAGAAGCAATATTCACATAAAGAAATAATTGGAATTTTCTCTGCTCCTTCTATTCATCGACAACTTAGGCAAAATTTAAAGTTAAATGCAAAAAAGGAGGGTGTGCCGATGTTATTCAAATCATGTATGGAATTGGCAGAATTTTTATCGAATGTGAAGAACAAAGAAGAAATAAAAAAAGTTTTGATAAAAGAAGCAAAAGAACAATTAGAGAGTTAAAAACAATGAATATAAGTATCACAACTGGCGGCGTCGGAAACTCTTTGGCTTACTTCGTAGGCCTTGCCACTATCACGGACAATTAACAGCAAATATGCGGTTCCACAATCGGAGATTGTTTACCCAAATTCGGCAAACAGTGTCTCTTGTGTGGTTTTGTTTGTTATGGCACGGGGGTTCAGTGCTCCTGCATCCATTTCCATGCTGGTTTTATTAGGATTTTTTTGTTGTGTTCTTTTATTTCGTCTTCCTGGCTAAGGGTTATTATTAGTCCTGTTTTTAAATTGAATTTCTGCATTGCTTCTAGTAAGCCGTTTATTTCTCTTTCTTTGTTGCTTTCATCTAATTTGTACGTTGACTGTATTGCTTGAGTTATCTTGTTTTTTTCTTTTATCACAAAATCACATTCGTTGTTTTCTTTGAAGTAGTAAATGTCTTTGTGTTTTCTTCTCAGGTGTAAGAAAACTGCGTTTTCAAGCATTTTCCCAAGGTCTTCAGAGAATGTAGTTGACAAGTGATATGATAGTCCATTATCAATTGAATACACTTTTTTAGGATTCACTTGTTGTTGTTTGAAAGAGTAACTGAATCTTGGCACAGTGAATAACAAATAAGCATTCTCAAAGAAAGAGATATAATCAATTACAGTTTGCACTGATTTTATTTTAAATGCTTTCTTAATTGAGTTATATGAAAATTCTTTCCCAACATTGCTTATTAGGAAAATTGCTATCTTTTTCAACATTTGTACGTTTTTTATCCCATACCTTACTGCAATATCTCTTGTTATAATATCTGTTAACAATTCAAATAGTATCTCTTCATTTTTACTTTTCAAATACTCTGGAAACCCTCCTTCACGTAAGTATTCCTTGAATGACTTAACGCCTGGTTTTTTCTTCTTTAATTTTAAAAACTCGTTATAAGAAAAAGGAAACATTTCTGTTTGAATATGCCTTCCTGTTAGTTTCGTCCCAAACTCACTGCTCAAGAGTGACGCATTAGACCCGGTTATTACTACTTTTTCTTTCCTATCAACTAAGTACCTCACATACTTTTCCCATTTGTCAACTACTTGTATTTCATCAAAAAAATAAGTTCCTCCTTCACCGTAAATTTCTTTCATTATCTCTTCTGCTTTGAAAAAATCGCTTAATTCAAACCCTTCAAGGCGAGGGTCTTCTAAGTTAAGGTAGTAACTTTTTCTTTGCTTTCTAATTAATTGATTTAAGTAAGTGCTTTTCCCACATCTTCTAACTCCTGTTATTGTAACTGCAAGTCCTTTTTTTATTTCTGTTTTCTTCTCTCTTAAAACCCCTGTTTCACTTTTATCTAAGAAATTTCTTTGTGAAATAATAATCTTTTTCAGATCTTCCTTAAGCAACATAGTAGTTATTAATAAGACAAAGATATTTAAAAGTTTCTATTGTCAATGGAAACTTTTTTCTATTAGCAATAGAAACTATTCTGTCAGGTTTTTGTTACATTTGTTACATTACTGTCAATAATGCAACAAGAGTTTGGTTAAGCTAAAGGAGCTTGGTTAAGTTAAAACCCAGCAGCTGTTGTCATTGTTATGTTATGGGCTGCGTGGGCGAGGATTGCTGGCAGGAGGTTGTTTTTGTTAAAGAGGTAAGCAGCAGCGTAGATTAGGCTGCGGGTAAAGTAAAATAAGAAAGAAGAAACTGCCGTAGGGTCATGAGCAAGCACGAACAAAACTGATACAATTAAAACCCAGCCTGATGCTATTAACTTGAAAAGCCACGCGTTTTTCTTTTTGAAAAAACCAGGCTTCCTGAAAA
>CAZBZN010000033.1:0-4994 GCA_964496415.1 Microcaldota archaeon | reverse complement strand
GTCTTTTTCAGCATAAGGAAAATCAACCTCTAACGTTCCATCTGAAATGTTGTACCTGTCAGTAATTGTCGTAGTATTCACCTTAACACCCGAATCAAAATCAGAAGTAGAAGAAATATTAAAATCAACAGCAAAACCCCTAACTAAAAAAATACAAAAAACTAAAACAACAAACCATGACCTCATAACTATCGCATCTAAAAAAGAAAAAAAGATATAAAAATTTTATATGTAAACGTAACTTTAAACTAATCATTTTATCCCAAGCAACTGCCTTAACCTCACTTCATCATAACCGATTATTATATGACCATCAACATCAATGACAGGAACACCCATTTGACCGCTCTTCTCAATCATCTCCCTTGCTCTTTCAGGGTCAGCGCTTACATCAACATCCTCAAACTCTATCCCATGCTGTTTAAGGAAAAGCTTAGCCCTGTAGCACCAAGGACATGAAGGAGTAGAATAAACTATCACCTTATGAGCCACAAGCCCACCTCCAAAACCAACGCCCTTTCATTGAGTTAAAACTTTTAGCATAAACTCATTTAAAAGTCTTGCCTAAAACCAAAGATTACTCTCTCTTTTTCCTCTTTAGAGGTTTCTCTTTTTCATACTCAATAATCCTTCTAATAAACTCCTCATCCATCTTCTTACGCAGTTCTTTCTCAACTTCCCTGCGAGCCTCCAAACCCATCTGCTCTTTCTTTAAATGCTCATAATAGTCTTTACTGGAAGCAAGCTCAGCAGTAAAAGGATTCTTTTTTTCCTCTTCAAATTGCTTTTTGGCTTTTTCCTCAGCAATAGGCTCAACTTTCTTAAGAAGAGCCTCCCTATCCACTTCAACAACAAAACCTAAAAGCTCTGGAGGAAGTCTCTCAACAAGCTTTCCAGTCTTCTCATCAACCAACACATAAGAACCTTTTATTTCAGGGTCCGGGTACAACTTAATACCATGCTTTGCAAGCTTTTCAGCATCAACTGAAACTATACCAACTTCCTTCTCAAATATCTTAACATCTCTTTTTTCTTTAGCACTTTCTCTTCTTAGTTTCCCCCTCACATCAACAACATACTGGACTGCTTCCTCATGAGGGGCTTCAGTCCTCCTACCTCTAAAAAAAGTGGAATAGACCCTGCCTGAAAAAGGAGACTTCCCCTTATACAGGTACTTTTCATCTACTTTTCCAAAGAAATAAATAGCAGGCTGGGAGTCACCCCACGACTTATACTCACTAGGAACAGAAGCCTTTAAACCCTGCTTTTTTATTTTTTTCATGACTCCTGACTTGCTGAGAACAGCATGATAAAGCAAGTCAGCGAACTTGTACTCTTTAATGTCCTTTTTAACTTTAAGCTTTCCTGAATCAATAGCCCTAACAACTTCTTCAAGTTTTCCTCTTTTCCTAGCCTCTTCAATCAAACCCCTGTACTGCGGATTAGTCCTAATTATTTCCTCAGCCCGCTCCTTCAAACTTCTTTTTTTCTTAGCAAATCTTTTTCTAAGAGCCATACTTTAATATTAAATTCAAAGTTTAAATTTCTTCACTCAAAGAAGTCTCTTCATCATTTTTAATTCTCTTCCTAAAGAATACCCCAATATAAAAAACTCATTAAAATTGATAAAACTAAAATTCTCTAAAATGCTATCTCTTCTTCTCCCTTTATAGCCACGAACTTGTCTCCTCTCTTCATTATCTCATAACCCTTCTCAGCATACTTTTTAGCAAGCTTCAACTGTCTTTTAGAAGCACCATACAAAGGACAACGAACTATCTTTCCACCAGCAGTAACAAAAATCATTACCGGAGAACCAGGACACATTTCAACCTTTACAGGAACACCTTTACAATACACGTTACCCTGCTTGTCAACAGAACGCTGAGGACACTTTCCATCTTTGCGTCTTCGTCTCAATAAAGGCATGATAAATTAAGGGGGGAGTTCTTTTTAAATAATTAGCTGAACATCATAAGATGCTTCTCAGGCTTTAAGACAACTAAAACTTAATCTTTGCTAAATACTTTTCTAAATCCTTATAATCATTCTTCCGTAAAATCAAACAAACAATAATTATTTTAGGTTCAAGTACAACGTAAATCAATCTTGCCTTCTTACCTGCAACGTTTAACCTCACTCTGAAAACTTTTGAAAACTTTGATGAATGAATAGCCTTAAACCTGTAAGGATTTAGCTTAATCAACTCTATTTTCTGTTTTATAACTCTTTTATCTTTAAGTGAAAGAGAAGAAACTTGACTAAGAAAAAACTCTGTTGGAACTACTTCATAATTCATTGTAATGCCTTCATCAACTGTTTTTCAGTTCCAAGTTTTTTAGCTTTTATGCTTTTTTCAATTAGCTCATCAATAAGCTCAATTTCTTTTTCTGTAAAGTCTTCATCATATTCTTCTTTGAAAAATATCTTTTCCCTAAGAGCTTCTGCTATTAGCTCCTGAATGTTCCTAAAACCATAGATTTTAGCATACTTCCTGGCAGCTTCTTCTAAATTCTTAGGTAGTCTTAAACTTATCTGCTTATACATAAAAAATCCCTGGTATTATTTGGTACCAATAAGTATTTAAAACTATGCAGTCTCAATCCTTGGAGCAAGGTAATAAGTGACTCTTGCCTCACCAATCCCGTACTCCAGTTTAAGAGGCGCGTCAGTCTTCAAATTAATAGAAACCACTGAAGAAGAATCAACTGACTTAAGCAAGTCATTCAAGTACTCTAACGGGAACATTGCTCTTGCTTCTTTAGAAACCTTATGCTCTGCGATTACTTCGTCATCCTTTTCAAGCTCTATTGAAACATCCCCCTTGTCTCCTTTCGCGATTATCTCAAACCCTTTAGAATCAAGCTTCAAAGTCACGTAAGAAGAAACCAACGAAGCGTCTTTTAAAGCTTCTTTAAAATGCCCTCCATTAATCTTAACACTTGCATCAAAATCAATAGAAGGAACCTTAGAAGCAGTATTGGAAACATCAAGCAAAGGCAAACTAAACCTTCTCCTGCCTTTTCCTTTGAAAACCAACAACAGCCTTGAACCTGAATCATCAATAGACAACGTTAAAGACTCGCCAGCCCGAGTCCTGCCAGTAATCCTTGACAAGTCATCAATACTCAACCCAACCTTTGTCTCTTCCTTAACCTCATACTTTTCAAAAGCCTTCTTAGGAAGCTCAAAATCAACCATTGCTATCTGAGAAGGATCCATGGCACGGAGAGTCACGCCATCCTTTGAAACGTCAAACTCCCCCTCATCAATAAGAGTAACCAACGCGTCAACACAATTCTGAAAAACCTTCGCATTCTCAAGCTTCAACTCAAACATGAAGAAAGCACCCCAATCAATTATACGCTTTATTTGTTAACTCAGATGAAGTTTATAAAAGAAGTGGATTTAATGAGAAGTATACACTGGATGAGCATACTTGACAATGCCATTGGTAACATCTGCATAAACAATTCTTGGATTTCCATCAGAACCTATAGCAAGAGAAGCAAATTGACCAACATCCCCTGCAGAATCAATTGTTCCAATATGCCAAATGCCTTCCTTCTTAAAAGCAATCTTTAAGTCCTTATTACTAACGTCATAATAAGCAATATAAGGATTGTCGTCTTGGTCTAAAGCTATGGAGGTGTGCTCTCCAACATTTCCCAAAGAATCTACTGTCTCGACATGCCAATTTCCACTTGAAAGATGTAAATCTCCATCATAATAAGCATATTTTAATTTTCCATTTTTTGAATCATAGTAAGCAACATGTATGTGCCCTTTAGAATCAACAGCAACAGAATTAAACTCAAACTCTCCTGAATCAAAAGAATTACATTCTGAACTAGATCCTGAAGAACACAATGCTGAAATCTTTGAACGACTCAAATCAAAATTTACAGCTAAATAAGAACATGGACTATTTTTAGAATGCTTTGGAACTGAAAAATGAATAAACAAGCCTGGTCCAGAATTATCATAATCAAAAATTATATCCTTTGAATAAGTATAGTCAACCCCTTCAAGAGAACTACTATCAGCAAGTCCATCGTTATCTGTATCATAATCAATTTCATACGCTATAAATATAGAATTGGAAGAAGATTCTCCAATAGAAGTCATAAAAGGAAATACATGTTGTTTTCCAACTGAAACTGTCCATGAACCAGTATTACTCCTAATAGCAAGTTTTAGTTCATCCACACTAAGATATGATATGTAAACTTTACCACCAGCATAAACTAAAGAAGCACCTTCTCCATTATTATCTGAACTATCTGGAGTTTCAAAATGCCAACCTGTAGGATTAAGGTACGCGTACCTTAGTCTTCCACTGTCTGTATTCTTATAAGCAACATGAGGATAATTATATTCATCCAAGTCCATCGAAATCCACGCAACTCCAGAGGACTCCGGGTCATTAAGCTCCTGAGTATCCCAGCAATCATTATCTTCCAAATCAACTAAGCCATCACAATCGTTATCTAGCCCGTCAGTGCATGAGTAATCACTTTCCTTTAATCCAGAGGTTGGCTGCCATCCACTAGAAGGATCATCAGCATCAGGCAGGGAAGTACAACAATATGTCCCACTTGAAGTACCAACATCATCAATTGCTTCACAAAGAGCAACCATGTTTGAATAACAATGATATGATTGATTGCCAGAGTCTGAATTTACACAACTCCCATCTGGGAAAACACAATCTGTTAAAGCATCACAACAAGCCGCCGTTGACTGATATTTCGTTCCTTCAAGGTTGTAATATAGATAATATTCTCCCTCGTCATCACCACAGCAGTTTGGTGATCCATAATTAGAACTTAAATCAAACAGATCAGCACCATAACCAATACCCTCATCACCAGAAGTAAGATCAGAACATACTCCACCAGTACACTGTAATTCATTAGAGTCACAATTAATTTCTGTACACACACTCGTATCATACCCGCTACAGTCATCCAAACAAGGTGCAAGAGTACCAC
>CAZBZN010000032.1:0-5200 GCA_964496415.1 Microcaldota archaeon | reverse complement strand
CTTTTTGAAGCTGTATGGGGCTGCCCAGATTTGAACTGGGGTTACCGGCTTTTTTTAACACGTCTTCTCATGTTTTTGAACTCGGGTTACAGGCACCCCAAGCCTGGGTGATAGACCATGCTACACTACGGCCCCTTAAAAGAGATGCTTACTGCCACAGTGCGGTGGGTTGAAGCGTCAGCGGAAACCCACCTACCTGTCCGCCAGCCGTACGCGGCTGATGGGGCCGCCGAGAGTTACAGCATGGAAGACGTGTTTCCCGAAGCCGGAGTGATAGTCCTGGCTACACTACAGCCCCTTGTTTAAAGAGTTTTATAGTATCATATTGTTTGTATTTTAATTCTCTTGCTGATTCTCTTACGTTTAAGGTTTTGTCAGTAAAGCTGTTTAGGATAAATGAACTTATTGGTATCTTATAGTCAGTAAAGCTTGTTATTATTTCTATTGGGGAGGTCATTATTGCTGCGGTTTCTATTAAAAATCCTGGAACCCATAAAGGATTTTTCGTTACTGCTTTTCTCAGTTCTGTTAAAGTTATTTCTTTTTTGTCGCCTACTTCGTAGATTTTGTTTTTTCCTTTTTCCACTGCTTTTATTATTGCGTCTGTGATTGTTTCAATGTAACAGAGTCTTAATTTTTGCTTTTTGAAAGGAAAAGGAAGCATGAAGGCTTTTTTCATTGCTGATATTCTTTTTTCATCATAAATGAACGATGGTCTTAGGATTGAAATGTTCATGGTTTCAAGATGTTTTAGTACTTCTTGTTCTGCTAGTTTTTTTGAAAGAGTGTAATTGGTGTTGTAAGGGGAGTTTACTGCAGCACTGCTTAAGTAGATGAATTTTTCCACTTGGTTTTTTTCAGCTGCTTTTAGCAGGTTTTTTGTTCCTATGACGTTTGTTTCATAAGAGTTTTTAAAAGAACCAAAATGGTTGCTGTTAACTGCAAGGTGAATTATTACTTCAGCGTCTTTTGTTGCTTTTAAAACGTCTTCATAGCGTCTTATGTCTGCCTTTTCATGGTTTTTGTCACTTGGTTTTCTTGTTATGATTTTGTATTCTCCTTGGATTCTTTTTATTAGTCTTCTTCCAACAAAACCAGTTCCTCCAGTAACTACTATCATTACTACCACTACTGTTAAAAGAAGAATTTTAAACCTTTAAAGCTTTCCAGCTCTTCTTCTTCTCTTCCTTTTTTCTCTTCTCATTCTTTTTTTAAGCCATTTCCATCTCATTCTTCCTTTTTTCTTCCATTTTCTTGGCTTGCTTTTCAATTGATCACCTTTTGCTGTTTTAAAATTTTAATGCTCCGACCGGGATCTGAACAGGCCGTCTCGCCGGCCTGCGGGCGAACCTTGTTTGCCTCCCGGTCAGTTGACCTATGCTCCGACCGGGATTTGAACCCGGGTCACAGGCTTTCTTCAAGTAGTCTTTTTTTATAAAAGACAACGGGTGCAACCCATTTTTTCCCTGCTTTGGTTGAATAGGCGGCTGAGCATAAGCGAACGCCGCCTGCAGGGTTAGAAGGGGTGCAACCCCTCTTTTGAAAGGCCTGTATCCTTGACCGGACTAGAAGATCGGAGCAAAGTAGTAATTAGAGTAATTATGGTGGTGTTATTATTGCTTACTTCTTTAATAAATGTTTTTCCTTAAGATTTTTGTTATCTGTTAGCTTTTTAAACTAGAATGTTTAAAATCAAACAAGTTAAGGAGAGGATTAGTATGGTGATTTTTGAAGAGACTAAGGAAAGAAGGCTTAAGAAGAAGGTATGTAGGAAATGTAAGGCTGTTAATCCTTGGAATGCTAAGAAGTGCAGGAAATGTGGGTCTACTTATCTTCGTCCTAAGAAAGGAGAAAAGAAGACTAAGTGATTTTAGTTTTTGATTTTTTATGCTTTTTTATTAGTCTCATATTTGCTATTGTTTAAACATAACAGTAAATTATTTAAATTAGTTTGATAAAAATTGTAACCATAAAGTAGTAAAAAATGATTTGTATGGGTTTTGGTTTGTTCGTGCCAAACCATAAGATTGAGTTTATGAGCACAAAAGACCTTATCGTTCACCTGCTTCTTCAAGAACACCCAATAACAGCTAAAAAAGTTTATAATCGTTTAAGAATAGGAGCTGGAAAAAACATTACTTTTCAAGGAGTATACAAAGCCTTAATGGAACTAGTAGAAGAAGGAGTTGTTGTTAAAAACCCTGAGAATGAATACGAGTTAAGCATTGAATGGGTTTTTGCATTAAAGAAATTTGTTGAAAAAGCTGAAAAAGAATACTCTGAAAACACTCAAACTACCTTGCCTGGTTTTATTAAACTAAGCAGTTTAACAAGTTAAACTTTGTTCTTTTAAAAACAATTAATCAGAACTAAACCTATGAGTATTGCTGAAAACTTTCAAAAGATAGGATTATGTAAGTATGAAGCTTTAGCATTAGAAGCAGTTCTAAAAGGAGAATCAACAGCAGAGGCAATAGCAAACAAAAGCGGAGTGCCAATAAGCAAAATTTACTTTACTTTAAAAGCCTTACAGGACAAGGGAATAGTCAAAAGCAGTCTTGGAAGGCCAAGAAAGTACGAAGCAGCAGAACCAGAGCAACTGATAGAATTACTGAAAAAGCCTCATGAAGAAAGAATAAAGGAGATACGAAAAATAGCAAAACAAACACTAAAACAGATATCAGGAATGGGCTACGAGTCTTCCAAGCTCAGTTAACTCAATCAAGTCATTATCCTTCACAAGCCCTAAACGAATAAGTCCTTTGAACACTCCAGTGCCATAAAGATGAGAGAACAGCATGCTTTCAGTTATTTTCAGTTTCATGCAAAGCTCTTTCACGCTTAAAGGGCTCTCAAGAAGTTCTTCAAGAATCCTTATTTGAGTGTCTGAAAGCATTGACTTTAAAGGAGCTGAAGGAGTAGGAAGACTTTCAACTTTGCCATTATTGAAATAAAGCACAGGCACTCCAGTCACGAAAGCAGTTGACAGAAGCAAATAATTAATGCTTAAGTGGTCAGCTAAGTGAATGACAGGATTCTCGTAAGAAGTAACAATGTTTATTACTCCAGAACCATTAACTGCCCTTACTTCAGTAGGAACACTTAACTCCAAGGCAAGTTTGTTTCTCAACTTTATTGTATGCTCTGCGTTTTCACTAGTAAGCAAGAACACCAACTTTTCAGTAGAAACTTTTTTCAAAGAGTCTTTCACTGCTTTCTCGTTTTTCTTCACACTTACAATCTGAGTAAAAGGCATCAAGCATCACTTAACCAGTTAAAACCAGTGAGTTATTCTTATGGGTTAACTTGTTTTTAAGACTGACGCCGGCAGCAGGACTTTCTGGGAAGAGCTGCATGAGTAGTATAAAGCAGCCTCAGCTGCTTTTAAGGGGTTGAGCGAAGCGAATGTCCTGTAAATGCAGGCTTTTTGAAGCCTTTGGAAAGGGCGCAGCCCTTCCATTCGAACCTGCGAGCCCCGAAGGGCACTGGCTTCCCCGTGGCCTTTTCCTGTCACAGTCATCAAGGATCTCGAGGCCAGCGCATTAAGCCACTCTGCCATGCCGGCGTTCACTTTTTCTTACGAAGCCTTAGCTTAAAGCTTGGTTTAGGCTCAGGAACTTCTTTGTGAAAGAAAGTTAAAGGCAGTTCTTTTGTTTCTTTGTATTCTTTGTAAATCCTTGAAGCCGCTTCAATGTTCCTTCCAATCTGAAGAAAAATATTCTTGTCAACTTTTTTAGGAGCAACTTCTTTTGCTTCAACATACTTTGCTCTTACTTGTTTTCTGAAAGCCTTTGGGAAACTCCTCCACTCCTTGGCAGGAGAATCATTCCACCTTCTTATGGCCTTGTACACGTTTTCAAAATACCGCGGAGCTTTCTCCTTCAAATAACCAAGGCTTGCTAAGAAAGCCTCGTCAAGAACCTCTTCCATCTCTTTAGCTGTTCTTGGTTCTTTCTTAAGCTTTATCTCCAAGCCAAGCTTCTTAGCAGCTTCTATTGTTTTCTTCCTAGCAAGCTCATACTGGTACAATGCCTGGGCTCTTAAGAAAGCTGCTTGAAGAGGCATCCTAACTCCTTCAACACCATACTCCTCCCTGATCTCCTTGAGCTTTTTAGCTTTCTCTTCTTCAGATAACCTCTTATTAGTAAGCACACCTACCTGCATTGCGAACAATTCTTCAACAGTACTCTTCACAGACTCAGGGATTTCCTTGTGCTTTATTTTACCAGCTTCTATCCAAGCACTTCTAACAGCTCTTGGGCCAAGAGAACCAAGAGCCTCTTCCCTTACCTCTATCATTTTCTCCAAGTACTCAGTAATCCTCTTGTTAATCAAGTCAAGTTCTTCAACACCTTCATACCCACGGGTTATCACTTCATAATCAGTCAAAGGAGTCCTCTTCACTATTTCCTCAGAAGCTTTTTTAATCTCTTTAGTCATGGAGGGGTTTTCCTCCAAAAAACTCCTTAAAGCTCTTACTTCACTCCTGTAACTCTTAGGAACCTTACGTAAGTCTTTTTCTTCAAGATAAGACAACACAGCAAGGTCCTTTTCAATAGTACCCTCGCTTACGTTAAAAACCCTTGCAAGAGCAGCTCTTAAATCCTCTTTCTTAGCAGCTTTAAAAGTATTGATTAAAGGAATCATCCTAACTATTCTTGCAACCCTGGCATTCATGAAAAAATATTATACTTCAAGGTTTTTAACAGTTTCACAAGCCAAGCTCTTCAGCCAAAGCACGCATGATAGCCTCAGTCGCAAGACAATGCTTCCTAAGACTATCCCTTTTCACTTTCTCCTCAAGCAGTTTCAACGCCTCTGAACGGTTCATGCTTAGCCCAGCTCTTTTACTTCGTTGATCTTAACTACTATCGCTCCTTTGCATGGCTCTTCTTTGTTTTCAGGGATTCTTTTTACAAACTCCAGCCATTCTCCTTCTGTGAAATACTCTGCAGTGCCATTGATCCTTATTCCTTTCCACTCTTTATCCCACACGCATAAAGAGACTTTGTTATTCTTTTTTATGTTCTCAACTGTTGTCTTCATGTAATTGTCTGTTATAACTAACTTGTCATCAACTACTTTCACAAAAGCTACTGCTATTACATGCGGAGTGCAGTCAGAATTCACTGTGGCAAGGGCAATTGGGTTTTCTTCTATAATTCTTCGAGCTTCTTCTCCATATTCTTCAACTATTTTG
>CAZBZN010000031.1:0-5325 GCA_964496415.1 Microcaldota archaeon | reverse complement strand
TCATTATTAAAAAAAACAGTTGAGTATATAACTCAAAAATTTGCAAAAAATTGGATGGCAATATCAACAAATGGGAGCTTCAATAAAGAAGTTGGAAGATTTCTCATGGAAAAATTTGATTCCATACAAATTTCATATACCTCTTCATTTGGAGGGGTTGTTGACAAAAATATAGAACAACTAAAAGATCATGAAGACTTCAGTGTTAAAATAATGTCCCATGAAGGTATTCTTGGAAATGAGAATAAATTATTAGAAAAATTGGTTAGGTTAGGTGTTAGAAAAGTAATATATTCAAAGCCAACAGGTGTTCAGGGGGTTATTTCTAATGAAAAGTATCTAAAAAGTTTAAAAAAATTTATTTTGTCCCCAGTAGCATCAAAAGTTGAAATAATACCAATTACTTACAAGGATAATAAAAGAAACGTCGGATGTGGGATAGGGTACAGGTTTAATCTTTCAGTTGATGGAGAAATTTCAAGCTGTGAAAGGCATACTTGTACTCAAGATAAACTTAGAACTCCAGAATTAGCATATTTTGAGTTAGGAAAGGTTGATAAAGATGGTGTTTACATTAACAGAAGAAAAAAAGAAGAGATTGATAAGCTTTCGGAGAAACTGGAGAAATGTAAGAGGTGCAAATTAGCAAGTGTGTGTAGGTCTTTTTGTTATTTAGTAAATAAAATTGAAAACGGTGACCCACTTATTCCTAGCGAAGAAAATTGCGAGCTAGTGAGAGGAGTGAATGATTTAATGGAAGAATACTATTACTAAGTGCCTTACTCTGGTCTGCCGTGCTCATGAGTTGGGTCATAGTACTAGTTGTTTTTATTTTATTGTATAAAAGCAGAGAAGTATTCAAATAGAAGTCTTTAATTGATTTTAAACGCAGACCCTTTTATATTCTCTCAGCTTGTATGAATTCATAGCTGACTGATTTTAAATGTAATTCCAGGGTTCTATTGCAGCAACCACTTCCATAATGGAACGAACTTGATGGTTTTGCCTTTGATTTTTTCTGTGTTTTCATAGTCCCATGTTATTACTTGCAGGTTTTTGCATTTCAGCAGCTCGCTTGCTTTTAACAGGCTTTTGATTTCTCTTGTTTCTATTTCATCCCTGCTTGAAGCATAAGTGGTTTGTATTAATTGCTTGACTTTCAAGCCTTGTTTTACCACAAAGTCAACCTCTCTCCCCTGATGATCTTGCCAATAGTAGGTTTCTGTTAGTGGTTTTTTTCTTCTTTGAAGTTCTATGAATACTATGTTTTCCATTATTCTCCCTGTATCTCTTGAAGTTCTGAAACTTAAGAAGTTGCTTAGTCCTTGGTCTATTAGGTATGCCTTTTTAGGGGTTTTTTCCTGTTCTTTAAGCTTGTATGAGAATTTTTTTAGGGGTACTATTAGGTATGCTTGTTCTAAGTAGCTTATGTAGTTTTTTACAGTATGAACGTCTTCTATGTTGAATGTTTTTGCTAGTTTTGAATAGGAGAACTTATTTGAAAAATTACTTGTCAGGTATAATGATAGTTCTTTGAATGTAGCTTCTTTCCTTATTTCATGCCTTCTTAAGCAATCTTTTAAGAGGATGTCTTCGTATATTTTAATGACTATCCCTGGCCCTAGTTTTAAGTATTCTGGGAAACCGCTTCCTTTCATGTACTTCTCAAGTCTTGTTTTTATCTTAGTAATTCCCTTAGTGGAGAAAGTGTTAAATTTTTCTTCTTCCATAAATTCTCTGAAAGAAAAAGGATAAAGAGTAAAACTAATATGCCTTCCTGTAAGATGAGTAGCAAGTTCTCCGCTCAAAAGCTTTGAGTTACTGCCAGTAACTATGACTTTCTTACTTCTTCTAAGCCTATTCACAAATAGTTCCCATCCTTTCACGTTTTGAATCTCATCAAGAATTACTATGTCAATGTCAGTTCCATAAAGCTCGTAAGCAGCTTGGAGCACGTCATTAAGCTCACTTGCTTTTAAAAGAAGTCTCTCATCATCAAAGTTCACATATACAGTCTTTTCTTCAAGAGCTTTAGATAAAAGTAAAGTGAAGACTGATTTCCCACATCTCCTAACACCAAGCACTGCCAAGATATTAGGATACTTTAAAGCTTGCAAAGCTTCTTTAATCCCCTCTCTTTGAATTATTTTTTCCCTTTTAAACAAAGAGTTAACATCTTCCATCTGATCAGTTAATACTTTCTTTATAAACTCCACACTTACCATAAACACCCACCAAACTAATGGAATAATAACCACAAACATTTTAATAAAGTTTGCGGTTACTAACCATAAACATTAATACTCAAAGTCTGCCTATTCTCCAAGAAAACCACTAAAAATCATTATTAACGCCTTCCAAACAAAACCAGCATTAGGCCATGCTTTTAAATAAAAGTAAAAAGAGAAAAAGGGTTTTATTTTAATAGCCCTATTAGGCCTGCTGTGCCAAATATTGATACTACGTAAGTGTTTATTATCACTGCTAGTATTATTGCAATTACTACTCCTATTGCTGCTTTTGTTGAATCAAGTTTCATGCCTTCTTTGTATAGCATGTAAAGTAAGTATAGACTGTAAATCAATACTATTATATTTACTATTGGAATCCATGCAAGGAGTAATACTGCTCCTACTAAGTAACCGTATCTTGCTAAGAAGTCTCCTATTTCTACTTGTCCGCCTATTATTTTTCCTATGATCCATAGCACTGCTCCTGCTATAAGCCAGTTTATTATAGAGCTTATTGGAATACCTATTAAAACTGTTATTGCCAGCACTACGCCTGCTAATGCTGATGCTCCAACAATTAGACTTTTTAAAGGCATTCCGACAAGTAATGTTCCTACTGCTGTGCCTGCAATTAAGAATACTATTGCTAGGATTACTGCTGGAACTAATGATCCAAGTACTACTGCAAGTAAGCCGTCTGAGAATTTTCTTTGCTTTTTGAATGTTTTAGAAGGTTCAGTGTATGTATTTATTAATTCTTTATAGATTGTGTTTATGTCCATGTTTTTTCACCTCTAAAAAATAAAAAAGTAAGGGGCTTAGATTGATGCTAAGTCCCATATTGCTTTTAGTGCCACTATTACTGCTGCTGGGAATACAAATGTTGCTATGTAGTTTACTATTTGTGATATTGGTGCTCCTACAAATGGTATTAATGCTATTCCTCCAGCTGAAGCTCCTGCTACTCCTAATGCTATCACTGATATTAAAAATACAGTAACATCTTTGTCTAAGAGGTTAAGTAATCCTACTACGATTCCAAGAATTACTAATACTAATGCTACTGTTCCCTGTGAAGCCGCGTCTAATGCTCCTGCTGCTGAGACAAGTCCTGCTATTATTGCTATTAGAACTCCCAGCAAAAAGGCAAAGTATCCAACAGAGTTATATTGTGTAGTTTTTCTTCTTCTTGCCATGCGTCACCCTCCTAAGTTATGTGTAATACAACAAAAGGTCTATTTAAAAACCTTTCGCTTTTTTTCCGACATTAGTCGAAAAATCTCTTATTTTTTGTTATCTTCTACTTTAATATCTACTGCAACTTGGATTGTGTCAGGTGAAAATGACCTTACTTTTCTTTTAAAAATTATTTCAGCTTTTTTACCATGCTTTGCTGCTGTTGATTTTATCAGTTTTTCCAAATCGCTATAAGGATCGCTTGCTGGAACAAAAGAATAAACATGTATTACTCCCCCTGGTTTTATTCTTTCAAAGGCCAAGTCCAAAAACCGCAATGCGCCTTTAGGTAAAGGCATAAGTATCCTATCAAACTTAGGAAGTTCTCTTACTTTTTCAGCAACATCCCCAAGCACAGGAATTATTGCTTCTTGTGCTTTGTTAATCCTAATGTTTTCAACCAAGTACTTATAAGCAGCAGGATTTAATTCAATAGCATAAATCAAAACATTAGGTTGTTTCTTAAAAATCACTAAAGGAAAAGGACCAACACCAGCAAACCAAGCTCCAATAACTTCACCTGGTTTTACCAAAGAAGCTATCCTGTTTCTCTCATAAGAAAGCCTTGGAGAAAAATAAACTTTTGATACGTCAAGCTTCATCCTTGCTCCAGATTCAATGTAAATGGTTTCAGTAGTATCCTCACCAGCAATTACCTTTAAAGGCATGATTCTAAACTCCCCTGAACGAGGACCCTCTTTACTGCACACAGTCTTAACATTCTTATGAACTTTAAGAATAGCTTCACCAATCTCCTTTTCTTTGCTTTTTAGTTCTTCAGGGATTTCAATGATTGCAATACTACCAACAATATCAAAACTTTTCACCAGTTTTTTCATTTCTTCAGCAGAAAGCACTTCCTCCAAAGCCTGCTTCAAGCTTTTAGGATTCTTCATGATTTCCTTTTAAGCAAGGCTTATAATAAAAACCTGACTAAAGAAAAAAGATGAACTTCATTGAAAAATATTTCATAAGACCAATAACTGAAAAACAAGGATACAACCCAGTAAATACTGCAGTATTTGCTTTGGTTTTACTAGCTTTACTTCCTTTGATAATTAAACTACTTGAAAAAATGAAGACAAACATAAAAGGGCTGTGGTTCAAACTAATCCCAATCGTAATAACAGCAGGAGTAATAAGAGCATTACAAGACAAAAACTTCTTCGCAAGCATTGGAGCATTACAATACTTGTTCGTAACACCCCTAATTTACTTCTTGTTCTTTACGATAACAATAACAGTACTTTACTTCAAAAAAGAAAAATACTTTCCATTATTCTTAATAGTCATAGTGCCTTTAATCCTCAGAACAAAGGACTGGAATGTCTTTATTCTTGTCATAACCCAAGCAGCAGCTGTTACTTCAACAGCATTACTGTTAAGAAAAACAAGCTTCTCAAAACATTTTAAAGAAAACACTACAATATTATTTGGTCATTCTCTTGATGCAATAGCAACAATAACAGCTATAAGCAGAGGATACTCTGAACAACACTTGCTCACATCAAAAATCCTGTTAATAAACCCCTGGCTTTACTTAATAATAAAAGCAGCAATAACCATAATAATAGTGCTATTAATTGAAAAAGAGTCAACACAACCATACCAGAACTTCGTCTTCAGGTTCACCTTACTTTGTTTAGGTCTAGGTCCTGGAATAAGAGACCTCACGACAATGATGATGTAATCAGCATACGCAGGGGTAGCCAAGCGGCCAACGGCGCCAGGTTCAGGGCCTGGTCCCTTAGTGGGTTCGAGGGTTCAAATCCCTTCCCCTGCATAGGCTTCAAAAAGCCTGCGTTTACAGGACTTTCAGTCCAGTGAGCGGCTTGCGGGCAGGGGATTTCGCTTTCGC
>CAZBZN010000030.1:0-6611 GCA_964496415.1 Microcaldota archaeon | reverse complement strand
ATCTTGCACCAAACCTTGAAGCAGCTCCTAATTTTGTTTTTCCCATTTGCTTTCACCTTTTAAAACATTTTTCTTATTTCTTTTCCTTTTTCAATTGCTTTTTCAAGCATTTCTTCTATTTCTTTTCTTGTAAACCATCCTGAACCTCCTTTTTGCGCAGCGCAAAGTTCTTCTTTTTCAGTAGTGGTCATTGTCATCCTAGCATCCATGGTTTTTTCTTCAACCAAACTAGGGTCAAGTAGTATGCTGTTTCCTATTTTTACAAAAGTGCATGACACTGGAGTTTCTCTTGTTGGAAGGTCTCTTGCATATTCTCCTCTTATTATTGTCTCATCCTCGTATTTTGGTATTCTTGTGTTTTTTAAAGCATTTACTGCTGCTATTGAAGCTGCGTCAAAAAGGTTACCATCATAATCCAATACGTGAATGTCAATCATCACCATCCATACTTTTTCTTTTGGTTCTATGACTAATTCTTCTAAGCTTATCATTTTTGATTCTCTTATTCCTCTGTCAACTACTCTAGCTAATTCTATTGAATTTTCATCAGGAGGCCCTGAATAGAAAGTAGGCGCTGCTATTGGCACTAACTCAGCATTAGTGGTTAAAATTCCTTCTTCAGGGTTATCTGGATAAGGAGTTCCTACTTCCATTTTTACTCCTACAAGTACTTGAGTGTTTCCTATTTTAACTAAGCTGCTTCCTTCCGCTCTTGGAATGAAGTTGTTTTTTATTTCAATTTGCCTGTATTCATCAAAAGCTCTTTCATCAACCCTTCTACCTTTTTCAAGCAATGCTTTAATAGAGTCTTTTTTTAATTCCCAGATCATATCTTCATTCGCCATTATTATCACCTAAACTTCCTTCATATTTTTCTTTTAGTGCTTTCACTTGTTTTTCATGAACTTCTTTCACTCCTTTCATTATTAGGTCTAAAGCTTTTTTGAATTCTTCTTTTGTCATGTTTCCATCCATTTGCATTAATACTATTTCTCCTGTGTTTGCTAATACTCCTAATGGCATGTCTGCTTCTCCATAATTATCTTCTTCCTTGCATAGGTCTAAAGCTATTTGTCCACTTATTTTTCCAGCAGCACAGCCAACTACTAATCCTTTCATTGGAATTCCAGCATCAGCTAAAGCTACTGAAGCAGCTGTTAATGCAGCGCATCTTGTCCCTGCGTCTGCTTGAAGAATGTCAACATAAACGTCTATCGTTGACCTTGGATAGTATTCCAAGAAGATGACTTTTTCTAAGGCTTCTCTTGATACTTTTGAAATTTCTGTTGACCTTCTGTCAGGCCCTGGTCTTTTCCTTTCATCAACAGAGAAAGGAGCCATGTTATACCTGTAAGTTAGTCTTGCTTTGAAAGGATCTTGCTCGTGTCTTGGAATGCATTCTCTTGGGCCATAAACAGCTGCTATTACTTTATTTTTCCCCCATTCAAGATAACATGACCCATCAGCTCTTTTCAACACGCCTGCTTTTATCATTATTGGTCTTAATTCATCAAGTTTTCTTCCATCTATTCTTTTTCCATCTTTTAATAATTCAATGTCTGATTTTCCACCCATGTTCATTCACCTTCTAATAATTTCGTTATTCTTTCAGTTAATCCAAGAGTATGAGCTTCTTTCTCAATTTTTAAGATTGCCTCCTCTGCTTTTGCAACGTCACCGCCTTTTATCCAGATTCTTCCGTTTCTACCTACTATTATTTCTGACCCTGTTTTTTCTTTTATTAAGTTGATCATTGAATTGTTTTTTCCAATTATTCTTGGCACTTTTACTGGAAGTACTTCAATCAAATGCCCTTTGAAAAGTTTTCTTTCTTCTCCAAGCATTACTTTTTTGATTTCATCAACTTTCAAAACCTTTGCTGACAACACGTCTTTATAGTCATAATCTCTTTGACTTAAAAGCATTCCAGGATAAGGGGAGTTAATATCAACTAAGTAACCATTATATCTTACTTCTTCAACTATTCCTATTACCAAGTCACCTTCTTTTGGAGTGTACTTTCCTTTTAATGGAACTATTTTTTTTATTCCATTGGTCTCAGTAAGTAATCCGTAAATTGTTGAATATTGTTCTTCCCCTATTCTATAAACGTAGTTAAGGACTTTTCCTTCTATTTTTTCTCCTGGAACTACTATTTTTCTCTGCATTAAAATTCACCTTCTTTTATTTTCTTTCAATTATTTTTACTTCAGCTTCGCCATGAGTGGCTTTGCTTATTTTATCAATAAAATCAGCAACCTGTCCTCCAGGAAGCCTTACAACAGCAGCTAATCCGCCATCATTAAGCCATTCTTCTTTTAAAGTCTTGTATTGTTTAAGCATTCCAGCGATTTTTCCAGAGTACTGTGCAGGTACTCTTACTGCCACTTCTTCCATTTCAAGAACTATTGGCATCACTTTTTTTATTGCTTTTATTGCTTCTTCTATTTCAACTTCATCACTTCTGAAAATGTCAACGTTAAACTTTGCTTCTTCTAAGGCTTTTTCTATTCTCTGAGGAGGGTGAGGAAGCTTTGTTCTTGGGTCAATAGCATTCTTTGCAATGAAAGAAATTATCCTCTTTAGTTTTTCTTCTTTCATTTTTCTCCTTTGCTCTGTAGTTAGTTGTATTTCACCCTTCAGTATTATCGTTTTTGCCACTTCAAATACGTCATCGCTTCCGAACAATTTTTTTAATTCTTCTCTTGAAGCCCTTATTCCCTTGGCAGAGTCAGTGAAAACATCTTCTACTACTAAGGCTTCTTGAATGCTTGTTTTTCCTTCTTTGAACTCTCTTGCTTTTTCAGGGTCAACAAGAATTTCAAAAGTTTTTCCTTCTTTTTTTATCCTAGCTATTACCGCGTCGTCAATAGAACTCATTTAGCTTCACTTCTTTAGTTTTTTTATGAACTCTTCAAGCTCTTTTTTCTCTAGTTTCTTGAATTTTTTGTCCTTCTCTTCAACGTAGTAAATGTCAACTGTTTCACTGCTTATTTTTTTATCACCGACTTTTGTAAGAGCTTTTAATGCTAAATTAACTGCTTGTTCAAAACTTGCGTTAGGGTCATATTCTTTTGCAAGGAAGCCTTCCAAAGCTTCTTTTCCAGAACCAATAGCAGTAGCGTATAATTCAAAAAAGGCTCCTGACGGGTCTGTTTCAAACAACCTTTTGCCAGTATCATCAATTCCTGTTATTATTAAAGAAGCTCCAAAAGGCCTTACCCCACCCCATTGAGTATAACTTTGTTTTAAGTCACAGATTTCTTTTGTTAGAGCTTCTATTTCTATTGGCTGGTTGTAAGTAAGCCTTTCTTCTTGAGCAGTTATCCTAGCATAGTCAATTAATTTTCTTGCGTCAGCCACCAGTCCTGAAGTAGCTGCAGCCACATGCTCGTCAATTATGAAAATCTTTTCAACAGATTCTGCTTTTAAGAGCTTTGAGGTTATGTTCTTATCAACTGCTAACAGTACTCCGTCTTTGTAAACAATTCCTATCGCAGTGGTTCCTCTGCTTACTGCAGACCTAGCGTACTCTACTTGAAAAAGCCTTCCATCAGGACTAAATACAGTTATGGCACGGTCGTATGCAGATGGAGAAGCAGGATACATTACCAATCCTCCTTTAATTTTTTAAATTTTAAAACATTCCTTGTTTTTAAAACTTGGGCTTTTTAAATCAGGCTTTTTTTGTTTTCTTTATTGTGCCAGATACCCTTATAATATGAATTCTTACCTTTTTATTATTAACTTTTTCAAAAAAACCAAGGCTACCGATTAAAAAATCCACCCATTCGTTGTTTGTTCTTATTAATGCTTCTTGGTTTTCTTCATCAAAGTTAATTAATGCAAAAGAAGAGTAAGCTGCTCCTAAGAACCCAAAAGTTGAAGAAGCCCAATTCCAAAAAGCCTTAACAACTTCCTTTGTTGAAAGCTTTTCATTACTTTCAAACCTTATTTTCAAGTATCTTCTTTTTTCACGAAGCGTTGGCGGATAAGGCTTCAAACAACATCACCTGCTTCATAAGCTTTTCCAACAACCCATTTTGACTTAGGTAAAGTCAACCCAAAAACTAACCCAACTCTTGAGAGAATCAAAGGCTGTCTTAGGTCATACTCATCTTCTGCTCCAGAGCATATTATGAAATTAACTTTTTTCTTAAGGCATAATTGAATAGCACTGATTTCTGCTCTTAAAAGCCTTGCTCTCTCATAACCATGAGCTTCAAGCAGTCTTTTTAAAGTAAAGACTATTGTCACGTTGTTATCTTTGGCTACTTGTGCTACTGCAGAATCAAATTCCTTTCCTTTAACAACAGGGTCCACTAACAGTGCTTTTTTCTTTCTGACTATTTTTCTGTTTTTTTCAAGACTCCCGCCTTCAAAAGCGTTTACTTCTTCAAATGAAAAAACTTTATCAAAGCCAAGGCTTAATGCTTCTTCTTTCAATTCAGGGTTTCTTACAAGGTCATACCACTTCATTTAAAAATTCCCTCAAACCAGTTATTATTTTTTTAACATCAAGAGGATAAGAAGTAAGTCTTATTTTAATTCTTATCACGTCACCACTATAGCTAAGTTTAAGTTTTCCTTCATAAGCTTCTTGCTTGTCAAACCTTAAAAACAAAAACCCCTCATCATTGAGTCTTTTTTCAAGAGTTGAGATTATTTCATTTAACTCCTTTTTTGAAAGCCTTTCTATTATTGATTTTAAAAGTTTTCTTGCTTCTGATTTTTTCAACTTAACAGTTATTTTGAAAATGCTTGCACCATGCTCGCTTTCAAGCCTTTCTTTTAAAACTTTTTTCTTAAAAGGAATCACAAACTCTATAGCCTTGTTTACTTTATCAGAGTCTTCTGAAGGGTATTCAAAAACTTCTGCCTCAGCTGAAACAACATCAAATGCTTTCACAGAAATTACCTGAGGCCTCTTGATTTTTTACCAGCACTGGTTCTTCCTCTAAACACTCTTCTAGTATCAGTTACTATCTTGCTTGCTTCCTTGTCGTTTAGTATTGCTGGATGAGTAGGGTCAATCATTATAACCTCATACCACTTGTGCTGTCCATCTTCTCCTACCCAGTAAGAGTTAAGCACTTCAAGGTTAGGGTACTTCCTAGCAGCTCTTTGCTCTGCAATCACTTGGATGCTTATTCTTCTCTTAAGCTTCCTAACTCCCATTCTTGAAGGTCTTCTTCCCTTATTAGGCCTTGTATGTTTTCCGCTTCCTTTCCTTACTCTTACTCTGACTATTATGAATCCTTGCTTTGCCTTGTATCCTAACTCTCTTGCACGCACTGGATTAGTTGGTTTTTTTACTCTTGTTATTGCTTCTTCTTTTCTCCATTGAATAAGTCTTTGCTTGTAAAACTCTTTAAAGCCTTCTACTCCAGCATATGCTTTTTGAAAAGTTTCCATTATCCTATTCGTAGCGCTCATTACTTTCACCTCTGTTCAGGACCCGCTTCCTGACTCACTTCTCAACCCAGGAAGGGGCTACCCTACATCCAGCTGCTTAAAAACAGCCTGGTATTATTTTCAAACAAGAGGTTTTTAATATTATCTTTTCATCCATTAAGTTTAAAAACAGGTTGTTTGATAATATTACTGCTCTTTCTAAGAGCCGTGTTTTGAGTTTTAGTTGGTGAAAGCAAATGGGGTTAAGGCCAGCAAGGACACATAGGTCTCCTAAGAGACCATGGACTCGTACTGCTAGAAGGAAAGTTAAAAAGGCTTATGTAAGAGGAGTTCCAGACCCAAGAGTAAGATCATGGCAGATGGGAAAAGCAAAGCCAGAAGAATGCGAGCTTCAGTTAGATTTGATAGTAACTGAAGAGGTTCAAATAAGGGATAATGCTCTTGAATCAGCAAGAGTAATGGCTAACAAGATCTTTGACAACAAGATTGGAAGAGAAAACTATTTCTTCAAGATAAGGACTTATCCTCATCAGGTTCTTAGAGAACATTCAATGCTTTCAGGAGCAGGAGCTGACAGGCTTTCAAGTGGTATGAGGCTTGCTTTCGGAAGGCCTGTTGGCAGGGCTGTAAGAGCTAAGAAGAACCAGGTCATCATGAGCATTTGGACAATGAAACAATATGAGAATTATGCAATGGAAGGAATGAGAAGAGCAGCAATGAAGCTTACTGGTTCTCCTAAGATAATTAGAAAAGAATTAAGTAAAGCAGTTGCTTCCTGATTTTTATTTTCACTTTAGAGAGAACGCCTACGGTTTTTTATCTGC
The DNA here is from genome assembly GCA_964496415.1 of Microcaldota archaeon. GTDB lineage: Archaea > B1Sed10-29 > B1Sed10-29 > B1Sed10-29 > JAJRYS01 > CAZBZN01. Next base: position 372 of record CAZBZN010000030.1, on the reverse strand, counting down.
TATTGCATTCACTGGATTGAGCGTTAGCGAACGTCCTGTAAATGCAGGCTTTTTGAAGCCTCAGGGGAGACACCTATGGTTTCTCCCTCTACCCTCTTCCCTTTCACTGGACTGAGCGTTAGCGAATGTCCTGTAAATGCAGGCTTTTTGAAGCCTATGCAGGGGAAGGGATTTGAACCCTCGAAGGCACTAAGCCACAGGGTCCTAAGCCCTGCCCGTTTGACCGCTCCGGCACCCCTGCTTTGAAAAAGGAAGCAATTTATTTTTTAAAGTCCTGGTATTAAAAACCAGGCCATGCTTAGCCTTTCACTTTGATAATTTTAAAAATTCTTTTTCAGTTAATTCTGCTTTCCTCAATATGCTTTTTAGCAT
>CAZBZN010000029.1:0-6949 GCA_964496415.1 Microcaldota archaeon | reverse complement strand
AATGGAGCTAACTCTCTTTCAACTAACTTCTCTTCAGGGGAGGCTGCTTACTTGTGGGGAATAGAATGCTATGACTATGCTGGCAACGTTAATGTTTCTGCTAATAGGACTTTGTACATTGACACTGTTGCTCCAAGAGCTTCTGTTACAGTTAACACTACTGCTTTGTCTTATGGTGAGGAGGTTCTTATAACTATAAACGTGACTGACTTGAACGTCTCACAGGTCTTCTTAAACGTTTCTTCAATGGGTTCAATGATTTCATTATACTCAAACACTTCTGTCAATGAAGCTACTCATGTAAAGAACTTTACTTTCCAGCCTAATTATTCAGGACCATACACAGTGATCTTGGTAGGGGCTGACCAAGTCGGACACATAGTAGTTGATAACAATACTAGTTTCTCCTTGTATAATGGACAGCCTAAGACTACTGTTGCTCATGGTAATGTTTCAGTTGGCTCAGAGTCTTTTGCTCAAATGAAACCAAACTACTCTTTGCCTGTTCCTTTCTATCCAGGTGACCCGAACAACAAGAGGTTCATGACCAACATTTCAGGGTTTGAAGCATTCCCAATGTTTACTGACAAGCCTTTCTTCGCAGGCCCAACAGTAATGGAAAACTTAGCATACAATTACACTTTCGTAATTGATACTACTAACCTTAATGCGAGCGAAGGAACAGTGAGTCTTAATATCAGCGTTCCAGGAGGCCTTCCTGCTTACGTGCAGAACATAACTATTCCAACTCCTGAAGGAAACCAGACAGTAACAATGATAATGCCTGCTACTGCTGACCCAACAGCGCCTAATGCTAGTTTCCTTAACAAGTACAGCGTCTATGTTGACGGAGTGCTTTATGACACTAATACTTCAGCAAACGTGAGTGGTTACATTGCTTTTGATAATTCCAGCAGGCCTTTAGGATGGTTCATATTGAACCTTTCAGGACTCACTAACACCACTAACTACACTGTTACTATTCCAATAGCTACAATGCCTCCTATATTCATTAATTCTCAGAGAATAACTGGATTTGACCCAATTAATCCTCCTGTGCTTGGTTCAAACATTACTACAGAGTATGTTGTTAATGTATCTTCTTGGAACCAGTGGTTCATCCCTGACAACATGAGCCTAGTATTCATGTTCCCAATAAACATTACTTTTGCATTGCCTAATGGAACAGTAACCACTTATAATGTTACTTCAGACGTGAACGTGTACTACTGGGATAACTCTACTTCCTCATGGGTCAATGCTTCAATAAATGGCACGTTCAGTACTTTCAGTGTTAACGAGTCTCATTTCAATTCTTCAATGAACGTGACAATGGGAGAATACAGGTACCAGTTAAGTAATATTTCTAACTTGTCAAGTTGGTCTTATGGTACTGTGAAAGTGGTTAAGGCTAATGCCACGCTTTCGTTCCCAATACTTGCAGAGTCAGTGCCTTCAGGAGGAGCTGGAGCTAATGAGTACAAGGCAGCTGTCACCATGGGTACTGATGCAGGAATTTACATTAATACTTCAAAACTACCTAACATTGGAAGCGCTAGCAGTGTAGCAGTGTACGTTAATGGAAGGCAGATTAGTTCTTCTGACTTTGTTGTCGGAAGTATTAAGATTAATGGTACTGCTTTAAGCGCTGGTCCTAACGACATTAAGGTAGTGTATTCAGTTCCAAGCACTAGCACTAGTGGTATTGGTGTTGTTTCAGGAGGAGGGGCTGGAAGTGAGACGCCAAGCCAGTCTTTCATATTCACTTCAGTGAATCCAGGAGCAGAAGTAAACATTAAAGTGACAAAATCTGGAATTGATTTGACTAACATAAAGATTTCAGTGAAGAATAAGTTAACTGATGTTAAGATAACTGTTGAAAAGCTTTCTGAGCTTCCTTCAACAATACCAAGCCCAGGTGTTAAGGCTTACCAGTACTTGAAAGTAACTCATATTAATATTGACAACGAGGACCTTGAGTCGGCAAGCATGCAGTTTAAGGTTTCAAAAGCATGGTTTGAAGAGAACGGCTTTGACCCTGAGACTACTAAGCTGTTGAGGTTTAATGATGAAACTCAGCAGTGGGAAGAGTACGCTGCTTCGATGATAAGCAGTGATGATGAGTATTATTACTTTGAAGCTTCAGTGCCTGGCTTTTCAATTTTTGTAATTACTGCTAGTGAGGTTACTCAGCCAGAGACTGTTCCTTCTGAACAGCCAGAACAGCCTGCAGAACAACCAGCTCAACCAACTGTTCCTTCTGAACAGCCACAGCAGCCTTCAGCGCCAGCACAGATTAATTACAACGCAGTGATAGTAATCGCAGTAGTAATCATCTTGCTTGGGCTTGCTGCAGTATTACTAAGAAGAAGATGAGAAAACTTTTTTCTTTTTTATTATTTTTTATTTTCTTTTCTTCTGGTTGAACATTGCTAGGAAGGCTAAGAAGGCTTCTACTTGTATTTTTTCATTTGCTCCTTCTACTAGTCTAAAAGTGTATTCTCCTAAGCGGTCTATGAGCTCTACTTTATCTTCATCTTTTATTTCTTTTGTTTCTATTATTTGTTTGTAGAATTGAAGCATTATGTCTTCTCCGCTCATTCCATATTCGTAAAGTAAGTAATCTAGTTTTTTTCTTGCTTTTTCAAATTCTCCTTTAAGTCCTAGTTGTAGGATTTCTTTAACTTCTTTTGGCCTTGCTTTTGCAGCTACTTTGTAGATTTCTTCTTCTGTTATTTTTTCTTTCATTACTGAAGCGGTTTGGAGGTAGTTTATTGCTTTTCTCATGTCTCCTTCTGACACGTATACTAGTGCTTTAAACGCGTCTTCTGTTACTTTTAGTTTTTCTTTTTCAGCAATGTACTTTAGTCTTTTTATTATGTCTTCCTCGTTTAGTGGCTTGAATCTGAATAAAGCGCATCTTGATTGGATTGGTTCAATTATTTTTGACGAGTAATTGCAGGAAAGAATAAACCTGCAGGTTTTTGCATAATTTTCCATTGTTCTTCTTAAAGCGTTTTGAGCATCACGGGTTAACGCGTCTGCTTCGTCAAGGAATATTATTTTAAAAGGAGACCCTCCGTAGGGGAGTACTGCTGCAAAGTCTTTTATTTTTCCTCTTATTACGTCTATTCCTCTTTCATCGCTTGCGTTTAACTCTAAGAAGTTGCTTGAAAAGTTTTCTCCGAATAATTCATGAGCTAAGGCTATAGCGCATACTGTTTTTCCTATGCCTGGGGGTCCTGCGAAAAGCAGGTGAGGCATGTTTTTTTGTTCAACATAAGCTTTTAACCTTTTAACTATTTCTTTATGACCTACTACTTCTTTTAATTGTTTTGGCCTGTATTTTTCAGTCCAAGGCAAGTCGATTCCTTTTGTTTTCATGGTTTTTTATTAAAACAGCATGGTTTAAATAAGTTTGTTTGTTTAATAACTTTATGAAAGAATTGATTCATGTGGTTACTACTGATCACTTGCCTGGTTATGAAATTGAAGAGGTTAAAGGATTGGTTTGGGCTACTACTGTTAGGGCTAAGTTTGTAGGAAAGGATATTTTAGCAGCTTTGAGGATAATTGTTGGCGGTGAAGTAAAAGAGTATGTTGAAATGATTAATGAGGCTAAAAGAGAGGTTGTTGAGAGGATGGTTGAAAACGCCAGAGCTCTTGGAGCTAATGCTGTTATTGGTGCTAGGATTTCGACTACTGCTCAGGTGGTTCCAGGAGCTGTTGAGATTACTGCTTCAGGCACTGCAGTAAGAGTTAAGAAATCAAGAAAGGTGAGGAAATGAATTCTTTTTCATATTTTCTGATTATCTTAGGTTTTCTGCTGCTTGGTTTTGTGTTCAGGGATTTTTTAAAAGAAGCGGGGTTGAAGAAAGAAATAACTGACTCTTATTTAGGTGTTTTTCTATCAGCGTTTTTGCTATTGCTTGGTTTTGCTTTCATAGGTTTCTTCATGCTGCTAAGGATTGTCCCACCTTCCTTAATGGGTTTTTATGGTTCAGAGTATTTTTGGAGTGTTATTTCCTTCATGGCTGGTGGTTTTATAAGGCTGTTTTTTGAAAAAGTATTATGGTAAAGTTTTGAAAGAAAGAGGCTATTAGGTATGAGGGTGTTTTTTGAGGATTATGGCTGTAGTTTGAACAAGGCAGACTCTTATATTTTAAGGGCTTTGATGAAGAAGGCAGGGCATGAGTTTGTTAGTTATGAGAGTAGTGAAGTTGTTGTTGTTAACTCTTGTGGAGTGAAGCTTTCAACAGAAAACAAGATAATTGATAGGATAAGGAAGTTCATTAAGGATGGTAAAAAGGTTGTTGTTGCTGGTTGTCTTCCAAGGATTAATCAGAAAAGGCTTGAAAAGTTGAATGTTGTGATGCTTGACCCTAATGCTTTGGATAAGATTAACGAGGCTTTGGAGTCAGAGCCTCCTGCACGGTTTTTTTCAAAAAAACCAGTTGACAAATTAAAATTTCCTCATGATTACGGTGATTCAGTTAACGCGGTTGTTGAGATAAGTGAAGGGTGCTTGGGTAATTGTGCTTTTTGTGGGACTAAGAATGCAAGGCCTTTTCTTAAGAGTTTTGAAATCAATGATATTGTTAATGCTGTGGAGTGCTTGGTCAAGAGTGGAAAAAAGGAGATTTTTCTTACTTCTCAGGATGCTGGGTGTTATGGTTTTGATTTGGGTGTTGATTTGGTAGAGCTTCTTTCTAAAGTAAGCAAAGTGAAAGGAAAGTTCAGGATTAGAGTGGGTATGATGAGTCCTTATTTGGCTGTAAAGCTTATAGACGGCTTGCTTGAAGTTTTTGAGAGAGATGAAAGATTTTATAGGTTTTTCCATTTCCCGATCCAGTCTGGTTCTTTAAAAGTATTGAAGAGGATGAACCGTAAGGATTCGCCTGAGGATTTTGAGTTTCTTGTCAGAAAAGTAAGGGAAAAGTTTCCTCATGCAGTTGTTTCAACAGATATCATTGTTGGTTTTCCAGGCGAGACTGAAGAGGATTTTGAAAAGACTGAAGAATTAATTTTGAAAACTAAGCCTGATGTTGTTAATGTTTCAATGTTTTACCCTCGTCCTAACACTAAGGCAGCTGAGTTTAAGAAGCTTCCTACAAAGATTGTTAAGAAGAGGTCTGAGAGGCTTTCAAGTCTTTGCAGGTCAATTAGTCTTGAAAAAAACAAAGAATACGTGGGGGAAGTGTTTGAAGTGCTTGTTGTTGGAAAGTCAAAAAAAGGCCAAGTGCTTGCAAGAGCCCATAATTTTAAGCAGGTTATTCTTGAAGAAGGAGTTCCTGGGGATTTTCTTAAAGTAAGAGTTGTTTCAGCAGGCCCTTCTCATTTGAAGGCTGTTATTGAAAAATAATAAATACGAGTTTTTCGTAGTTTTAAGCATGGTTAGTGTGTTTTTGAAATCATTAAAGCTTTATGTTGAAACTATTGACCTCATTACTTATTCAAGTATTTTTATTTTACTTTCAATGATTCTGCTTCCTTTAGTAGCTTCGTATGTTAATGTTGGAGGTGCTTTGGTAAGGTTTAGTTCTTTTTACATGGACATAACACTGCTTCAGTTTTTGGTCATTCTTTTTACTAGTGCTGTTGGAATGCTTTTACTTTCTTTTTTCACCGCAGCGGTGATAAGTATTGTAAAGCTAAAGCAGACTCTTGATCATTTTGGGTTTTCAAGAGTCATGAAGTCATTTAAAGAATACGTGTTTAAGGTCTTCTGGTTTTTTGTAATAATCTCAATTGTAAGTATATTAATTGGGGTATTTTTTGACTTTTTAGGCTTTGATTGGGTTGCACAGGTTTTCATTTTGTTGCTTTGGGTTTTGTTTTTGTTTACTCCTCAGGCTATAGTGATAGAAAACTTTGGTTTGCGTGAAGCAATGCTTGATTCAGTTAATTTTTTGAAACGTAATTTCATTCACGCAGTGTGTTATTTAGTGACTGGTTTGGTAATGCTTCTTGTTTTAGCGTTTTTAGAAACAGCATTAGGCCAGGTTTTTGTATGGGAGCATAAAGTCGTTTCAATAATTATAATGGCTTTGTTCATTCTCCCTTTCTTGCTAATATATGGGACTGAGCTTTATCTTAAAAGGTATCCTGTTTCTAGTTTTTGAACTTAGTTTTAAAAAAGAAAGAAGGTATAATTTCATAAGTGATTTTTCATGAAGTTGGTTATTGCTGAGAAGCCGATAGCAGCGAGGAGAATTGCAAGCATTTTAGGTAATCCTAAAACTGTAAAGCTTGAAGGAGTTGAGTGTTATCAGTCAGGGGATTATTTTATTGTTCCTTTAAAGGGGCATGTCATGAATGTTGATTTTCCAAAGGCTTTGAATAATTGGTCTTCAACTCCTTTAACTGCCTTGGTTTTAAGCAAGCTTGAATACAAGCCGGTTATGACAAAAGTCAAAAAAGCATTACTTAAAGCTGCAGAGGACGCTGATGAAGTAATAATTGCTACTGACTATGACCGTGAAGGAGAAAGCATTGGAAAAGAAGCTATTAATATTATAAGAGAGAAGTTTAAGAGCTTGCCTGTGAAAAGAGCTAAGTTTTCTGCCTTGACCCCTGAAGAAGTAAGAAGAGCTTTTGATAACCTTGTAGAGTTTGATTATAATCTAGCTGACGCAGCTGACGCACGTAGGGAAATTGACTTGATTTGGGGCGCTGTGTTAACAAGGTTTGTTTCTCTTGCTTCAGGAAGGCTTGGCAAGTCTTTTCTTTCAGTGGGAAGAGTTCAGACTCCAACTCTTGCCATGATAGTTAATAGGGAAAAAGAGATAATGAACTTCAAGCCAGAGGACTACTGGGTTGTTTTTGCAGAATGTTTTAAGGGTGAAAAGTTCAAGGCAGTTTATCATGAAGAAAAAATAAAATCAGAAGACAAAGTAAAATCACTTTTGAATATTAAAGCAAAACAAGGAGTTGTTGTTAGTGTTAAGAG
>CAZBZN010000028.1:5906-7213 GCA_964496415.1 Microcaldota archaeon | reverse complement strand
ATCCTATTAGCAACATGATAAATACCATCAAGGATCTCATCATCCATCTTTTTAATCCTGTCTCTTATTTTTTTCTTAGGCGCTGAAGAAAAGTAAAAGTATATCGCAACTGCCAACCCAAAAGCCCATATGAGGCTAAGAGTGTTAACATATTTGATTATAACGCTTAGTATTGAATCCCCTAAGACAATTATTTTGTAGTGGGAGAGTAAAAACAGCACTCCAGGAGCTCCAAAAAGAACAGTGAACACTACAACGAACAACACTCCTGGTATGCGTTTTGAGAACAAGATCATTTCCCCTTTCTTAGGAAGAGTTTCAAGCTCAGGGACTTCTGGCTGAGAAAAAGCAGGAGGCTTCTTTGAAATAATCCTATTAGAGTAAGCATAAATACCCAAAAGAGTACTGAAAAGTATCGCTGATACCCCTAATGGAGTAGCGGTAGCTATCTTAAAGAAGGATATTATTGGAAGCATTGAAATAAACATTAGTGGAAGTACTGCTCCAAAACTAAACAACAGCATGGTTGGCACGAATAATGCTGAAATGAATGATCTTGTTCTTGATATCATGCCATCAAGAGCTGTCTGAAGCGCTTTGTCAAGAGTATCAAGCCTACGTGACTCATGTTTTTCTGACAAAGAACTCCTCACCAAATAGAACGCTCTTTTAAGTTCAGGGGAGTACTTTCCCCATCTTGCTCCTATTCTTGGAAGCTCTTCTTTCATGCTGGCTGCTTTGCCACTCCACACCTTCCACAGGCTGTCACGCAGTTCTTTTGCTATCATCCCTTCGCTGTTTTCAGCAGCAAACCTAGCAGCTTCTTCAAGGTTAGAATTCCTTTTCAAAGGAAGAATCAAGTAAACCAATGTCTTTGGAGCTTCTCCTAACGCGTTAAGCACAAGCATTCTTGCTTTTGCTTTTGGGTATTCTGTTATGAGGTGCATCAAGCCCAAAGGAGCTATAAAAGAAGAGACCAATAAAAGGAAACCGTTTCTTCCAACAGCATAAAGAAGTATACTTATAAGTAATAATATCACAAAAGTTGCTAAGCCGACTAGCCTTGAAAAACACACGACTTCTTTTGGTGTTACTTTCCACTCAAGGATTTTCAAAGACTCTGCAAACTCATCGCTTACCTTAGGCTCTCCACATAACTTTATCTTACCTATCCTTTGACAAAGATTTTCAAAACTAAGCATTCAACCACTTGCCCAAATAATTTCTTTCATTTCATTAAAAGCTTTCCTATAATCAGGTTTTTTACTTTCACTAAGCTGTCTTGCTATTATCTTCAAGTACTCGTT
>CAZBZN010000028.1:2506-5896 GCA_964496415.1 Microcaldota archaeon | reverse complement strand
ATTCTATTTCAAGAAGCTCGGGTTTCTTCAAGCTTTCAGAGCATTCAACAAGTTCCTTCTTAATAAGCCCTCTGTACTTAATGTTCTCAGCAGCTTCTTTTAAACTCATGTTCTTAAGTCTTGCAGCTTGCTTGACTGCTTCTGATTCTTCTATGTTAAGCTTCCAAGAGTCTTTTTTCTCATCATACTCCACGAGGTTCCTGAATCCTTGTTCATGAACAGGGTCTTCCTTCCAATGCTTTCTTACTTCAGTTACTTCAGTAAGCTTCCTGTACCTCCTTAATTCATCACCTTTCCTAAGAGCAGCTAATGACACTACTATATCAGTTGCTTTGAAAGAAGTTGAAGGCACTCCTAAGTCGTTTACTATCCTATCCCACGTGTCGTAAGCTGAAGAACCATGAATGGTTCCCATGACAACATTCCCAGCTGCTCCAATCCTCATTGCTTCAAATAAAGCTCTTGCCTCAGGTCCTCTAACTTCTCCAATTACTAATACAGACTCACCAAGCCTAAGAGCAGTCCTAAGAGCTTCTGTTGCTGTCAATTCAAAACCTTTCTTCAACTCTTCTCCAAGCGATGCTTCTGTTCTCAAGTGCTGGATTTTATATCCTACTTGTTTCAGTTTTTCAACAGGAAGCTCAGGAGTATCCTCTATTACTACCACTCTATAATTCCGAGGAGTCTCTGTTAAGAGAGAAGTTAAAAGACTTGTCTTACCAGAACTCCTTGCTCCTGTAACTAAGATTGACCTCTGCCCGTCAACAAGAAAGGAAAGCAACCCAGCTACTTCATGGTCAAGCATTCCTGCTTTTATAAACTGAGGCAAAGTCCATGGCGTTGACTTATGCCTTCTAAAAGCAAAACCTATTCCATCAAACGTTGCAGGAAAACACACCCCACAAACTCTTACCCCAAGCTCTGGTAGTTCTGCATGAAGTACTGGCGAGGATTCATCAAAAGGCCTTCCTGAAATAGCCCTAAACCTTGCTGAAAGCTTTTCCAAGTCAAAGCTTGTAAGAGTTATGTTAGTAATGCACTCTTCATGATCCTCATGATACACATACACATAGTTTCCTCCAGGAGAATCCACGTAAATATCCTGAAGTCTCTTATCCTGTAACAATATTTCAAGAAGCCCATAACCAGCTGAATGCCTTGCTATTACTTCAGAAAGTTTATCACTACTGCTTCCATGTTTTAGCAGCACTTCCTCTGCTATTTTTTTAAAGTACTCCCTTGCCTTCTTAGGATCTACTATCCTTGACTCTTCCCTACTTATCACGTCAAGAGCTTCTGCTACTGCTTTTACTTCATCCTCATGCAACAGGAACTCAGGTGCCTCCACATAATAATACTTCTCAGGCCTCCATGGAACCTCATAAATCCTTACGACAGAGTCCTTCACAAGATACTCTTCTATAAGCTTTCCTTTAGCTGGTTTTTTGAAATCAATGAAGGATGTTAAAAAACCAGGCATTACATAAGGGTTAAAGATTTCAAAATAAGCTTTCCTTCCACCACCTATCTTAACAGCTCTCTTAACGAGTTCTGTTCTTTCAAGAGCTGAAGCTATTAACTCAAGTAACTGCTTTGCTCTTGAAAAACAAGAACCACAAACGCTGGGATTCATTAATTCTTCCACTGCAGTGAAATAAGAATAAAGAGGATCTTTTTCAACTTCAGATATCATCTTATATTTTTCTTCAAACTGTTTGCATTTATTGCACAGCATTATTTGCAGCGGTTTTGTTTTAATCTTCTTAATAGTTTCTCCTACCTCTTTTAGCATCTTGATTTCTTCTTCTGAATAAATCTTTCTATAAGCATTTGCTAACACGACAAAATCAGGGTCCTCGTCATTTAGCAGTCGGAACACTTCAGGAAAACACGAGCGGTCAAAAATATTTAAACAATTTTCAGAGCTGATGACAAGTGCTTTTTTACCATTAACAAGTTCAACATGGTAATCCATGTTCTTATATCCTGTACTTTCTTGTTTAAAAAACCAGCAGGATGTTTAAACAATCAAAGTGGTGTTCGACAATTTTCAAACGAACACTTTTTTATATTTCAACTAGTATAAACTTTCATCGAGGAAATTTAAGTTTTCCTCAGGACCTGGCTATGGCTAAATTACTTTCATATCCAGCCCCTAAAAGGGGAAAACTCATCCACACAGGGCTGATTCTCGCTTTCTTTGTCTTTTTGGCTCCTTTAGGTGTGAGTACTGGGAACATTCATGGCAATACTCCTTTGGTAGTATCAGGTAATGATTCTCTTCCAGGAGAACTTGTGAAAATAAGTTCTAAAGCAAGCATTGTGAAAATAAACGAACAGGAGAAGACTTATAACTCACTGCCTGATTTGAGAGTGTATTATATAAGGACTTACCCAAGTGATCTTGTAGGTGGGCAAAGCACTACAATAGAATACGCTGAAGCAAATTATGGAGGCAGTTATGCTGGCCCGCATTATGTCAAATTGTATATTGATGGAAGTCTAAAACAGTTATGTCACTATAACTATGGATTATCTTCAGGGTATTATAGTTACTGTCGATATACTGCCACGCTTTCTCCAGGGTATCACACAATAAGGGTAAAAGCTGACGCGTATAATCAAGTGGCTGAATCAAATGAGTATAATAATGAGTACTCTAAGACATACTATTGGAAAAGTAACAGCCAGCCAGACTTAGAAGCTTATGACATTGAAGTCATCCCAAGTTCTCCAAGAGCAGGTGAGAGTGTAACAATCAGATACTGGGAGAAAAACAAAGGAAACGCTTATGCAGGCGCACATTACATAAAACTATACATTGACGGAAGAGTTGTACAAAAATGCTACTCTAGTGGTCTATCCCCTAACTATTATGGTTATTGTGATTATACTACTTCTCTGCCAGAAGGGTACCATACAATAAAAATAAAAGTAGATGTATATGATCAAGTGACTGAGTCAAACGAGTATAACAACGAAAGAACAGAAACTCATTACTGGAAAGCTTCTGGCAAGCCAGACCTAATAGTATACGACATTTATACTTCCACGCCAAGGTATGCTGGAGAACAAACCACCATATACGCTGTTATTAAAAATCAGGGCAATAAGTGGGCTGGAGGTAGCTATGTTGAATTTTACATTAATGGCAACAATTATCTTGGAAGATGTTGGGTTTCAAGCCTTGACCCAGGCAGCACCTATACTTGCAGCATAATCACTACTATCTCTTCACCAGGAACATACTATATAAAAGCAAAAGCAGACGCGTATGATTACGTCTCAGAATCCAATGAGAATAATAATTACAGGACAGAATCCTTTTACTGGGAAACCCGCCCAAAGCCAGACTTGGTCCCTGCAGGAATAACAACTCCTCAAAAAATC
>CAZBZN010000028.1:0-2496 GCA_964496415.1 Microcaldota archaeon | reverse complement strand
CGCTGTATTACTATGAAAAAAACAAAGGAAACGCAGGTGCAGGATTGCACTACTTTTACTTATACATTGACGGACAGTACAAGAGCTCTTGCTGGTCATGGGGCCTAAGTGCTGGAAGCACTACTTCATGCTCTTACACTACCAGCCTTAGTGCTGGATGGCATCTTGTAAAAATAAAAGCAGACGCAAGTGGATGGGTCTCTGAATCCGATGAAGAAAACAACGAAGATTATTATTGGATATACGTTAGTCCACCTCCAGAGCCTGATTTGAGAATAGCAAGCATTAGTTTAAACTCAAATGACCTAATAGCAGGAAAACCAGTAATCGTGACTGTAAAGGAGAGCAATGATGGCAATGCGTATGCAGGAATGCATTACATAAGGATTTATCTAGATGACTACTATCACTTTATTGGAGAATGCCAAGTATATGGCTTAAGTAGTGGGAGCTCTTATTACTGTTCAAGAACGATAAGCAGTCCTCCAAGTGGCTATCATAAGATAATAGCAGTAGCAGACTATTTCAATAATGTTCAGGAATCAAATGAAGGTAATAACATAAATTCTAAGAGTTATTATTGGAAGAAGCCGCCGATGTTTGAGGTTGTAAGCGTTAGTGTTGATGATGATGCTCCGCAGCCAGGGCAAACCATAACCTTCACCATTAAGGTGAGAAATAAAGGCGGAAGCGGCACTGCTTATGTTGGAGCTACTGTGAAGTACCCGGACGGTGATTCCTGTAACGCGCCGTGGGCTTCAAAATACTTAAGTTCTGGAAGCACTGGAACAGTATTCATTGATTGGAAGGTTCCTTCTAACGCTCAAACAGGATGGTATGGCTTATCAGTTAGCACTTGGGATTCTTGCTGGAGTGGTTGTGAAGGAACTTGTTATTCTGACGGCTGCTGCAGTGGAAAACAAAACTCTGGAACCTACAGTGGTTTGTTCAAAGTACACCGCAAGCCAGTAATAAGTGACTTCACTGCACCAAGTGGGTTGATAGAAGGGGATATTGCAGAAATAAGCACTGAAATAGTTGACCCTGAAGGCTCAAACATTACTGCTCACGCTTACCATGATAGTACATTATCCGCTTCAACTCTAATAAAGAAAGCTCCTGGAGATTACTACTTTACAGCTCACTGGAATACTAAGAAAGGAGACGCTGGTTGGCATTACTACAAAGTAGTTGCCTGTGACTCTGACAATGACTGCACTCCTAAACAAGTGAAATTCTACGTGGGTGTAAACTATCCTCCAGTATGGTCTAACATTCCATCCCAGACAGTTGAAGAAGGAATGACTTACAACGGTTACTACGAGCTGATAAAATACGTTACTGACCCTGAAGGAAGAACAGTATACCTATCCTGTTCCTCACCGTTAAATAAAGACTGTTCTTGGACTCCATCATACCAAGATGCTGGCACTTACTCTGTAAAAGTCACTGCAAGTGACGGAGTATCCTCTTCAAGCACTTGGTTCACGTTAACGGTGAAGGATGTTAACAGGCCACCGGTAATGAACCCATTGCCAGACATCACTGCGCAAGCAGGTGACTTGATCAGGATAGACGCTACTGCAAGCGATCCTGACGGAGACCTGTTAACGTTCTACTATCCTGCTCCGTTCAACTCAAGCGGAGAATGGCAGACCACGTTAGAAGATGCATGCTCTTCTTATGAAGTAATAGTTAATGTTACTGATGGAAAAGCATGGGATTATGAGTCCTTTATTCTTACAATAGAATGCATGAACTCTCCTCCAGAAGTACTTTCGGTAAAGGTTACTCCTGAAAACCCGGCAGTAAATGATGACTTAGCATGCATAGCTAACGTCACAGACCCTGACGGTGACCTATTAACATTCTTTGTTGACTGGTACAAAAATGGAGAATACTATGCCACCGGAGTACTCAATGAGTCTTCACAAGAAGGTAAGTGGATTATTAATGCAAATGAAACCAGCGCGTGGGATGAGTGGAAATGCGCGCTTACAGCGTTTGACGGTGAGTTGAACAGCAGCAAAACATTCTCTGAGCCTGTGACTGTGAGAGACTCTTTTGCAGCTGCTGCTTTCAATCCTGTTAGTGGTTCAAAGTCAGGCGTTAATAGCATTAGTAGTGGTGGTTCAGGCAGTAATGGTTCTGGTAGTGGTTCGGGTGGTGTTGGTCCTGGTACTGCTGCGGCTGCAGCTGCTGCTTTCATGGCTTCACTAGCAGCAGGGAATTACTTATACAAAAAGAGAAAGGTGACCTTCAAGACTTTAGGAATAAAGCCTGATCTAAAACAAGTCAACAAAGAATGGTATGAACACTTAGAAAGAGTAAAGAACCAGCCTGTTTATCCTGCTCCGCCAAGCTTAGAAGACTACAAGCCAAGAGTGGTCAGTGGTTCATTCACTCCACTCAACATACCAATAACCCAGATTCCAGAGCCTAAAAACAGAGGCTGGGTTCCAGACCAACCATCAACAGAATCAGCATACTACAAAG
>CAZBZN010000027.1:0-8273 GCA_964496415.1 Microcaldota archaeon | reverse complement strand
TTCAGTCCAGTGAAAGGGAAGGGGGTAGAGGGGGAAACCTTCGGTGTCCCCTCTAAGGGGAGAGGATAGAAGGAGAAACCATAGGTGTCTCCCCTAAGGGGGAAACCTGGGTGTCCCCTCTATTGCTCCCGTCTTCTAGTCCGGTCAAGGATCTGGGACTCTCAATCCCAAGACGCGGGTTCAAATCCCGCCGGGAGCACTGTTAAACAATAAGTTAATAAATAGAAAAATTCTCAAAATTCATGAGGAGCATGAATAAAAACAAAGAAGAACTTGACAAGCTGGACAAGCTAATTCTAAAAGAGCTGACAAAAGATGCTAGGCAATCTTATAGGAAAATAGCTGAGAAACTAAAAATTTCTGTTGGAACAGCACAAAACAGAATAATAAAACTAGAACAAAAAGGAATAATCAAGAAGTACAAGGCAACTCTTGACTATGAAAAATTAGGATACAAAGTCGCTGCAATAATAGCACTATGCGTGGATAGAAAAAAATTAAACGAAGTTGAGAAAAAACTTTCAAAAATTCCAAACGTGTTCGGATTATATGAAGTGACAGGAGAATTTGATGTCTTCGCAAGTGTTAGGTTCAAAGACATGAGAGAATTAGATAACTTCATAAGAGAGGAACTGTCTGATGAGGCAATAACGAAAACAGTAACGTTCTTAATTCTTAGAACAATAAAAGAAGGGCATACTTTTTTAAGATAAACTTGTTTTGAATTAATCATGCACTTCTCAAAGGATGATCTTAAAGTAGTATTACGTGACTTCGGAGAAGTAACATATTACTTTTCTTTCAGCCTGTTTGTCCCAATAATAATAGCCTTAATTTATTCAGAGGATTTCTCTGCTTATTCTGCTTTCATATTCTCAGCATTAATCGGCTTGTTGATAGGGTTCATCTTCAAAAAGCTTTTCAAAACCACTTCTTATGCAAGAGAACCTCATGCAATAGCCTGCTTGGGATTGATTTGGGTAGTTCTTCCAATAATCGGTGGCCTTCCTTTTTACCTTCACGGAGACCTTAACTTTGTAGATTCTTATTTTGAAAGTGTTTCTGCTATAACCACGACAGGTCTTACAATGGTTGAAAACAGGATGCCTAACAGCTTAATATTCTGGAGGGCTTTTGAAGGATGGATTGGAGGAGCAGGAATAGTAATCTTAGCTCTTATCGGGCTAATGCATTACGTTGGAGGAGCAAAACTCTTTGAAGCAGAAGGAAGTGAGATAAGGCTAAGGCCAAACATAATAAACAGTGTAAAACAAATATGGTGGGTTTATTCAATAATAACAGCATTTGGCGTGGTTCTCTTATTACTTACAGGAGTTGGTCTTTTTGACTCAGTAACATTGTCAATGAGTGCTATTTCAACGACAGGAGTAGAAAACTACCAAGCACAATTAATAACCCTAAATTCCGTATGGACTGAAACAGCACTTGCAGTAATAATGATGCTTGGTGCTTTTCCATTCATGGTTCATTACAGGTTCTTGAAAAAAGAACTAAAAGCATACTTCAGAGATATTCAAGTTAGGATAATATTAGCCATAGCCCTCATAGCAACAATCCTAATAGCACCGCAAATAGCAGGCCTCTATAAAAGTGATGCCATAAGATATGCTGCTTTTCATTCAGTATCAGCAGTGACAGCAGGGGGCTTTAATGCAAGCATCTTAACTTCATGGAATTCCTTCACTAAACTTGTTTTAATGATCCTAATGTTTATAGGTGGAGCTGCTGGAAGCACTGCTGGAGGAATAAAAATAATACGCTTTTGGTTAATGTTAAAGAGTTTCTACTGGAGTATCAAAGCAAAAACTCTCCCGTCATCAGCATACTTTTCAAGAAAAATAGCAGGAAAAGAAGTAGATGACTCTGAGATCTCATCCAACCTAAGTTACGTGCTCTTCTACATAACCTTTTTAATCCTTGGAATACTTGTATTAAGCTTGGTAGAAACAGGCTATAAGTTTGAAGACATAAGCTTTGAAGTAATATCAGCGCAGGGAAACGCAGGAATAACAGTAGGAGTAACAAGCCAATCACTTAACGTCATTTCAAAGCTAATGCTATGCATTAACATGATCGTCGGAAGAATAGAAATAATACCCGTGCTAGCATTTGTTGGTTTCCTACTGAAAATAAAGAGGTGAACAAATGTACATAATAATAGTTGGTGCTGGAAGAATAGGCCATCATCTTGCAAGAATACTAATAGAAGAAGGGCATGACGTAGTAGTAGTTGATAAAAACGGAGACGTATGCCATGAAATAGCATCAGAATTAGGATGTATTACAATAAGAGGAGATGCTACAAAACCAAGAATCCTTGAAGAAGCAGGAATAAAAGAAGCAGATTACTTAGTAGTACTCACTCGTTCTGATGAAACAAACTTAATAATAAGCTTAATGGCAAAACAATTAGGAGCAAAACAAGTAGCTGCAAGATTAGGGGCACTGCATTATGATGAAGAAGTACTAAAAAGACTAGGACTAGACTTGGTGATTTACCCAGAAGCAGCAGCAGCTGGATACATTTCTGAATTAATAACAAAACCAGAAGTCCTTGACTTAGCATTTATTGCAAGAGGAGATGCTGAGATAGTAGAAGTAGAAGTTAAAAAATCATCTGCTTTAGCGGGTAAAAAAATAAAAGAAATAGAACACCCGCAAGGCACTGCAATAATAGCAATCTCAAAAGAAGGAAGTATTGAAATACCAACCCCTGAAACAATAATAAACGAAGGGGACAAAGTCTTAATTCTTGCAAAAAAAGAAAAAGCAAAACAACTAAGAAAACTACTACTAAAGTGATAAGATGAAAGGAGAAATAAGATTCGAAGCAGAAGTAGGAAAATGGATCTGTATAAAAAAAGAAAAAATAGACGAGGATACAAAACCAATAGAAATAAGCAGGCTTCTTGCAAGTATTCATGACTCACTTGACAGAAAAATCTGGGAATACTTAAAAGAAGACATTAAAAAAGAACAACTGGACAAAATAGCATACGAAATAACAGAAGCAGAATACGATGAAAAGAAAAAACAATGGAAGGTTAAAGGAAAAATAACAGAAGAAAAAATAACAAAAGCTCTTGCAAAACTAAACTCCCCAAGCACTTCAAAAAAAATAGAAGTAAAAGACAAGCACTTAAAAGAACTAGCAAAAGCATACCTCACAAGAAAAGTCCTAGAACTCCTCGGCTTCAAAATAGAAGCAGACCCAAAACTAATAGACAAATACCTTGAAAACCAAAGAAAACCTAATTTTTAACCACGCAAAATTAATAAAAACCAAAAAGTAAAATAACAAAAAAGAAGGGGCTGTAGTGTAGCCTGGTCTATCATTCCGGCTTTGGGAGCCGGCGACCCCAGTTCAAATCTGGGCAGCCCCATACAGCTTCAAAAAGCTGGCATAAACCGCGTGCGGTTTACGGACAGGGGATGTTCGAACCACTAACGCGGTTCTCAATCCCCTAAAAATAATATATTAATCAACTTCTCAATTAAGCGATGATAAAAACAGATAATTTCCTAATTGTGATACAAACATAAAAAAGGGAAAGACAATGAAAGTGAAATTTATTATTGATAAGGAATATGACACTAAGATGATATGGAAAATGCTCTCAAAAAAAGACCCCGCGGATATTGAAAACAGAGCAAAAAGAATGGGCATTCCAATAGAAAAAGCAAAGGAATTCCAAAATAAGAAATGGGAAGAGATAAAGCATTTAGCTGTTCAGCTTGCTGAGCTAAGATACTCAAAGCTTCTTCCTTTCATGAAAAAATCAGCTGAGCTTTATCAAAAATCCTGGAATGAAATAAATGACGAATTCTCAAACATAATTGAAGAAAAAACAAACTGTGAATGGAAGTATGATGAATACCTTGTGGTTGTAAGTGCTTTTCATCCAGGCATAAGTAGTAGAAAAGGGAACAAAGTATGTAAAATATGGGACGAGAATCCTTATACGCAGAGAAGGATCACAGCACATGAAATCCTAATGACTCACATTTGGAACATCTTAGACACTAAGTTCAAACATTCATTAAGCGAACTCAAAGCATGGGCTTTGAATGAAGTAACAACCACTGCAATTTTAAGTCTAGAGCCTGAGCTAACCAAATTTTGGCCATGGTGCCCTCCATACGAAAACTATTTAACCAACTATCCTCAAATCTGGGAACTAAGAGATAAACTGAAACCATTATGGGTAGAAAGAAAAAGCTTTAAAGACTATATGAAAAACGCGATCAAAATAACACACGAGTATACCCTAACTTAGATCAAAATTCTAATAGGAAAACATCAAAATGAAATATACCACTGCCACAACTTTTTTTAAACCAGAGGTTACAATAATAAAACTGCCAATTGCAGAGGTGGCAGAGCGGTAATGCGCTGGATCACTTCGCTAAAAGAAGGATAACCGATGGCGTTGTGAGGTGAGCCTTGAGAGCCAGTGGGCTTCGGCCCGCCAGGGTTCGAATCCCTGCCTCTGCGTAGAAAGATTTTAAAAGTGAAACAAATGCCATTAATAGTAATAGAAGGGAATGACTCAAGCGGAAAAAAAACACAGACAGAGCTCTTGTATGAGAAGCTTAAGTCAGAAGGATTTACTGTTGAGAAAATACACTTCCCTGTTTATGAATCCACTTTTGGCGCGCTTGTAGGAGCCTATCTAAAAGGAGAGTTCGGTAAAAAAGAAGAAATACCTCCAGAAATTCCTTCATTGCTATACGCTGCTGACAGGTATCAGTTCAAAGATGAAATGAATGAAAAAATAAAAAAAGGCACGATAATAATCACTGACAGGTACTACCATTCTAACCTTGCTTACCAGGGAGCAAAAATAAAAGATGAAGAAGAAAGATGGAAGTTCATTGAATGGATTAAAGCAGTTGAGTCAAGACTCCCACAACCAGACATCGTAATATTCTTAAAAGTGCCTATTGAAGTAAGTGAAAAACTTTTTGAACAAAGAGAAGAAAAACAGCAGGGAGTTAAAAAAGACATTCATGAAAAGGACAAGGGATATTTATTAGAAGTTCAGAAGCTTTATATTCAATTAGCTGAAAAAGAAAAATGGACTATAATAAACTGCATGAACGGAGACCAACTGCGTTCAAAAGAAGAAATCCATGAAGAAATAATGAAATACGTTCATGAGTTACTTGAAAAAATCAAGGGCCCGTAGCTCAGTTGGAAGAAGCCTTTTTGCTTCACAAAAAACCACAAAACAGAAGCAAGGGTCTTCCAAAAGTGCCTGCTTGGCGTGCAGGAGGTCTCGGGTTCAAATCCCGACGGGTCCATACAGCTGCGTGCAGCTGGCAGACAGGGGATTTCCGCTAACGCTTCAATCCCCTAAAACCGCGTGCGGTTTACGGGCAGGGGATTCGCTTTGCTCAATCCCCTAGACAAACTTCAAAAAGTTTACATTTACAGGACTTCGCTTACGCTCAGTCCAGTGAAAAAACCGTACGCGGTTTACGGGTACAGGACCTCGGAGCTAACGCTCCTCAATCCAGTGAAGGAAGAGGATAGAAGGGGACACCGCAGGTGTCCCCTCTGTCCAGTGAACTCGTAAAATACAAAAAATATAATCTGCCTCGGTAGCTCAGCTTGGTTAGAGCGCGTGCTTGGTAAAGCTGTAAAAAACCAGCTGCAAAAAGCACGAGGTCACGGGTTCAAATCCCGCCCGAGGCTTTAGAATAAGGTGGAAAAATGAAGTATGACTGCTTAGTAGTGCATTACAGTGAAATTGGAATAAAAGGGAAGAACAGGAAAAAATTTGAAGAAAAACTAATGGGAAACTTGAAAAAACTTGGGTTGTTTTCAAGAGTGTATAAAGTTCAGGGAAGAATAATCTGCAACTTAAAAGAAGAAAATGAAGAAAAAGTAAAAGAAAGAGTAATGAAAATTCCTGGCATTGCTTACTTTTCTTTTTCTCTAAAAAGCGCAACAGAGCTTGAGAAGATTGAAAAAAAAGTAATCGCCAAATTAAAAAATGAAAAATTCTTAACTTTTAAGATAAACACTATTAGAGCTGACAAGAGATTCAATAAAACCTCTCAGGAAGTTAATGAAATAATAGGTAAGGCTGTGGTTGAAAAACTTGGGAAAAAAGCAAAAATGAAAAACCCTGACATGACTGTGTTTATTGAAATCACTGAAAAAGAAGCGTTTATTTACTTTGAAAAAATAAAAGGCATTGGAGGACTCCCAATAACTAGCAGTGGAAAAGTAGTCTGCTTATTGTCCGGAGGAATAGACAGCCCTGTAGCTGGTTTTATGATGATGAAAAGAGGCTGTGAAGTTGTTTTCGTTCATGCTCATAATGAAACAAAAGCCAAAGCAAGCGTTAAAAGTAAGATCAAAAAAATAGTAAGCAAGCTCACTGAGTATCAACTAAACTCAAAACTTTACATGGTCCCTTTTTCTGAAATCCAAAAACAAATAATCTTAAAAGTCCCTGCAAAATACAGGATGATAGTTTATAGGAGATTCATGATTAAAATCGCAAACGAGATAAGTGAAAAAGAAAACTGTAAGGCAATAGTAACTGGTGACAGTGTAGGCCAAGTAGCGTCACAGACTCTTGAAAATCTTGAAGTCGTTTATGAAGCAGCTGAAAAACCAGTGATTCCTCCATTGATAGGAATGAACAAAGAAGAAATAACATGCTTAGCAAAACAAATAGGAACTTACGAGTACTCCATAATCCCTTACCCTGACTGCTGTTCATTCATGATAGCAAAACACCCGGAAACAAAAGCAAGATTGAAAGAAATTTTAGAATATGAGAAAAACATAAAAGAAAACATCGTGAAAGAAAGTGTTGAAAAAGCAGAAGTGATTCACTTTAAAGTTTAATTCTTCTTTCTTTTAAAGGAAGCAGTTCATCTAAGTTTTTTCTCAGACCATACCTGCCGAAAGAATCATAAGGCTTAGAAGCAGGAGTGTTCAACTTATAAAAAGCAATCTCTCCTATCAGCATCCCTTTTCTGAGAACCACCTCAAAAGGACCTGCGTTAGAAATCTCAAGGATTATCTTTCGAGGCTTAGGTACTCCATGCCCTGAATGGATTACTGGAGCAGTCTGAGTAACAGAAACCCCCATCCTAGCAAGAGTTGATCTTCCGCTAACACTAGCAGCTATTTCAGTGCTTATTGAAATTTTTTCAATAGTCCTTGCTAGAATAAACTCCCCTGGACCTAAAACAAACTCATTAATTCTTTTCTTCTTATATTTTTCTGAAAACTCAGTATGATAAGGGTCAACCCTTCCTCCTAAAGGGATAGCAATCAAAGAATCAAGGTGAAGCTTGTAAGTATCGGGCTGAAGAAACTTCTTACTAAAAGGAATTATTTTAATCTTCTTCTCAGCTATTGCTTTGATTATATCCCTGTCAGAAAACATGAATTTAAAAACACCAGCCAAATTTATAAACCTGAGTTTAGAGAATAAAACCATGCTGTTCTTCATCGGGCTAGTAGCGCTTATCTTTTTAACATTAGTCTTTTCACTGATGATGGTCATCACAGTATTCATAATAATAGGAATAAAAACAGGTAAAGTTCCTTTCCCGAAATTCACGATAAACTCAATAAATGCTTTCGGAGGACTAATAAAGCCCTTGTTTAGATTGTTTGGATTAGATGAAAAAAATGTAACAAAAATAGAAGTTGATATAAAAAACAAGCTTAATAGGAAAGCATTCATGCAAACAAAACCAAACGAAAGACTACTATTACTTCCACAGTGCTTAAGAAGTCAAAAATGCCCTGCCACGCTTAGTTCTACAGAAGGAATAAAATGCATTGAATGCGGCGCATGCGTGATTAAAAAAATAAAGGAAAAAGCTAAAAAACTTGGAATGAAAACAATTATAGTTCCAGGAGGAACCTTTGCAGCAAGAATGATCAAAAAACACAAACCAAAAGCAGTAATAGGCGTTGGATGCTTGTTCGAAATCCAAGAAGGCTTGAACATGTGTGAAAAATACGGTGTTCCAGCACAAGGAGTAGTACTCTTAAAAGATGGCTGCGTGGATACTAAAGTTGACCTTGAAGAACTATTCGAAGTAATGGAAGCCGGAGTGGCTCAGCCTGGTTAGAGCGCCAGACTCATAATCTGGAGGTCGCTGGTTCAAATCCGGCCTCCGGCACCACATAAAAAAGAGGAATGCAAAATGCACAGGTCTTTAAAAATGAAAAAATACTTAATCCCAGCAGCCTTTACGATTTTATTATTACTCTC
>CAZBZN010000026.1:2725-8650 GCA_964496415.1 Microcaldota archaeon | reverse complement strand
AAATGAAAAAAAGAACTATAGCTGTCAGCATAGGAATAATAATAGCAGCGTTAGTTGCTCTTCAGTGGTATTCAAACAAACAGGCCTTTATGATAATGGTTCTCTTTCAAATAATCGGCTTTGCTTTTGCTTCAGTAACAAAAAGAGAACTATTTACTAATCTAACTGCAAAAATGAAGTCAGGTTACTCTGACTCAAAAAAAGTAATGTACTTGTTATCCTTAGGAGGATTAATCACTGGAATAATAGTAACTGCAAACAATCAGTCATACTATGAAGACTTAGCAAAACAATCACTAGCAGATTTGACTGTTCAAGCAGCTGAAAGCATGAACTTGAGTCAAATAATCCAAAACATTGACTTTAGTTCAATGATAAACTCCCAACTAACTAACGAACAGGTAAGACAAATAGCTGAACAAAGCATTACAAAAGAGCAAATAAGAGAAATCCTTGAACAAAACCTCGGAAGCAGTTTTACAGCCTTACCTGCTGAACAACAACAGATGCTAATAGACCAAACTTATGAACAATATGTTTCAATGATAAGCAATGCTTTGAATTCACAGGAAGTTCAAGAGTCAATTAACGCGTTTGCAAAACAAGCAGCACAACAAATGGTAAACCAAAACGCCTTACAGCAAATTCAGGAAAACTTCACAAAACAAACGCTTGACCAATTATCTGAAAACATGCCTGCAGTTAAGAGAGTTTTCTCACTACTGCCAGTAATATCAGGACTACTAGCATCAGCGATAATAATGATCTTTGC
Organism: Microcaldota archaeon; assembly: GCA_964496415.1. Classification (GTDB taxonomy): domain Archaea; phylum B1Sed10-29; class B1Sed10-29; order B1Sed10-29; family JAJRYS01; genus CAZBZN01. The sequence goes on along the minus strand of CAZBZN010000026.1, from coordinate 7,878 downwards.
AGTACCAGTCATGTTCATGGCTTCAGTGTTCACTGCAGTAATGCCTAATGAAAAAAGAAAAATAAAAGAACCAAAAACAGAAACATACACAGCAGTTCCTGAACAATAAAAAGCGGGCCTGTAGCTCAGCTTGGATTAGAGCAGCTGGCTTCGGACCAGCAGGTCGTGGGTTCAAAAAAAGAGCTGCAAAAGCTCTTTTGAAAATCCCACCAGGCCCGCTGAAAAAAGAGGTGAAATTAATGAGAAGAAAAGTTGGTAAAAAGCCTTGGGAAAACCAGAAAGTTGCTGAAGAAAGAATAATAAGAATGAGAAGTGATGCTCCTATTGATTTAAGCAGGTTCCCAAAGCATGAATTAGAGCAAATGCTTTATGCTGCAAGAGCTGAAGCTGAAAAATGGGCTACTACTGTTGAAGGAATGCATTGGAGAAGAGTCTATAGGAAAATCGAGGACGAACTGAAAAAGAGAGGCTGAAAAAAGAAAAAATAGCCAAGAGCTTAAAGCTCTTGGAAGCTTTTAATAATGAAGTCTTTTGCTTCCTGAGTATCAGGAAAACCTATTGATGCTTTGTATCTCTTTTCTCCTGCTTGGTTGTAGAATCCCTTTGAAATTGAGAGGAATTCTTTTTCTTCTACTTTCTTCCTTGCTACTTCTATGAAGTTGTTTCCATACCTAAATTCTTCAGACTTCAAAGTTTCATACTGTGGCATTCTATTCACTCCTATCTCAAGCTAATCCCATAAAATGGGTTATTGGTTTTTGCAATAAAGGGGTTTAAATACTTATGCTTTAATAATTCTCATGGTTAAAACCCAAACAAGTGGTCTTATGCTTTACGGATTCGTATTTGGCAAAAACTGGAAGCTCTCATTAGCAGAACTGCTTGCTTTCTTAAAGAAAAAAGAAATCAGTTACGAACTAATAGGGTTCAGTGAGCATGGGTGTATCATTGAAACAAAAGTAGATCCTTCTACTTGGATTAAAGAATTAGGAGGCACTTTAGAAATTTTCAAAGTGCTGAAAAAAGTAGAAGTTAAAAAATTAAAAAAAGAGCACTTGGCGGAATTTGAAGGAGAAAAAATAAGAATTTACGGAGCGATTCCAAAGATCGGGAAGCTAGCTAAAAAAAGCAAAGTGAAACTGAGGAAAAGAAAGGAAAAGAAAAAAGAAGAGAAAATTATAATGGTAATTGAAAATAAAGCTTACTTTGGGGAAGTAATTTCAAGGTATGATCCTCTTTCTCAGAAAAAAAGAGACACTCAAAGGCCTGTGGTAAGACCTGAATTAAGCATTTCTCCAAGCAGGGCAATGATTTTAGTCAACTTAAGCAGGGCTAAAGAAAATCTTCTTGACCCATTTTGCGGCACAGGAACAATTGGGCAAGAGGCAATGCTCTTAGGAGTGAAAAAAATCTTAATGAGTGACAATGACTCCTTAAGGGTAAAAGAAGCTAAGAAGAACCTTTCATGGGTAAAAGAAAAGTATGGTTTAAACGTGGAGTTTGAAGTAAAAACATGTGATGCTAGAAAACTTGAAAAATGCTATAAAAAAGAAAGCATTGAAGCAATAGCAACAGAGCCTGATTTTGGACCATTGCTTAAAGAAAGCATTCCAAAAAAAGACGCTGAAGAAATAATCTCTTACCTGACAAGCCTTTACAAGGAGTTCTTCAACTCAGCTTACAGAATCATTAAAAAAGAAGGGCTAATAGCAATTACTCTTCCATGCATTAGTTTTGGAAAGGGAAGAGTGTACGTGGATAAAAGATTTAAAGGGTTTAGGTTAGTCGACTTATTTGAAGACCTTCCAAAAGAAAAAAAGAAAAAACTGAGGAAGACAGTTGTCGATGAAGAAAGAGAAAAAGGAAGAAAAAGAATAATAGCCCGTGAGTTCTGCGTCTTCAAACCAATTAAAAAGTAAAAGATATAAAGCAGTGCAGAGTAGTTATGAGCATGAAATTTGTCAAGTTCTTTGATGAGATTACTAAAGAAGACGTAAGTCTAGTTGGTGGAAAAAGCGCAAACTTAGGGGAAATGACTACAAGAGTAAAGGTTCCTGTACCTTATGGGTTTGCTACTACTTCAGAAGCTTATTGGTTTTTTATGGAAAAAAACAAGCTCTGGCCCAAAATAAAAAAAGAATTAGAAAGCCTTGATGTGAAAAACACTAAACAATTGCAAAAAACAGGAAAGAAAATAAGGCAGATGATAATAAAAGCGAAAATGCCTAAGGAACTAAGTGACGAAATCAAAAAAGCTTACAAAAGAATCGGAGGAGGGTTTGTATCAGTAAGGTCATCTGCTACTGCTGAAGACCTGCCAGGAGCTTCTTTTGCAGGACAGCAAGAAACTTACTTAAACGTTAAAGGAGCTGAAAATGTAATAAGAAAAGTAAAACAGTGTTATGCAAGCTTGTTCACTGACAGGGCTATTTTTTACAGGGAACAGAAAGGCTTTGCTCATGAAAAAGTAGCATTAAGCGCTGCTGTTCAAAAAATGATTGACTCACAGTGTTCTGGAGTAATGTTCACGCTTGATGTTAGGAACGGTGACGAGTCAAAGATAATGATTGAAGGAAGCTGGGGTCTTGGGGAATTCATTGTACAAGGGATAGTAACCCCAGACAATTTTGTGGTTGACAAAAAAACCCTGAAAATCATTGAAAAGCACGTGTCAAAAAAAGAAGTAATGTTAGTGAATAAAAAAACAGGCGGGACTGTTAAGAAAAAAGTGCCAAAAGAAAAGCAAACAAAACCAGTGTTAGATGACTCTGAAATAATACAATTAGCAAAATACGGTTTAGAAATTGAAAAACATTATGGCTGCCCTCAGGATATTGAATGGGCGAAGCACTCAGATGGACATTTGTACATACTTCAAACAAGACCAGAAACCGTATGGAGTCAAAAAAGGAACGTTGAAAAAGAAAAAGCAGAAGGGGAAGTAATCCTAAAAGGTCTTCCTGCTTCTCCAGGAATAGCTTCTGGAAAAGTAAAAATAATAAAATCAAAAAAGGAGCTTGGAAAAATCAAAAAAGGAGACATTTTAGTAACTGAAATGACTGATCCTGACATGGTTCCTGCGATGAAAAAAGCAGCAGCAATAGTCACTGACAAAGGCGGGGTTACTTCTCATGCTGCTATAGTTTCAAGAGAACTTGGAGTTCCTTGCGTTGTAGGGACAAGAGAAGCTACCAAAAAACTCAAAGAAGGGCAAATAGTCACGGTTGACGGTGCAAAAGGAGAAGTATTACTTGGTAAAGTAAAGATAACAGAAGCAATTCAGGAGTTCAAAAAACTTCCTAAAACAAAAACAAAACTCTACGTAAACCTCGGAGTTCCTGAAATAGCTGACAAGGTTGCTAAAAAACCAGTTGACGGAGTAGGACTGATGAGAGAAGAATTCATAATAGCTACTTATGTAAAAGAACACCCATTACACTTGATAGAACAAGGAAGAGAAAAAATATTCGTGAACAAGCTTGCTGAAGGAATAGAAAAGGTAGTAAAAGCATTTAATCCAAGACCAGTGATTCTAAGATTTTCAGACTTCAAAACCAATGAATACAGAAACCTAAAAGGCGGAGAAAAATACGAGCCAATAGAAGAAAACCCAATGCTTGGCTGGAGAGGATGCTCAAGATACATTTCCCCAGAATATGAACCAGCTTTCAGGTTAGAGTTAAAAGCAGTTAAAAAAGTAAGGAAAAAATACAAAAATCTATGGGTAATGCTTCCATTCGTAAGAAACCTGAAAGAACTAAAAAGAATTCTTGAAATAATGAAAGAAGAAGGCTTAGAAAGATCAAAAAACTTCAAAGTATTCTTAATGGCTGAAGTTCCTTCAGTAATCTTCTTAGCAGACTTATTCTCGAATTATTGTGATGGATTCTCAATAGGGTCAAATGACTTGACGCAGTTAATTTTAGGAGTAGACCGTGACTCAGCATTACTTGCTAAAATGGGAGAATTTGATGAAAGAAACCTTGCAGTAAAAAGAGCAATAAAACACTTAATAAAAACAGCTCACAAGCATGGGAAAACAGTAAGCATCTGCGGACAAGCTCCATCACAGTATCCTGAATTCACTGAGTTTTTGGTAAACAATTACATTGACAGCATATCTGTAAACCCGGATGCAATTGAAAAAACAAGAATAATAATAGCAAAAGCAGAAGAAAAAAGAGGTGATTGATTGCCAGAAATTTCTGAAAGAGCTAAAAAATACGTATCGTCACCTATAAGAAGGATAGCTTCACTGCTTGAAAAAGCAAGTTTTGAAAAACAAATAATCAGCTTTGGAGGAGGAGCTCCTTCTTTAACACCTCCAAAAGAAATAATAGAGTTCTTAATTGAAAAACTAAAAACAGAACCTAAAAAAACCTTGGAATACTGTTCAACAGAAGGCCTTGTAAAAACACGGGAACTAATTTCAGAGGACTTAAAATACAATGAAGGAGTAGACATACAGCCTGACGAAATAATAATCACTATAGGTGGAACTGAAGCATTGTTTGATACTTTTGCAGCAATCCTAAACCCTGGAGATGAAATAATAACCACAGACCCATGTTATTTAGGCTATCCTGAACCAATAAAACTAATGGGGGCGGTGCAAAAAAGAATACCAATTTCTTGGGAAGAAGACTTCCAAATAGACACTGAGAAATTAAAAGAAATGATTAACGAAAAAACGAAAGCATTCATATTAATTTCTCCTGATAATCCAACAGGAGGAGTGCAGAAAAAAGAAACAATAAAAGCAATAGTAGAAATATGTGAAGATAAAGGCATATGGCTGATAACAGATGACATATACAAGCATATCATATTTGAAGGAGAGTTTATAAACTCTAGAAAATTCGGTGGGTATGAAAACACAATAACATGCTGTTCTTTTTCAAAATCTGCCAGTATTCCAGGAGCAAGAATAGGATATGCTTATGGTCCTAAAGAAGTTATTAAGAAAATATCTAATATAAAACAAGCAACAAGCCTTACCCCATCAAAGTTATCTCAAATGCTCGTGCAAAAGTTTCTTGAAAACAAAGCAGAAGTAAGAGAAAAATACATAAAAGAAACCGTGATCCCAACTTACAAAAAAAGAAGAGATGTAATGCATGAAGAACTAAAAAAACATGGGATTCCACATAGTC
>CAZBZN010000026.1:0-2715 GCA_964496415.1 Microcaldota archaeon | reverse complement strand
AGTCTCCCTCACGGTGCTTTTTACTTCTTCCCTAACTTTTCAGAATACTTAAAAGACGAAGAAAAATTCGCTGACGCTTTATTAAAAGAAAAACAAGTAGTAGTAATCCCAGGAAAATACTTTGGACCAAGCGGAAAAGAGCATCTTAGACTCACTTTTGTTTCAGAACCAGAAGAAAGAATAAAAGAGGGACTTCAAAAGATGGTTGACTTCCTCAACTCTTGGAAGGAATAACAACCTCAATTCCCTCAAACTTCTGTTCAACCAACTCTTTAAACCTTTCAGGATCCCCGCCAACACCTTCCAAAGACCCATAATGCATTGGAATTACCTTCTTTGGTTTTATCATTCCAACAGCGTTCAAAGCTTCTTCCTCAGTCATTACATAAACCCCGCTAATAGGAAGCATTGCAACATCAACATTTTCTTCTGCAAGAGCACTCATTTCAGGAACTGCGTCAGTATCCCCAGCATGATAAAACTTAAGCCCTCCTAACTCAAAAACAAAACCAACCCCTAAACCTCTTGGATGAAAAGGCTGTCCAGGAGCACGGAACTTATTAACATTATACGCAGGAACAGCCTTTATTTTTACTCCTTTGACTTCTATTTCTTCTCCTTCCTCTAATGCTTTGCCTTTTCCAATCTTTCTCACAGCACCTTCAGAACCAACTATCTCAGTACCATCTTTGCTTATGACCCTTATGCTATCCAAGTCACAATGGTCAAAATGCTCATGGGAAACAAGAATTAAGTCAGCTGGTTCTCCTTCTTTTAACTCAAAAGGATCAGTATAAACCACTAAATCCTCAAACTTTAACTTAAAACAGTCATGCCCAAGCCAAAAAACTTCAACCCCATCAAACTTCAACCCAACCACCTCCAACTATCCTAATCTTCCTGCTTGGTTCAAATAATATCACCACATCATTGTTAAAGACAATCTTCTTATTAAAAAACAACTTGTCTTCTTCAAAAACACAGCTGACGTTCTGTAAACCAACAGAAGTCATCATGTTTCTTGGAACTTCATCTTTGAAGAAAGGGTTCTTTTCAAACTTTATCTTAAGCTCATCAACAACATCAACTGCCCCTTGCTCTGTGATGATTGTTCCTCTCGGAACCTCCTCAACACTAACCCCTTTCAAAGCAAGACCAACCCTTGAACCTGTCCCTGCTTCTTGAACCTCAACGTCATTAACTTGAATGGACTTAACTAAAACCTCTTTACTGCTTGGGTAAGCAAAAAGCTTGTCATACTTCCTGACAACACCTTGTCTCACGCTTCCTAGCACGACAGTACCTACCCCCTTCACTTGAAAAGAATGATCCACTAAAACTTTAACAGGACCCTGCCTTTCATCAATATTAAAAGAAAGAACCTTCTCCCAAACTTTTGCATTTTCTTTTTCAACAAAGTCATAATCCCCAAGCGCTGAACCTTTAACTAAAGGCTTCACTTGTTCTTCAACAACTCCATCAAGCACGAAAAAACCCTCTTTTTTCAAATAGTTAAGAACGATTATTGCTTCTCCAAGCTGGTAATTCATCACTTCAGGAGAAACATGCACTATTGAAAAATCACTCATAGCAGCGGCAACTAACATGGAAGCAAGCTTGTCAGGGTAAAGCACTGGCTCCACAAAACTAAACAACTGCCCTGAATTAATAGTATTATACAAAGCAACATCACTAACAGTACCTTTCTTACCAAGGCTCCCAGCAAGTCCTTTACTACCCAGCACTGAAAAGATCATGAAAAGAATTTAATAACACAAAGGTTAAAAAGACTATTTAACGCATGATAACCATAAAACTAACGCGGCAGTACGGGGGATTGAAGCATAGCGAAAATCCCCTTACCTACTCGCAAGCCGCGTATGGCTTAGCCCCGTAGTCTAGTGGCCAAGGATGGCGGGCTCTGGACCCGCAGACGGCGGTTCGAAAGAGGGGCTGTGCCCCTTCTAACCCCCCAGGCAACATGCACTATGCTTAATTGCCTAACGCTGGGGCAAGCGCAGTCCCTCATGAAAATCCGCCCGGGGCTATCTACAAAACACTAAGAGGCGTTAAAATGGGAGACCCATGGGAAGAACAAGCGGAAAAAGAAGCTAGAAGAGATAAAATGACAATGGAAGAACTGGAAGAGATAATAGAAGGGCTAGTCAAAGAAGTAAGAGCAGGAGCAGAATTTGAAAAAGCACTTAAAAAAGAAATGGAAAGGAAAGCAAACAAGATCTTACCTGACGGGTCAAAAGTAATCCACTGGATGAATTATATTAAAAACCACGCAGAAGATCTTTTAGAAAAAATGGCTCTTGCTGAAGAATTCAAAAAAATAGACAGAAATAGAAAACTAACCGAAGAAGAAAAGACATTAGAAAAATACATACTTGCTAGAAAATTAAGAGAAAAAAGAGAAAAAGAGGGAAGAATACCACCATCTGTTCCAAGATTAGTTAAAGAAGTAAATGAACTTGCAAAAAAAGTAAAAGAAACCAAGTGGGGAGTGCTTGAAGCAGTAAGACCAAAACAAGAAGAAAGAATAGAACTTATGAAAAAAGTGACGAAAAGAAAAAGGAGAAGAAAATAAGGGCCCATGGTCTAGTGGTTAGGACGTCGCCCTCACACGGCGGAGATCCCCGGTTCAAATCCGGGTGGGCCCATACAGCTTCAAAAAGCTGGCATAAACCGCGTGCGGTTTACGGACAGGGG
>CAZBZN010000025.1:0-10314 GCA_964496415.1 Microcaldota archaeon | reverse complement strand
CAATAAAAATGATATGTTATAAAAAGACAGCAAGAATAAAATAATTGTCACTATTGGAAAACTTACCACAAAATAATCAATTTTTCTCATTAAAGCTCTCCCATGCTTCAGTAAAAGTGTTGCCTTACCTTCACCATTTCTTTTCATCTGTTTGAATAGCCCTTTTAAGGTTGTTCTTCTCTTATGATAAACAAAAATGTCTGGTTCAAAAGAAATTTTATAACCTTTTTTGAGAACTCTGAAAGAAATATCAGGCTCTTCTAAAGCAACCTGTCTGTTATCAAAACCTTTCACACTTTCAAAAACTTTTTTCTTAATAGCTAAATTACATGCTTTTATCCTATGGACAACTTGCATAGGTGTTTTTGGTTTTCTTAAGTCCTCAACCAAAGTAGAAGTTCTTTCTAGAAGAGTTAAGCTTTTTTTATTAAAAGGAATTGTAATATCTCTCCCGCCAATAAGATCAAACTTTTTCATCTTTTTAACTATCTTTTCAATATAATCCTTTGGAAACTCACAATCAGAGTCGGTAAAAACTAAAATTTCCCCTTTAGCTATTTTAGCACCTTCATTTCTAGCTTGAGAAATGTTACTCCTTAACCTTTTAACTTTTGCACCATACTTTTTTACAATTTCAAAAGTCTTATCTTTTGAAAAATTATCAATAACTATAATTTCTATGTTTTTATAAGTCTGATTTCTTAAACTCTCTAAACAGTCTTTTATTACATCTTCATTATTCCATGTTGGGATAATTATTGAAACTAACTTCTTTTTTTTAAACATCAATCAAACTTCACCCAGGCTATATTTTTCTAAGTAAACAGTTACTGTTGGTTTAAGCCAGTAAAAAGGACCCCATGAAACTTTTATTTTTCCGTACTTTTTACATTCTTTTACAAAAGCAAAGGGGTTTATTTTTTTAGCGTTTTCTTCGGGTTTATGGTTGTCAGGATAGAATCCGTTAGGGACTTTAATGTAAGCTTTTTTTCCAACTCTTATTATTTCATGCAGTGCTTTTTTCCAGTTGTTGACATGTTCAAGGGTGTAACAAGAGACCACTAAATCAAATTCATTATCTTTAAATTTCAGGTTTTCAGCATCACCCACCATAAATTTTCCTTTGAAGTTCTTAGAGCAATATTTGACACTTTCTTTGTCAATATCAATGCCCAAGAGTTCTTTACATTCAGTTTGAAGGGGCTCAACTTCAAATCCAGAACCACAAGCGCATACAAGCACTTTCATTTTTGATAAATCTAACCCTGTAAACTCATAGAACTGCGGAAGAAACTTTGCTTGGACTTTTTCTCTCCATTTCTTTATTTTTGGGTTTTTTAAGCTTTCAAGCTGAATTTCAAGATAAGGCTTTTTTTTCATTTTTCACCCCTCTATAGACGTATACTATTACCCAAAGTATTACATACGCTTGAAGTAATGCAAGTACTAATAAGAAATAATAAAGAATGTTTAGCAATAAGCAGGCAATTAGCAACAAGTACAATTTTCCATAGCTAAAAGCAAATAAAGTCCTTAGTCTTGAATTTTCCATCACTCTTTTTACTCTTTTTGAATCAGTATCCAAGTGAATAGTACGGCCAAAATAATGATAGAAAAAAAGTATCGGACAGGTAACAGCCATGCTTATAATGATGGGATTAGTAACTCCTGCCTCAAGTGCTGCTGCTATTGTTAACATGATGAAAGAATAGTTGTCAATAATTGAGTCAATGAATGCGCCGGAATTACTTTCTGTTTTCCTGATTCTAGCCAGGTCACCATCAAGTTTGTCAAGCATGAAGTAAAAATAAACAAGCACTGCTGATATTATTAGTTCTTTTTTTGTAATTAGAAAAGCTATTAAAAGCGCTAATAAGAGACGGAAGATTGAGATTCTATTAGGAGTGATTATTTTAACATTTTTCAAGAGCCTTGCAATTCTTAAAGATAAAAACTTTACAGTTTTTTCTTCTATGGGGTTATACTTATTTTTTCCCATTTCCCTGAATCTTTTTTTCATCTAAGACGACCTCTTTTATACTCTTTAGCTATCTCTTTCATTGACAAGAACCTTAACTTATAGTTTTCTGATAGTCTTTCTAACAAAGTTTTGAGGTTATTAAAGTTCTCTTTAGTTAATCCATTAGGAATAATTTCTCTTCCGTTTCTTGGAGAGTAATGTCCTTTAGCGTAAACTTTCCCATACTTTTGTGCTATTCTTAACCCCTCTTCAGCAGGTTCTAAGATGCTATAATTTTGAGGAATGTTTACTAGTCCTTCAATTTCAAATATGTTAGTAAGTTTATAAGGAGTACCAAACAAGGACACGAATTCAAACTTTAAATCTTTAAGAGCTTTTAAAAGGCCACCGCTAATTCCCCATCCAGGAGGTCTGAAACCACGTACATACTTCAATCCAGCTTCTTTCATTATTTCTTCTGCTTTTCTAAGCCGTGTTAGGCATTCATCGTATTCAAGACCTTCAAATTCAGCTGAATGCCTAAAAGTATTATCCTTATGATGATATAAACCATGAATTGCTATTTCTAAGTTTCCTTTTTTAACATACTCGTTAACCCATTCAACCCATTCAGGATGCTTATCTATTCTAAAAGGTTCCCCTTTCCAAGAATTGTTAAAGTTTAATCCTAGCAAGTATTTTATTCCTTTAATTACTAACAGATCATCAGGTTTGTCAATCCAGTTGGGAACAGTGAACATTGTTATTTTTATTTTTGGGTATTCGGTGATCAATTCGTTGATGTAAGAAAAGAGTCCTTCTTTATTTCCACCAAAATCCCCATACTTTGAATTCTGCGGGTGGAAGTCATCAAAGTTAAGGTTAAAAATTATTTTTTTCATTTAGTCACCCTTTCTGAAAATATACCAAGCACTTCCAAAAATTTTTCTTAGTATTGGGTTGCAGTCTATTATTTTTTTCTCGGCTGTTATTTCAAATCTTGTTAATTTAAATCCTTTTTTTTCAAATAAAGAGATTATTTTGTTTGGATGGTAATACCTGTCAGTAAAAGTTATTTTTTTCCCTTTAAGCATGCTGAGGATTAATTTTATTCTATTGCCAATATAATTTAAGGGTTGGTTGTTTCTTATTACTATTACTGCGTTTTGTGAACTGACCCTGTTAGTTTCTTCTACAGCTTTTTCTAATTCTTCTTCTGTAAGATATAATAATACTCCTATTATTGCTATCTTGTTAAATTTTTTACTTTTGTATGGAAGTTTAGTAATGTTACCTACTTTTAGTTTAGTTTTTTTTAGTCTTCCTTTAGCAATCCTTATGTTGGTTTCTGATATATCTATGCCATGTAAATCCACTTTTACCTTTTTTCTTTCAGCAAGTACTAACAGGTTTCCTGCTCCACATCCAGCGTCTAGTAACACGTCACCACTTTTTAATTTTAGCAGTTCAATTGCTTTTTTGCATACAGGACTTTCATCAGAAATCGCTCTTCCAGAATACATGGCTATGTTCTTGTTAGAGTCTTTTTTCATAGTAAGTTATCCTCCTTCTGACGTGAGCATACCAGATATTTGCAAGTGATTTTATTTGTGAAAATATGATGTTTTTTCCAATGCCTTGTTTCTTGGTAAGGTTGTTAATGATTTTTTTTGTTTTAAAACTTATTACTAAAGGGAGTGGTATAAATATTGGATATCTTTGGTATCTTTTTTTTGTTTTTTCCTCAAAGTATTCTAAGGCATTAATCCACCCGTCCTCATCCACCATTTTTTTAATTCTTTTGCTTACTTTTTTGTTTTTTGATTTAAGAACATCATTTAAGGTGATAGTTCCCGCCTCAAAAACAGCATGTGCAACTGTTACAAGGTAATTTAATTCATCAAAAGGGATCTTTTTTTCCATTCCCTTTAGGAAGACGATCCCATCATAGTTTATAGAATAGTGAATATCTAAAGGAAGTCCTCCTGGTATTTGGATTTCTTCTTTTTTGATTTCGCCTGTTGGTATTAGTAAATCAATGTCTTCTCCGAGGTCAGCATCTTTTTCAAGAGACTTTATTATTATAGCCTCTTTATAGTTTTTTTTCACATACTCAATAGTTCTTTTTATCTTTTTAAGCTTTTCACTAAAGTATTCATCCAGTTTGCTTTCTTTGCTGCATCCTATTTTGTTTTTCTTGAACAATAAGTAAAGTTGATATAAACACTTGTTTGCATTAGCATATTCAATCATTTTATCAGCGATGTCAACCGAGAAGTGAGGGCATTTTTTTTCAAACAAGCTTCTTTGAACAGCAAATTCTTCTGGAAGGAGGTTTTTAGGCTTGTCCGTGAAAAAAACTATCTGATTAAATACTTCTTTTTCTCTTTTTTCACCATTAATTATTATCACTTTATTGTTGAGTTTTAAATATTCGTCATATGCTGTTTCTTCTGCTTTTATTACTTTTTTAGGGTGTTCTTTTTTTCTTTCATAAGCAGTTAAGTGAGTTACTTTTACGTAATAATGAAGATCTGGTCTTGGAATTAACCTGAGCATTACTTTTAGCAGGCTCTTAGGAATTCTTTTTCTGTAGTACAAGCCTACTAAAAAATCATCATAGTACCTGTCAAGGATAACTGTTTTTCGTTTAGTTGAGAAATAAAACCCCCAACTATGAAGCACGTAATAAACTGACATGAGAAGTGATTTTATACTTTTAATGATTCCAGGATTCAAGTCAACATTCCAAGTGCTTTTTGTTTTAGTGTTTTTCTTAACTAAGTTTATCAACCTAAACTTCTCTGATAAGTGAATGAGTTTTGCTTTTTTTCCTTCCTTTTCAAATTCTTCTTTTAATTTCTTTGCTTGTAGTGTTTTTCCACTACCTCCTAAACCACTAAATGCTATTATCATGGATACCCCTTTCCTTTAGCATAACACGAAGGCTATTGCAACGCACAAAGCCTCAATTCCAGCAAACAGAACTACTATTCTTCTTTCAGTTAGAGGGAACAGTTTCATCATCAGGTGAGTAAGAGATTCTATTTTATCGTTCTTTGGATGAAGCAGTCCTTTTTCATCAACTCTTGCAAGGCAAGTTGCCCTGAATCTTTGCTTAGCTTTAATGAAGGCTTCTATTATCCAAGGAGTGAAGACTATTACTCCGAATCTTTCAATGTTCCCGATTATCACTGAGGAGGCTATCAATGCCCCTATGAGGTAAGTTAATGAGTCGCCTGGGAGTACTTTTGCTGGGTAGAAATTAAACTTTAGGAAAGCAATTAATGCAGCTGCTCCTGTTAATGCTATTGCTGCTGCTTCAACCGAGTTATTCATTAACGCGAACACGCCTATTCCTGTAAGAGCTATTGCTCCCATGCTTGCTTCCAGGCCATTAAACCCTCCAAGCATGTTCACTGCGCTGGCAACGCATACTACGCCTATTGGTACTAAAATCAATGGGTACAGTAATCCGAATTGCACTTTTCCTATGAAAGGCAGTATCATTGAAGAGACTCCAGCATTCACTGCCATTAATGGAATTGCTGCAGGAATTAAAAGAACTGTTTTTTCAAGCTGGGATAATCCTCTTCTAAGCATTATCTCCCCGCTCTTGTCTTTCTCAGGTTTCTTGTTTAAGTAGATGTCATCAAGAAAACCAATAACAGTAATCGTTTGTACTGTAAGCAAGGCTGCCATTAAGTTAAGCAAGTTTATGTTTGCTTTTGTAACAAAGACAGATAAAGCTATGAAAGTCAATAGTCCTGAAAAGACACCAGTAGCTACTATTGTTCCTCCTGAAGAAGCAATCACTGGCTTGTCTTTTTTATGCTGGTCTATTCCAACTATCCCAACTGCTTTTAAGTACTTGATTATTTTCTTACCAATAATCAATGGAGTGACGAGTGCCACAAGTAATCCAAGGCTTAAAGCAGGCATATTAACTCACTTTATTAGCTTTCCTAACTTGCATCTTTCAGAAGCTTCTCCAGTACACAGCACTGAATTAGTTTTAGTCCAGTAAGTGAATTCTTCAGGGTCAGGAATCCCCTCCCAGTTTACTTTGTAAACCACTATCCAACCATTATCAAATACTTTTTCAACATGTTTTAATGAGGGGTCATTAAAGTAAAGCCTGTGAATGAAAGAATAAATGACAGGACTGCTTGGGTTTGCTCCTCCTTGGAAGAAGTAATTACCGCAAGCTGTCCCGCTTCCGAATAACAAGTGCTTTCCGCTTGAAGTGTCTTTGGCAAACCACCTGGTTTTCACTTCCCCTACTTTCTGGTTTGAGTTAAAACCATAGACAGGAATTGTTACTACTAACCCTGGCCAAGAAGTGTTTTTCAACAACTCCCATTGTTCAGGAGTTAATGCAAAGCCGGCTTGTTCTCCAGTGTTGATCCTTCCTATTGGGCAGAGGTAATAGTTTTCTGTTTTCTTACAATCAAAACTCATCACGCAACCTATTTGGTTGTTTGCAATGTGTTCTAAAGCACCGAACTTTCCACCAGTAGTTCCAGCAATTATCTCATAATCAACGATGATGTAGTTTGTTCCTAAAGGCTTAAGCAGTGAAAGGGATTCTCTTTCAGCTTCTTCTAAAGCTTGTTCTGTTGAGTTACAATAATAAGTCCCAGTAGTTTGGTCAATTCCGCATTTAGGAGTGTGAGTGAATGCTGCTGCTACGGTGTAGATTATGTCTTTTCTGTCCTGAATATTGTCAAGGCTTGTGTAAATTTTGTCACCGTTAAAGTAGTTAAGCCAGTGCCCGTAATCCCACCACGCAGTCATTACAGAACCTTTTGGAACGTTCTTGTTGATCCAGTCAAAGAGCTCGAACCATTCAGGATAAACATCATAAGACATTGACTTAGCGTTTTCAGTTATCACCGTGAAGTAAGAGAAAGAAGAAGCAGTCATAAAACCTATTACTATTATGCTTAAGCAGGCATTATAATTCTTCCATTCAGGTTTCCTGATGAAGTAGTCAATGATTTTTTTAACAGAACCAAAGAAGTACCCTGCTCCAAAAGCAATGCTTCCTGAAAGGAAGAACAAAGTTATTGACTTTTGAGTTAAGAACCAAAGAGAGAAGAAAGTTAATCCAAAAGCCATTATATCCCACTCGTGGTCAAAGTCCTTTCTAAGGAAAGGCACTACAAAAAGTTTTGTTAAAGCTATCAATCCTCCTATGAAAGCAAGCCAAATGTTAAACCCAAAGTTGCCTTCAAGAGTACTTATTCTTTCAAAGAAATTATTCCCAGGCACTGGGTTTTGTTCTGCAATTGTTTGCAGCATTCTTTGCTCGTAAGGAAGGAGTTTGCCTTCATTTCCGAATTGTAAGAAGAATCCTAAAGGAGCTTTTACTAAAGCTGCTCCGTAAAACCATACTCCAATTACTGCAAACGCTGCTAAAAACAAACTTATTTTCTTATAATCCTTCAATGGTTTTTTCTTAAAGCAAAAAGCTTCAATTATCAAAGCAATACCCATCCCAACTAGTAATACTGGGAGAGCCATAGTTCCAAAGCCTTCTTTTCCAGTAAATAGGTAGTTAATTATTACAGAAGGAGTGACCCATGCTAAAGAATTAATCATCCACTTTCTTTTCTCTGCTTTTGACTCAGAGTTTTTGTAATACCCAAACTTGCTTAAGAGAGCTGCGTAAATGAAGTAAGCAATCACTGTTCCAGAAATAAGAAGTACTGCGACATTATAAGACTGCCATACTAAAGAAAGCCAAGAGAAAATGAATAATGAAAACAACCCGTATTTTTTCTTTTTTTCTTTAACCATTAACACGAAAGAAAACAATGCTAAGAAAAACAAGGATAATCCAAAACCATCGTTTTCAGCATGACCGTAAACAGAGTAAAACAAGTGCCCTGGAGAAAACGCTAAAAACAACGCGGAAGCAAAACCAGTTATTCTTCCAAAAGCTTTCCTGCCGAACAAGTAAATAAATGGGATCGCAAGCGAAGCTAAGAAAGCATTAAGCCATGAAGCAACCACTCCGAACAAGTGATAGTCAAAAGAACTTCCGCCTCCAGCAAGCCAGTAGCCTAAAGCATTAATACTCCAATATCCCACTTCAAGAGCAGGAAAATCAATCCTTCCCCAAGGATAGTCAGTGACAGTATCATTCATTGGAACAAAAGGCCATCCTGGCTTTTCCCCAGTAATAATGTATTTAGTCATTCTCGCAGACCAGTAAGAGTCAAACCCATAAATGTTTTGAAACTTATCAGAAGGAATGGCTCTTATTCCAAAAGCTATCAAAAACAATCCAATGATTATTACTGCTTCAAGCACTTCTTGCTTACGTAGTTTCATAAGGCTTCACTTTTGTTTTTTACAAGCTCTTTGATTATAAAAACTTATGTTAAAGAGATTACTATACAAGCACTGATTGGAATTAAAAGATTATCATCAAGGAAAGCGTAAAGTTCTATTACTGCAGCAACAAGAGATACTAAAATGCTTTTTGTTAGCGGGATGAACATGCAGGAAACAAATAAAGCAGCTGCGAACCCTCCTAAAAATCCTTCCAATGTTTTGTTATTTCTTATCTTATGCTTTCCAAAACTGATTCCGATTATTGTTGAAAAGCTATCATCAAAAGAAAGCACTAAGATTCCTATAAAAACAATCTTTGGATCAAAAAACAACAAAGAAATTAATACTCCAGTGAGGAAGTTTATTGCTCCTCTTCCAGGGGGCTCGTCTTTTCTCCCGAATTTTTCAACAAACCATGACAAAATAGGAACAGGTCTTTTTTCAATAGCTTTTGAAATAACAACTCCTGAAACAACTAATCCTGAAAAAAACGGAACTAAGAACTTTTGGTCTCCGAAAAAGACTATCAATGAAAGCAAGCATCCAAAGATAAGGTGAAAAAGATTACGTCTTAATTCAAAGCTAATATTTTTCATGCGATCACTTTAAGAAGATTACGAACATTATTGAAAGCCCTAATATGATAAATAAGTAATGAATAAAGAAACCTAGTCCAGTAAGGTAAAATACTGGGCTAATGGTAAAGAAAGCTATTGAAAGAATCAAATACAAGAGTTTCTTTTCATGAGTTTTTAAGTAAGTTATCAAAAACAAGGCAGCTGCTGCAAGAGCTGAGCTAAATGAAAAAAGAATCCTTAACAATTTGTATTCATTATGAGGTAAGACTAAAGAAAGTATCACTCCTAAAGAAAACAGTAAAGCAATTTGTTTTTCATACCTCGTCAAAATCATTAAAGCAGCTGCAAGTAATCCTAAAGGAATAACTAAAGAAGCAGAGTATTTTAAATAACATAAAGTATTAATGGAGTTACATAAAAATGCGCTTGCTGTAGAAACTCCGCCGATTAAGAAAGAAATCCCCATAACGAACTTTTTTAAGTCAAGAGTAATCCAAAACCTACTTAAGATTATTATTGAAAATGAAAGTGAAATTAAAAAAGCAAGTATTTCTATAAGTTCAGTAATACCAATCATGTTAAAAATAACAAAATAATCATTTATTAATCATAACGCTGCTGGTGTTCATGAAAAACTTTAAATTTAAGCAAAGAGCAAAAGTATAACACTAAAAGGGCCCATAGCTCAGTCAGGTTAGAGCGCCGGTCTTATATGGCACGCTCTAGCACAGTTCCGGTTGCTGGGTTTTGCCTAAGACAACCGGAGGTCCTTGGTTCGAAAGAGGGGCTGCGCCCCTTCTAACCCCCAGGCAACAATGCTACGCTTGTTGCCTAACGCTGGGGAAAACGCAGCTCCTCCGGGAGTCCGAGTGGGCCCACCACTTTTAGTTTTTTTAATAAAATGGGTTAGAGAACCAAAGTCTTTTAAGAAAAATCTTTTTTAGGAACTGCGATTTCTATTTACAATATACGTGAAGTTATCTTTTTATCGCTGCAGAAAATTTTAAATAATTAAATGGTGGTAAATACTTGTAGAGGTGATGTTATGAAAATTTTTTCAATCAACAGTAAAAATAGTAAAGTTTGCAGTTACATGATTGAGTATGATGACTATGGCTATATTGATAGGTATGGTGATAATTACAGCGTGAGTGCATATATAGATTCATCACATTAAGTACAGGGAAGGATTGGTATGAAAGTTTTTTCACTAGGTGTTAGGTGCAAAACAAAGTTATCCTGATGGGGGCCGTGGATAGACAACTATGGAGAGCATAATGGATATGATCAACGGAGACGGTTATTTTTATAAAAACATATGAATAGGTGATACTTCTCTTAGGGGGAAGTTTATAATGTTAATGGAAAGACTTGATAAGGATTTATCATTTGTTCTTAATGAAAATAATCGTCGCTGGGTTATTGTTGATGATG
>CAZBZN010000024.1:0-10922 GCA_964496415.1 Microcaldota archaeon | reverse complement strand
CAGCTGCGATGACGACACCAGGCTGACAGACAGCTGCATGGCTGTATGAAGAAGATCTTGAGTGCAGAGCAGCACTAATTTTTAAATAGCCAAGTTCTTAATTTTACTGATGAGAAAGGATATTAGAAAAGTTAAGGGTTTTGTGAAGAAAAATCTTCCAGATTGGTTTATTAAACATCATGTTAAATTAGTTGTTGCTCATAGTAAGTGGCTTTGCTCTTTCTATCCTGAAGCTGATGAGGAAGTAGTTGAGATTGCTGCGTGGCTCCATGACATAGTACATCCCGTTGGTGGTTATAAGGGGAGAGCTCATGAAGTTGCTTCTGCGAAAGAAGCAGAAGAATTTCTTAATTCTATTAACATGAGCAAAGAGAAAATAAGCAAAATTGTCCATTGCATTAAGACTCATAGAACAAGAAAACCACCTGAACCAAAAACAATAGAAGCAAAAATAGTAGCATCAGCTGATAACATGGCTCATTTTGGTAGGTTTGAATTACTTGTGAAAATCCTAGGACTGGAGAAAGCCTTACAGAAGTTACGTAGAGATTTAGAAGCTTCTTTCATGCTTCCAGAGGCTAGAGAATATGCTGAGAAGAAGATGAGAGAAATCGAGAGAAAGCTTAAAAAATTGAAATAGCTAATGAAATTAGCCGCAGATCATTAGCTGTGCTCTTGTCTGTGAGTGCGTAGCTCGTACGGTGGGTGAGGATAGGTGAAAATTTTTAAAAGTGATGAAAGCAAATGGATTAAAGGAAAAGGAGAGATGAATTATCAAAAGAGAGTGTTATTGGAAAACATACCCCCATCTGTTAATTTAATTCAGTATGTTATCATACCTCCTGGAGGAAGGATCCCTCCCCATGCTCATCACTATACTTCTGAAATATTTTATATAACAAGGGGTAATGTGAGGGCAGAAATTGAAGGTAAAGTATTTGAACTCTCTGAAAGGGATCTTCTTTTTGTTGACGTAGGTGAAAAACACAGTTTTACAAATCTTTCAAATGAAAGCTTGGAAATGTTGGTTCTTAAAATTAATTTTAGAAGGGATGATCAAATTTTGTATCCTGAAAACGAAGATAAAGCAGGTTACTGCAGAGCAGCTAGGAGGGGGTGTGTTTATGAAGGAAGTTCTTAGGAAAGAGTTGGAAGAAGAGTTTCCTGAACTTGCTGACAAGGCTCTTGAGTTATGGGAGAGAGAAAAGCTTTACTGCCCGCCTTTTGCTTTAGCATGGGCTTATTCTGAACTTGGTTCTTGGAGCAGGGTAGAAGAAGCAATACAGGTTTCCAAAAAAGAAGAGATCCCATTATGCACTGCTGTGAGGATGTTGAAGAAATAAAAATTTGTGGTGGTTTGAATATTAGGTCTTATGCTATTAAATAGAGGTTAGAAGCAGATCATCAGTTGTCCTCTTGCTGTGAGTGCAGAGCAGCATTAAATTAAATATTTTATAAGGGGCTATTTTAGGAGGTTTTATAAATAAGTAGTAATAAAATATAATTGGGGTGATGGCATGAAATCCATTAGTGAAATAGATGGTATGTTTGGGATTCTTGACCATTTCAAAATTGAAGAATTAGACTTATCTTCTGATTTGCCTGTACATATGAGTGATAAGAAAAAATGTCTTGGTTGTCATTGTAAATGTGCGCCGACTGGTAAGTGTTGAGGGGGGCTGGGAATTTCTTTTGCATTTGAAAAGAAGCTTAAAGTTAATGAAATGATTAACTTAAAAGCTCCCTTGTATGTTAATTTTGAGGTGACTAATAATTGTAATTTGAAATGTAAATTTTGTTATGCTGGAGAAAGAAAAGCTGAGAATTTTTATTCTTTAGAACATCATAAAGAAATTCTTGATAGGTTAAGAGAAGCGGATGTGTTTGAAGTTAACTTTTTTGGAGGTGAGCCAACTCTTTATCCTTATCTTAAAGAACTTTTTGAATATGCTTATGATATAGGGTTATTTACAGGAATAGTTTCAAATTGTTATAATATAAGTGAGAAAATTATAGATGTGATTAAGGAAACTGATTCAGGGATAGGCATTTCAATTCATTCATGTAATCCTGAGAAGCATGATAGCATAGTTCAAGTAAAGGGGGCCTGGTTCAAAACAATTGAATCTCTTAAAAAGATCAGAGAAAAAGGAATCCCAGTAACTTTAAATTTCACCGCTATCAAAAGCAATTATAGAGAAATATATGAATATATTAAGTTTTTTGTAGAAAAATTTGATGTTCAAAATATAGCTGTAAATAGATTTTTTGAATCTGGTTCAGGAAAAAAATACAATGATCTTGCTTTGTCGAAAAGTGATATTAAAGAGTTAGCAGAATTAATGAAGAAAGCCAGCCAGGATTTTAAAGTTAATATATCATTTGCTGATATGGTACCTTTATGTGTTCTAGGTAAGGAGTATAAAGATTTAGTTCATAAATGCAACGCAGGGTTTTCTTTTTGTGCTATAACTCCTAATGGGGATGTTAAAATCTGTCCGACTACTGAAATGGTTGTTGGAAATATTTTTAAAGAGTCTCTAACAGAGATTTGGAATTCAGAAACTTTGAAAGAATTTAGAAAGTTTGATTGGCTATGTGATAAATGCAAGAAATGCCCTTATTTTAAAGATTGTGAAGGTGGCTGTTATTTTTCTGATCCCCGCACGAATGACAGGATTTATAATGTGGATTATCTGGTTGGATGTGAGGATGAATGATAAAGTATAATCCGAGATTAAGAGTTAGAAAAGAAAGTTTTGGATATATAATGGGTGTTCCTGGGTCAATTATAGTCGTTAAAGAGGAAGGTAAAAAGTTATTAGACGAGATAGATTTAAAGTCAGTAGAGTATGTTATTGAAAAGCTTTCTAAGGAATGTAAAGAAAGTAAAGAAGAGATAGCAGATAAAGTGACCCAATTGATTAGTGTTTTATTAAAAAGAGAAATATTTGTAGATGAGTAAAAATAGTTATACTTGTAACTACTGTGCTATAAGATGGAAAAGTGTTTGATGAAGCTGTGACTGCAGAGCAGCCTTGCAGTGGATTATGAGAAGACATTAACGTTGATTTTGTTCTTTTTTCGTTAGCATTATATCCTTGCATTTCTTTAAATTAGTTCATGCGTTTTGAGGATGCTGAGGAAAACCTGAGGATGTTTTACTGGTTTGTCACAGAGAGGCAGGAGATTTGGTACAGGAGGAATATCCTGAAGCTTCCAAGAGAAGAATGGACGAATGATGAAATACTTAAGAAGTACAAGTTCACTAACGTTTACAGGATACTTGACCCTGGCACTTACTACTTGTTCGACCACATTTTTAACAAAGGCAGTAAGAAGGAACAGTTCTTCAACGTTTTCGTGTACAGGTTGTTTAACCGGACAGAGACTTTTGGCTTCATCGGCTTTCAAACAATCGACGAGTATGATAAGGGCAAACTGCTTGAGAAGCTAACTATGATGAAGAATAAAGGCATGAAGATATTCACTTCTGCTTTCATAGTCACTGGCCAGAAGTTCGCTGGCTCTCCTTACAAGTACGTTAACATAGTGGAAGTAATAGACCACGTGTTCAGGAACCTTGATGACTTGTACGATGAGGTTACTCATGCTGATTCAATGCAAGAGTGTTTTGAAGTAATATCAAGCGTTCCAGGAATAGGTGATTTCCTTGGCTACCAGATACTTCTTGACCTGACTTATAACAAAATTGTTCCTTTCAGCGAGGACGGTGACTGGGCTGTTGCTGGGAACGGCTGCAAGAGAGGCCTTAGGTTCATCTGGCCTGATCTTAAGGCAAAAGACGAGCTTGACGCCATGATATTCCTTCGTGATAATCAGTTCAAGTACTTTGAAGAGTTTGGGCTTGACTTCAAGTTCTTGCATTACTACTGGAAAGATTACCCGATTAAAAGGATTTCACTTTCAAACATTGAAAACTGCTGCTGTGAGTTCAGCAAGTACATGAAAGCAAAAACAGGGCAAGGAAGGCCAAGAGTCAGGTTTGTTCCAAGAAGTAAACCTTTTAAACAAGCTTTTTAATAATAGGGTTTGATAATTTTCATACATATGAATTAAATAATAGAAAAAGTTAATAATATTATGATGTTAAAAATTGACAAGTTAGCAGAGTTTAAAGTTGATTTGAAAAAGAAACATAACCCAGAAAAGATACTTGACACTTTTTTCTTGTTTTTAGGTTTTAAGAGTACAGAAATTAAACTTTACAAATTACTTTTAAATAAAAAACTTACAATAAACCAAATTAAAAAACAAATGAATGTAACTGAAAGAACCATTAGAAAGTATATAAAAGTTCTTTTAGAGAAAAAGTTGATAAAGAGGAGAGTAATAACTGAAGGAAAAAGGTTGAAGTATATTTATTATTCTGTTTCTATTGAAAAAGCATGGCAGATAACCAAAAACCAAGTTGAAAAAGCAATAAAAGAGATGAATGATATTTTTAAAAAGCGAGCTAGCCGAAAGTCTTTTTAAGTAGAAAACTTTATAATTAATTGTTACATATGTATGAAAATATTATTTCATACATCTAAATTTGGAGGTGGGGAAATGACTGATTTGTCAGCATTAGCTTCAAATCCACAAGTAATTGGAGCTGTTGTAGTTGCTGTAATAGTAGTTATTATAGCTGTGCTACATTTTACAGGCCATTTGAGCAGGTTGACAGAAAAACTAGGATTTTAAACCAGATGTGAAAGAGAGGCTTTGCCTCTTTTACTTGTTTTTATGATTATTTTACTAATTTGGTAAAAAATAGTTGATACTTATCCTTTATTAGATGTTTTTTAATGATTATTACTTATTTACTTCAAAGAGGTGGTATGATGAAAGAAACTATTGAGAACCTTGCAAAAGCGTTCATTGGAGAAAGCATGGCGAGGAATCGTTATTCTTTCTATGCTAAGATTGCTAAGAAAGAAGGATACGAACAGATAGCAGAAGTGTTTGAAGTGACTGCTGATAATGAAAGAGAGCATGCTAAATGGTTATTCAGGCTTTTAAATGAGTTGCTGAAGAAGTCTGGTGAGGAAGTGGACTTGAGGGTAGAGTCTCCTGTTCCAGTAGTGCTTGGAAGTACTGCAGAGAACTTGAAAGCAGCGATAGCTGGGGAAAACTATGAGTACACGAAAATGTACCCTGAATTTGCTGACGTGGCTGAGAGGGAAGGTTTTCCTGAAATAGCTGCAAGGCTGAGGGCCATTGCAAGAGCTGAACAGCATCATGAAGAAAGGTACAAGAAGCTGTTGGAGCAAGTAGAAGCAGGGACTGTTTTCAAGAAAGAGAAGAAAGTGTATTGGGTTTGCAGGAAATGCGGGTACGTTCATGAGGGTGAAGAACCACCAGAAGCATGCCCTTCATGCGGTCATCCAAAGGCTTACTTCCAATTGAAGTGTGAGGAGTACTGAATTCATAACCATTTTTCAGCAGCTTTTTGAAGAGCTTTTTTAATCCTTTCTGATTTTTCGTTTTTTATTATTTTTTCAAGTTCTTTTTTCGTTATTTGGTTTTTCTTAATCATGGCTTTTATGTCTTTTACTTGCGCTAAAGAGAGCCCTCTTGCTTTTGCCACTCTTGCATAATAGTCAGCGTCAGGCATTTTCCCAGTACGCATTGCGTTCATTAAGTCACGTAGGTTTACTCTTCTTGTTTTGTTTTCAAGTTCGTTTCTTCTGATTTTCACTAGTTCTATTAGTTTTTGTTTTGTTTTTTCATTAAGGTCTTTTTCTTTTTTTATTGTTCTTTCAAGCATTTCAAGAACTCTTTCATCAGCTATTTTTATTGCTTTCCTGTAGTTTCTTGCAGCCCAAAATCCTTTCATGCCATGACTTATTGTATAATTAAGAAGTCTTTCAGCTTTGTAAGAATTGACTTTTGGTTTTTTTCTTATCATGAATATTACTTACTGCTTTAAAGTTTTTAAAACAAGACCTTTTTTCATCAATCGTCGAAGTTATATACGTTTATTTTTTAAACTGGTTTTGTTTTAAGAAGGTTTTAATGAGAGCAGTAAGGTTTTGGCAGAAAAGAGCTGAAAAGTTCAACAACCTTGAATGGGTTAATGACAAGCAATACATGGATTGTTTTATAAGAAAAGCCTGCTTGAAGCCTGATGACATTGTGCTTGACGTGGGAACTGGCACTGGAAAAGTAGCTGACGCAGCAGCAGTTGTTGCAAAACAAGTAATAGGAGTGGATATTTCTCCTCATATGCTTGCTCAAGGAAACTGGGGAGATAACAAGGCTTTTGTGTTATGGGATATTAGAAAACCTCTTTTTCAAGAAGAGTTTTTTAACAAGGCTTTTATGAGGTCTGTGCTTCATCACATTACAAGAGGAACAAAAAAAGCGCTAAGGCAATGTCTTTATGCTCTTAAACCAGGAAGCTTGTTCGTCATTTCTGAAGGAATACCTCCATCACAAGACACAGTAAAGTACTATAAAAAAATATTCAGGTTAAAAGAGAAAAGAATCCTGTTTACTGAGAAGAGTCTTAGAAGACTTGTTGAAAAAGCTGGTTTTGAAGTAATTGATGAATCTTTCCATGTTCTCAAGCAGAAAAGCGTTAGAAACTGGCTTGAGAACAGCTGCGTGCCTTTAAAAAAGCAGGAGAAAATACTGAGCATTTACCTGAAAAGCGACGAGCTTAAAAGAGCACATAACATGAGGGTGATGAATAATGGCTGTGTTGATTGTCTTGTTGACGTGAAAACAGTAATCCTAACTGCAAGGAAACCATTGCGGTAAAGCAGGATTAAACAGTTAGTTTTTTTAATGCCTTTGGTGTTGTTTTTTACGGTGGTTTGTTCATGATTTTTGGGTTGACTGTTGAAGAAGCAGTGACGTTGATACTGATAGTAATTGGAGTGTTTGCAGTTGTTAAGGTTCTTAATGTAGTTATCTTTTCAGCTTTGAAAAAAGCAGCTGCGAAGACTAAGACGCAGGCTGATGATATTTTTATAAGAAACACTCAGTTTCCAATAACTTTGCTTGCTATTGTTATTGGCTTGCATGTTGGTTTTAGTTTTCTTCCAAGCTTTTCAGCTTATTATCATCTTGTTGACTTGTTGTTTAAAGTTGTTTATGTTTTGATAGGCGCTAAGCTTACAATTGAATCTTTTAACCTCATAATATCTTTTGCTTTGATGAGGGTTGTTCAAAGACCAGAAGTTGACAAGCAGATTCTTCCAGTGATAAGAAATGTTTTCAGGGCTTTTGTTTATTTTGCAGCAATATCAATAATCCTCTCGATCTTTGGCTATGATGTTACAGCATTGTTAGCAGGACTTGGAATAGCTGGTCTTGCAGTTGCTTTGGCTTTACAGAATACTCTTTCTTCTTTCTTTGCAGGGTTTTACTTGCTTGCTGACAAGCCAATAAGGGTTGGTGATTATGTAAGGCTTGAATCAGGCGAGGAAGGTTTTATTGAAAGCATTGGCTGGAGGACCACTAGAATTAGAACTCTTTCCAATTACTTGGTGGTTATTCCTAATACAAAGCTTTCTGAAATGATTATTTATAACTATTCTTTACCTAGGAAAGAAACTTCTTTGATTTTTTCAATAGGAGTAGATTATAACAGTGACGTTGATAAGGTTGAAAAGATACTTAAGGAGGAGGTTGAAAAACTCAGGAAAACTGACGAAGGGATAGTAAAAGACTTTAAACCAATAGTGAGGTTCAGTGATTTTGGCGAGTATTCTTTGAATTTCACAGTAATCTTTAGGATAAAAGATTTCACTGACAGGTGGAGGATTGAAAGCAAGTTCAAGAAAAACTTGTTAAAGAGGTTTAAGAAAGAGAAGATAAACATTCCTTTCCCAACAACCACTGTTTACTTAAAAAAATAAAATTATGAGGTTTGTCTTATTCTCTTTTCTGCTTTTTTTATTTCTTGTTGTATCTCTTTTTTCCTCTGTTCAATTAGCTTTATTCCTTCAGGGGTTAGTTCATAAGTAATCCATTTTAAAGGAATGCTTGTTCCAAGCATTTTAAGCACTCTTAATTGTCTTTCACTTTCGTTTATTCTTGTTTCTATCACGCCGTCACTTAAGTATTCTGCCAGTGATATTACTTTGTCATCATGGAGGTCCTTTTCAATAACCATGACCGTAGTTATTCTTTTGCTTTTTAGGAAAGCAACTAAATTTGATAAGCACTTGAAAAATTCATTTTGATCATTATATAAAATCACATCACTTAGGCTGTCAAACAAAAGCAGGTTTGGTTGTTTTTCTTCACATGCTTTTTTGATTGCTTCTAAGCATTCAGCGATATTTGAAAGTGTTGTTATACCAATGGTTCCTGGGATTGTTTCTCTTATTTTCCATGAGTAAAAATCAACAAATAGTACGTCTGCTCCTTCTTTTTCAAAGAACTCTTTTAGATAGCCTATTCTTGAGTTGCTGCAGACGTAGACCATTTTCAGGTTTTGTTTTATCGCGTTCATTGCAAGATGATTTATTAAGAAGCTTTTCCCACTTCCAACAGGCCCTTCTATTAAGATAACGAATCCTGCTTGGATTCCGCCTCCAATTAACTCGTCAAACTCACTTATTCCTGTTTTTATCATACCTATTAAGAAGTATTTTTGGTTTTTAATACTTGTTTTCTTGCTAATTCTGCTTTTTTAATCACCATTCTTGCAGTGAATTCATTTTCTTTAATTATTTCATAGTCAAGTATTCTTATTTCTTTGTTGAAGAAAGGAGCGTCAAGCACTAAGCTTTCAAACTCTCCTCCTTCTCCAGCAACGTTTATGCCGTATTTTTTATTAAGTTTTACAAGTTCTTCCACGTCTTTTTCAGTTATCCTTCTACCAAGCCATGACTCATCAAGTCCATAAGCTGAAATTGAAGTGAATATGATTTTATAGTTTTTCACTACTCTACGCATTTCTTTTTCTTGATCCATATGCCATAGTGGTGCAAAACATTTTAATCCAAGCTCGTCGCAGATTTTTTCTATTCTGTCTCTTTGGTAAGTAGAATATAATGCTCCAGTGACTATTCCTTCAATTTCATACTCTTCTATTGCTTTCTTAATCGCTTTTTTCAGGTCTTTTAGTTCTTTTTCTTTTTCACCTTTAGTATCTTGGATTATTATTGGAAGGTTCATGGCTTTTGCTTGTAATTCTGTTAGATGAATGTTAGGAGTGTGAAACATGTAAGAGTGAGGATTTTTGCTTTTTATTGTTATCAAACACTTCACGTCATAGTTTTGTTTCATCATTACTTCCATTGCAAGACAACTGTCCTTGCCTGAACTGAACAGCACTCCAAGTTTAACGTTCCCTGAATCATAAAACTGCCTCAGGTAGTCTGCTTTTGTTTTTCCTTGCTTTTTAGCAAGCTTTTGAATAGCCCAGTCAACCCTGCTTCCGTATTGTGCTGCTTTCTTTTCCCTTATCAAGTGTTTTGGTATTCCAAGGCTTTCAGCAACCTTCCTCAACACGTATTTTGACTGGCCATTACTGATTTTCATGCTTGAAGGAATTCTTAACGCGTACCTGACAAGCTTGATGTCAAGGAAAGGTACTCTTAGTTCAATATTATTATTCATTGTTATTACGTCATCCCGGTAAGCGTTTACTTCATAGAACTTCCTAATGCTTGACAAGCACTCCTTGTTTACATCATAACTCTTTTTGTGTCTTTCGTAACCAGCAAACAACTCATCTGCTCCTGACCCTGAAAAGCACACTTTCACTCCATCTTCTTTCATTTTTTTAGCTGCTGCAAAAAGAGTTGCCGCTACTCCTGCTTTTACAACATTATTATCTTCTATTAAAGGAATTACTTCTTTTAACAGTTCTTCAACTTCTTGAAGTGAAAGCTCTTTAACTTTTAGTTTTAACCTTAATTCTTTTGCTGCTTTTTCAGCTGCTTCAACGTCTCTTGAACCAGGAAATCCTGCAACATAACAAGTAAACTCTATTCCAAGGTCTTTAAGCACTTTAGCTATTATGAGAGAATCTATCCCTGATGAGAAAAGAAGCCCTGTCTTTTGGTTACTTATTCTCTTCTTAACGCTTTCAATAATTAAGCTCTTAAGCTTGTTTACTATCTTTTCTTCGCTTTCCTTTACTTCTGGCTTTGTAGTGAAGAACCTTCTTTTTCTAAAACTTATTTTCTTTGTTTTAGTATCATAAATGAGTATCTTTCTAGGATTAAGTTCTACTATTCTTTTTACCCCCTGCTGTTCAAGTGCTTTCTTTTCAGATGCAAAACAAAACCTTCCTGTCTTCTCATCATATGAATACCATAAGGGTTTTATTCCAATTATGTCACGGCATAACACTACTTTGTTGTTTTTCCAATAACAAAAAGCATACACTCCGTCAAGTTCTTTTAAAGCTTTTAACTCTTTTTCATCAAGCAACTTAAGCAGAGCTTCTGAATCATTACACGCGTCATACTTGTATTTTTTACTTATTTTTTTCCAATTATAAATCTCGCAGTTAGCGACTAAGAAGCCTTTTGCTTTCAGAGGCTGTGGGACTACTGAAACCATTGCATGAAGGCAATGCCCTATCACGTTCTTGCCTTCAAGTTTTAACTGGCTCAGTTTTTTAGAGTAGATTGTTTCTTTTCCATTACTTATTCCGTAGTAATCTTTTCCACGGTTCTTCATTATTTGAAGACCTTTCACTGTTTTCTGCGCTGAGTCATCGTAGTCAAAAAAACCAATAATCCCGCACATGCTTTTTTTCTTAGGTTTTTGTTTTATTAAACTCTGTGCTAACCGAAACCTTTAAATACTAAATGAATTATAATTCATATCACTTATTGAATAATAATTCAAAAAATGGAGGTGGTTTGATGCCAGGACTTGATGGAACAGGACCATTAGGATTAGGACCAATGACTGGACGAGGATTAGGTCTTTGCAGGGGATATGGA
>CAZBZN010000023.1:0-11683 GCA_964496415.1 Microcaldota archaeon | reverse complement strand
GAAATCCCCTGTCCGTAAACCGCACGCGGTTTGTGGGCAGGAGAACGCTGTCAGGTGGCTGTCTCCCTTAGCACCTGCTTTTCTTCCTGGCTTCTCTCCTCTGCTACCCTAAAGACACCCAGCTTACTGGTTATGGCTGCTGCGTTCCCGCCCTGACCAGGTTCCCAGCAAGCTGAGTCCATTAGGACAGAGGGTCATTGTTGCCAGGAAGCGCATGATGCTAAGAGAAAGACAACGCCCTGACAGCTTCGGCTCTCCCTAAGCAGGTTTGGAGTTACAGGGGACTGCTACTCCCCCAGCCTATCTCCTGCCCGTTAATTTTAATTGTTTTTGTTGTTTTTAAGCTTGAGTTTGAAAGTATTCAATTCAAAAAAGTGCTTTTGGTTGCTTATTTTCAGGAAAAGCTTTTATATTAGAATGGCTTCAATTTAGAATGAGGTGACGCTTGTGGAGTCAATAGTTAGGAATGCTATAACATCTGAACAAAAACCAATACACGGCTTAGCCGAGGGACCAAGAATCGTTGTTGTTGGAGTAGGTGGAGCAGGGAACAACACTTTAAACAGGATGGCAAGACTAGGAGTTTCTGGCGCAGAGTTGATTGCTGTTAACACTGACAAACAACACTTGACTTTGATTCATGATGCTGTTAAAAAACTGCTTATTGGTCAAAGTGTTACAAGAGGGTTAGGAGCAGGAGGCTATCCTGAAGTAGGAGCAAAAGCAGCTGAAGTTTCAAGAGCTACTCTTTCACAAGCTCTTGATGGAGCTGACATGGTTTTTATAACTGCTGGAATGGGTGGAGGAACTGGAACAGGAGCTGCTCCTATAATTGCTGACATTGCTAAAGAACAAGGAGCAATAGTAATAGCAATGGTTACTTATCCTTTCAAGCTTGAAAGAGCAAGACTTCTTAAAGCAGATGAAGGAATTCAAAAATTGAGGAAGGTAGCTGATACTGTGATAATAATTGACAACAACAGGTTGGTTGAGTTAGTTCCTAACCTGCCAATAGAACAGGCTTTCAGCGTAGCTGACGAAGTTATTTCAAGAGCTGTCAAGGGAATAACTGAAACAATAACAACCCCGTCACTCATTAACTTGGATTACGCTGACGTAAGAAGCATAATGACTCAAGGTGGAGTTTCAGTAATAAGCGTTGGAGAAGCAAGAGGACATCAGAGAGTAGAAGAAGTAGTAGAAGACACTCTTAGGAACAGCCTCTTGGATGTTGATTACACTGGAGCAAAGGGTTGCTTGATTCACATCACTGGTGGTACTGACTTGACTCTTGGAGAAGCTAATGAGATTGGTGAGAGGCTAACAGAAGCAATAGACCCTTCAGCTACAGTGATTTGGGGTGCTAGGATTGTCCCAGAATACGAGGGCAAAGTGGAAGTAATAGCTATAATGACTGGAGTGCAAAGCGCTCACATTAAAGGGCCAATGACAGAGGGTCTTGCAGCAGGGTCAAAAGCAAAGGCTCTTGATGAAACCCTTGGAATCTCTTTTATTTGAAAAAACCTGCAGGCGTCACCTCGCCTGTTGATTCTTATTCTTTCATTTTATGAAATAAGGGATTACTCCTATCACTATTAGAATGAGTATGATTAAGCTTGTTGCTTTGACTATTTTCTTTCTTGTTGGTTTTTTCCCTGGGATTAAATCTTCAAGAATTCTTGCCCCATCAAGCATTCCTAATGGAAGACAGTTAAACATTCCAACAAAAAGGTTCAACAAGTAAGCCCAGTTTAGGATTATGAAAGCTTCTAGTTCAAGCCATTCTTTTGACCATTGCCTGACTTCTTGGGTGAAGATTATTCCTATCATTCCAGAAGCATTTGCTTTTACAGTAAAGTTTCCTTTGTCAGTTACTAAAGTAACTTCCTGAAACGGGTTCTTTTTCAAGTATCCTATTTCTTTGTTATAGATTATCATGCCTGGTTTTATTCCTGCTTTGAAAGCAGGAGACCCCTCATGAACTTCAAGAACTCTTAAATAAGAGCTTTCAGAAACTCCTGGAAGAATGAATAATTGAAAACCTGCAAGCACTGGTATTAAGAGTAATGCTAAGGAAAAATTAGCCATAGACCCAGCTGCATACACTCTCATTCTTTTCTCCTTCTTGGTTTTTTTCATTTGTTTTTCATCTGGCTCTGCGAATGCTCCTATTGGAATCAAGCCAACAGTAACTAACCCAACTGATTTTACTTTTATTTTTTCCCTTAAAGCAACTATTGCATGAGAAAACTCATGCACTATCACTAGGATGACTAATCCAACCAAAGCTTCTATTGGGATTTTTTGCACAGGAGCTCCTGGAATGCTTACTCCTGGGATTATAGGCTGGATCATTGGGACAGGAGTTGAACCTTGCAAGTACTGCATGATTATCAACCATGCTCCAGCAGCTAAATAATAAACAGAGAATCCTGCGAAACCAAAAAAGTAAAGGGAGAAAACAACTAAGCTTCTTGAACCAATAAAGTTTATGATTCCTGGAAAAGCCAAGAAAGTCCCTAACCCAAGGAATGTTAAGTAAAGTTTTATTGAGTAAAGTGGTTTTTTCTTTGAGAAAAACAAGGCTCCCAGCAACCCAAAGGAAAAAACTATCCCTAAATCAGCAAGCATGGTAAAAAACCTATAAGCTGAGAGTTTTTTAATCAACCCAAGGCATTTCTTAGTACGCCATAACACGAATACTCCTTCAACGTCAAAGCCTTTAAATTTGAAAAAAATAAGAGGAATGACTACTAAGAACATTAAGAGAATAATCCAGAACAGCATGTAATTCACTCATAGAGCTTTATTCCAAGCAGTTTTTCAAGTTTGGCAGCTGTTTTTTCAGTAGGTGTTAGTTTTTCATGGATTATCTTCCGCATGGTTGACTCGCTTTCACCTACTCTTTTAGCAAGCTCTTCTACTGTAAGTCCTTTTGCTTGAGCTGCTTTTTGAATCACTTTACCATAATCAATTATCAACAGCTTATCTTCCTCTTCTTGTACTGGCTTTTTAGTCACTTTACGAACTCTGACTATCGGTTGTCTTGCTTCAAGTTTTCCAGCAGCACATGAAGGGCAAGCGTAAACTGCTGCTCCTTCAATCATCACAAGCTTAAGGTCTTTTGTCTTTCTTCCGCAGACCTCACATTCCAAGAAAATCCCTTCATTCAACTTTTATCCTGCCACGGGATTGTTTTTTCTTCAAGTTAACTTCAAGCACTCCGTTCTTGTAATGTGCTTTCCCAAGCTTTGAAAAAACCTTTGCAGGAAGCTTTAGTTTCTTGTAGAACTTTCCAGGAACCCTGATAACCAAGTGCTCTTTATCTTTAGTAACATGAATGTCAATGTCTTTCTTGCTTACTCCAGGAAGCTCTGCAAGAATTGTTATTTCTTTGTCTTTTTCAATGACGTCCACTAATGGTTCTCTCTCGTCACGGATTTCAATTTCTTCTTCTTTTGGCTCAATATTACCAAACTTGTCAATCTTAAGTTTTCCCTCAGGCCCTACTTTTATTGAAAAACCATAAACAGCAGGCTTTCCTGGCTCTAGCTTTTCAAACAATTCTTCATCAAAAAGTTTTGAAAAATCACTGTCCATCAAGTTTTTCATGAACTCATTCATCATCCTGTTGATTTCTTCAAAAGGATCTTCTGGTTTCTTCTTTCTTTTCTTCCAAAAATCCATAGTAATCCCCTTTGTTGAATTAACAACCAACACTTATTTAAAACTTTCACAAAACAAACTGAGTTAAAGAAAAGTTTAAAAACCATTATTGCTTTACCTTAGTTTGGTGAGGTTATGAGCATTCCAGTTTCAAGGATTTATGGGTTAAGCATTTATGATGATAAAGGAGAATACATTGGAAAAGCTTATGATTTGATAATAAACATGGAAACAGGGGAAGTCGTCAGAATCACCACAGAACCCTTAAGGATGCTTTCACCTAACAAAGAAGAACTAGCAAAACTCCTTCAAAAGAAAAGCATAATGTACAAAAGAGTAAAGTCAGTAAAAGACATAATAATAGTAGGAAAATGAACTGCATTAGGGTTTTTATACTTCTAATTCTTTTCATAAAACCATGGAATGCATTTTCTGCAAGATAGTGAACAAGGAAATCCCAGCAGAAATAATTTATGAGGATGAGTTTTCAGTAGCTTTTCTTGACCTTTACCCAGCTTGTGAAGGACAAGTTTTAGTCATTCCAAAAAAGCATTACGAGTACATTTTCACAATGCCTGACGAGGATTATCGTAAGCTAATGGATTCAGCTAAGAAAGTAGCAAACATTCTTGATGAAAAAATAAAGCCTACGAGGACTTGTCTTGTCATTGAGGGGTTTGAAGTACCTCACGTGCATGTAAAACTTTACCCTGTGAAAAAAGGATACTTGAACATAAAGCCAGGTGAGAAAGCAAGCGAAGAGTACTTGAAAAAGTTCGGAGCTCTTTTAAGAGGCGAAAATAATGAAAGCTGAGCAGGAAGTTGAGTTGTTCATTTTGAAAAAAATAGGAGTAAGCATTCAAGCAATTAACGAGGCTTATGATGCTTTAACTCAATCAAGAGATATTATTTTAAAATATTATGCGTTGTCTTCTAATTATCCTCCTGAAATGAGAAAAGAAATAAACGGCTTGGTTATTGAAAGTGACTTGCTTATCCTTGAATTTAATTCATTGTACTTGGAATTTTCCGAGCTTGTTGAAGGACTTAAACAAGCTTACGTGAGCAAAAAGTCACCTACTAAAGTGATTAAAGAAAAGAAAAAAACTATTGAAAGGTTTTTAAAACTAAGGAAGAGATTGTCAAAGCTTATTAAGAAAGCTGAGAAAACAATAAAAAAGGTAAGAGAATATCAGGAATACCCTCCACTGCCAATAGCTTGAGGTGATTCGTTGACTGACTTAGAAGAAAAAGCTTATAAAAACTTCTACAAGCTAACAGGGTTTTATTATTCCACCATAGACGGGTATAAAGAGACTTTGTCAGAAGTTTATTCTTTAATCCAGTATTACTTAGAACATTCTCAGGCGATGAAAAGAACTGAAAAAGAAAAAATAATCAAGCTTGCTTTTGAAGTTGACGAGGCAAGAGCAGTGCTTTTAAAACTAAAGCAAGCAGCTGATGAAGTGCTTGACTCTTGTTATGCTCAAAAACCAAAAGCAAACAAAACCCAGGTTTCTGAAGTTAAAGAATTAAAGAACAAGCTTAAGACAGCAACTGAGAAAGTCCTGCTTGAGACTGAAAGATTCATAAAAGCTCTTAAAAAACAAATTTGAGGAGGTTAGAAAATGGAAGTCTTAGTAGTGCAAAGCAAAGTAAAAGAAACAATCAAAAAACACGGCATGAACACTGCAGGTGATTTTGTAGAAGCTCTTTCAAAAGAAGTAGAAGCATTAATCAAAAAAGCAGTAGAAAGAGCAAAAGCAAACGGCAGGAAAACCGTAAGAGCAGCTGACCTTTGAAAGCTGCTCTTTCTTTCTTATTTTTTGAAACCAATCCAAAAAACTAAAACCTCTTACTGGATTTTTATCTTTTGCTTTTTCCTAGCTTTAGCGGTTTTCTTAGGAAGCACTATTTCAAGAACCCCATTCTTGAAAGAAGCTTTTGCTTTTGAAAAATCAACTTCTTCAGGCAAGCTTATGCTTCTCTTAAACACTGAAGCCTTTCTTTCACTGTAATAAAATCCTTTTCTTTTTTTCTCTTCTTTCTTGCTGGTTCTTGCTTCAATGTCCAAAACAAAACCGTCACAAGACAAGCTTATGTCCTTCTTATCAACTCCAGGAAGCTCTGCTATCACTACCAAGTTCTTTCCCTTGTCGATTATTTCAATCACTGGCTGCCTGAAGTCAAAACCAGAGTAAGCAGCCTGCATCATCCTTTCTATTTCTTTTTGCATTCTTCTCATTTCTTCAAAAAAATCCATCTAACATCCCCCTTTAATTAATCAAGCTATTGTTTTTTAAAAACTTTATGATAATTAAACTCCAAAAACTTTAAATAGTTGAATTTAGATTAGAATAATCATGATTCAACAATTTATAAATAGAAGAGATGAACTGGCTTTCCTAGAAAAAAAGTATTCTTCGAAAAAGCCAGAATTAATAGTTCTTTATGGAAGAAGAAGGATTGGAAAAACAGAACTAGTTTTAAAATTCTCAGAAAAAAAGCAATTCATATACTTCTTAGCTGACAAGAGACCAGATAAAGAAAACTTAAACGAGTTAAAAGAGAAAATAGGAGAATTCTTCAAAGATGAGCTTTTCAAAAAAGCATCATTTAAAGACTGGGTTGATTTACTTTCAGAATTCGCTAAAAAAGCAAATAGGAGAATTATACTAATAATTGACGAGTTCCCTTACTTGATTGAAGGGAACAAAGCAATCCCTTCACTTTTCCAAAAAGCATGGGATAACCACTTGTCAAAGAAAAAAATAATGCTAATCTTACTTGGGTCAAGCATAAGCATGATGGAAACAGAAGTTCTTAGCTACAAAAGCCCCTTGTACGGCAGAAGAACAGGACAATGGAAAGTAACTCCAATAAATGTAAAATACTTAAGATCCTTTCTGCCAAAATACAAAACAGAAGACCTGATAAAAGTATACTCAATCACAGACATGATACCATTATACCTTAACAAATTCCAAACAGAAAAACCATTAACAAAAAACATGATAGAACAAGTATTCTCAAAAGGAAGCTTCTTGTATGAAGAAGCTGAATTTCTCTTAAGAGAAGAACTAAGAGAACCAAGAAACTACTTCGCAATACTGAAATCAATAGCAGAAGGAAACCATAGGATAGGGTTAATAGTGAACAACACAGGGCTTGAGAAAAGCCTCGTATCAAAATACATAGACACTTTATGCAACATTCACATTCTAAAAAAAGTAAAACCAGTAACAGAATCTAATTTTAAAGCAAGAAATACACTATACAAGTTTGAAGATAAATACTTTGAGTTTTGGTTCAAATTCGTATACCCAAACAAAGACTACATAGAACAAGGACTGGGAAAAGAATTAATAAGAGACATTGAAAAAAAATTCAGCCAACACGTAAGCATTGCATTTGAAGACTTTTGCATGAAACTAATTCCAAGCCTAAGTCTCCCATTCAAGCCTTCAAAAATAGGAAAGTGGTGGCATAAAGAAAATGAAATAGACTTAATTGCTCTAAACGAAAACACGAAAGAAATTCTTTTTGGGGAATGCAAATGGAAAGAAAAAACAAACGCAAGCAAAGTAATCAAAGAACTCATAGAAAAATCTGAAAAAGTAAAATGGCATGATGATGAAAGAAAAGAATACTACGCAGTATTCGCAAAATCTTTCAAAAAGAAAATAAAAGAATATAAAGGAAAAAGAGTATTTTGCTTTGATTTAAAAGACATAGAAAAAACAATGAAATAATAAACTAAAGCAAACCCTGCTGGCTTAAAAACTTAACCACTGCAGAATCTACTTCATCATTCTTCTCCATCTCATAAGACACCCTCACAACAGGCTTGTTGATGCTAAGTATTTTTTCAATACTGGCAGGAGAACTACTTAACACCAAGTCACAGTCAGCTTTGTTAATAGTCTCCTCCAAGTCTTCTAATTGCTTGCCGTAATAACCAAGAGCAGGAACAGCCTTATCAATCCCATACTCCTCAAAAGCATGCTTAATGCTTCCAACAGCAAAATCTCTTCCATCAACTACTATTGCTTCTTGTTCTTCAGCAGCCTTCAAACCAGCTGCTTTCTTCACCCCACCATGAGTCAAGCTAGGCCCATCCTCAACTACTAACACTTTCTTTCCTTTAATGCTCTCACTTGTCTTTAAAACACTCCTTACAACAGTTATCTTACAATCCTTGTTAACTTTTCTCACATTTTCCTCTATCACCTTAACTTTTTCCAAGTCATCTGCCTTGTTAATCAAAACCAAGTCAGAGTTAGCTAAGTTCACGACACTAGGATAATAAGACAACTCATGCCCTTGCCTTGAACCATCAGCAACAGTAATCCAAAAACCAGGTTTCACAAAAGGAAAATCATTATTGCCACCATCCCAGATGACCACGTCAGCTTCTTCACACGCTTTTTCAAAGATTTTTTCGTAGTCAACGCCTGCAAAGACGATAAAGCCCTCTCTTATCAAAGGCTCGTATTCTTCTCTTTCTTCCACAGTGCATTCAGCACTGTCAAGGTCTTCAAGCTTCTCAAACCTCTGCACTGCTTGTTTTTCAAGGTCACCGTAAGGCATTGGATGTCTTACAACAACCACTCTCAAGCCAAGACTCTTAACAAGCTTAGCAACGTAACGAGTAACAGTGCTCTTGCCAACACCAGTACGCGTGCCAGTAACAGCTATCACAGGCTTGCTGCATTCAAGCATCGTGGACTCTGGCCCAAGAAGCAGGAAGTCAGCTCCAGCACCCAAGCACTCCTGAGCCTTAAAACAAACATATTCATTGCTAACATCAGAATAAGCGAAGTTAACCAACTCTACTTTTTCTTGTTTGATTAAGTCAACAAGCTTTTCTTCACTGAATATTGGGATGCCTTCAGGGTATTTTTTCCCTGCAAGGCTAGGAGGAAACGTTCTCCCAGAGATTCCAGGAACCTGCGCAGCAGTAAAAGCCACCACCTCATACTCTTCCTTGTGCTTGAAAAAAGTCAGGAAGTTATGAAAGTCCCTTCCACCAGCGCCCATTATTATTACTTTCTTCATTACAGCACCTCACAAAATATAAAAGGAAATCTTTCTTAAAATAAGTAATGCCTAAAGCAAGCCGTAGTGAAAAATCAAAAAAGAAAGGGAAGAGAGAAAAAATTAGAATTCCTCTTCATTTTCCAGAATATGGTGAGACTATAGAGTTGACTCCTCGTCAGTTTGAGTTCTTAGAAAAGGAAGGGAAAAGAAAAGGGATAAAGGGGTCTACTAGTGAAGTTTACCGTTCTCAATTACGTGAAATGCTAAAAGAAAAAGGAATTCCCATACCCTGGTTTTTAGAAGGAAAAAGAGTAGTTGTAAAACACCCTGTTACTGGTAAAGAAGTGGCTTTTAGTCAAACACAATGGAGGCTATACAAGTACGGGGAATACCCTAAAGGCATGAACTCTAAAGAAAGAGCTAACTTAAGATTTAGGCTTATAAAAAAACTAAAAAAAGAAGGAATGCCGATTCCTACTTACTTGAAAGAACATGAAAAAAAGATAAGAATTTACTTTCCGGAGTATGGGAAGTACTTGGATCTTGACTTAGTACTATTTGAATTTTTAGAAAAACAAGGGAAAAAAGAAGGAATAAGCAGATCCACCCGTGAAAGATACTTGTCACAATTACGTAAGCTGTTAGAAGAAAAAGGAATTCCTTTGCCTGATTTTTTAGTAAAAGGATCTAGTAAGAAAGGAGTAGTAATAGTGAAACATCCTGTTACCGGCAAGAAGATTACTTTTAGTGAAACTCAATGGATGCTTTACAAGTATGGCAAGTATCCTGAAGGTTACAGTGCTATAGAAAGAGCTAACTTGAAATGCCGGTTGATGGAAAAACTTAAAAAAGAAGGAATTCCGATCCCAACTTTTCTAAAAGAAGAGCATGAAAAGAAGAAGATAAGAGTTTACTTCCCAGAATACGGGAAATACTTAGACCTTGACCCTCTCTTGTTTGAATTCTTAGAAAAAGAAGGGAAAGTAGAGAGGTTAAAAGAGGATACTATTAGAAAACGCAGAGGCGAGCTTAGAAAAGAACTTGAAAAAGCAGGAATTCCAATCTTTGAATTTCTTAAGACCAGCAAGGATAAAATCCCTGTTACTCATCCAGAGGATCCTTCAAAAGTCATCTTACTCACTAAAAAAGAGTACGAGCTGTATACTACTGGAAAAATAAAAGGGATAAAAAAAGGAAGTCTTGTAAGCTCTAAGATAGCTTTAAGGAAAAAACTTAAAGAAGCTGGCTTTCCTATTCCTGAGGTTATTGAAAAAGAGAAGCATGCTCCTTACTACAATAAAGGACTAATAATGAAACACCTTAAAAATCCTGAAAAGAGTGTGATAGTGACTGACGAGCAGTTAGAGTTAATGTTAACAGGAACGATAGAAGGAGCACCTAAAGGCTCTCTTAGGGCCATGAAGTATAAAGTAAGGAAAAAATTTGAAGAAGCAGGCCTTCCAGTTCCAAGAACTGTTAAAAAACTAAAAGAAGAGGAAAAAAAGCCGGCCATTAATGTAAGGGATTTTACAGCAACTGACGAGGAAGTTAGAAGAGCAAGAAAACTTCTTACTGAAAAAGGATTAATAGATAGATCTACAGGGGAAAGGCTTGTAAGAGCTTATGTTAACTGGGTTAAGACAGGATCACTTTTCACCAGCCCAAGGTATTTAAGAGAAAAAGATAAAACCATGCTATCAAGACTCATAGCAACAGCAATGAAGAACTCTGGGAGAAAAGAAGAGGAAATATCTGCAGAGCTTGAGAGGCTAAGATTACCAGCTGTATCCTTAACCACTGAAAGCAGGGTTAGTGAAGAGGCAAAACCAGTTTCAAAACCAACTCCTGAAAGCGGTCCGGGAATAGAATTGTTAAAAAAATTAGGGCTGTCAACAGGATCTATTACTGGTACTAAGGTTAGCGTGGAAGTATCAAAACCTGCCAAAGAATCCTTGTTAGAACCTGTTGAAGAGAAAGAAAAGCCAGCAGTAAGAGAGGCTGCTAAAGCAGAAATTAGTGTGCCTGATTTTGGTTTTCTTAGTGAAGAAGAATTAGAAGAGATTGCTGCTAAGAGAGAGAAAGAACTTAGAGTTAAAGCTAAGAAAGCTGGAGGAAAGCCTAAAACCCATCATGTTGGGTATGCTACTTATGAAGGTGAGAGAAGAAGGATGATAAAGAAGATTGAAAAAGCAGAAGGAAGAGAAAGAGAAAAATTGGTTGAGTCTGCCAGTGCAAGGGCTGAGCTTAGAAGAGACTTGCTGAGAAAAAACCCTGTCAAGCTAGGTGGGCTTGGAAAAGATGTTAATTATTTCCTTGGCATGAAAGCGTTAGCTAAACAAACAGACTCACAGTATGCTGTGATTAATGGTGTCCTGATGAAAAAACAAAAGATAGGTCCTGATGAAGTGTTCATGCCTGTAATGAGAATGGAGACAGCTGAAAGAAACGCAGCTGATTTTCCTGTAGGAGCAGAATTTGAAGCAAGGACTCGTGGAAAAGGAGTTAAGAAGTTTAAGGTGATAATTCTTAATAGAAAAAAAGTAGCATTGCCTATAGAAATTGCTGAAGAGCTAATAAAATAAGTCTTTTATTTTGACCTTCTTCTTATTTTGTGTTTTTTCTTTGCTTCTATTATCAGGTCACTCCATTCTGAGGCTGGCTTTGAAGCAAGTTCTTTTTCTAAAGCTTTAAGAAAAGCCTTTGAGCATTTAAAGCATTTTCCAGTAGCAGCTGTTGACTTAATGCATGAAAGACAGTTGTTTACTGCTTTTTGAAGTATTTCAGTGTGTTCTCCAAGTCCTTTTGAGTATAATCTTGCTTCAAGTGACGCGATTCCGCCCACCATAGAATAAGCATGAATCCTTTGCCTGTTTAAGACAGTTAGTCTGCATGCGTCAGACTGATGAACCAAGCTATGAAGCAGTTCTCTAATCTCATCCATCATTTTTTATTTTGCAATTAGAAGTATTTAAATCCT
>CAZBZN010000022.1:11507-12353 GCA_964496415.1 Microcaldota archaeon | reverse complement strand
ACTAACGCTGCTATTATTATTCCTATGCTGACAGCTATAGTTCTTTTTTTCATTTCTGTTTTTATCTTTGCAGCTGTTACTGTTGTTATTCCTAATGCTAAAAAGATCCCTGAACCTAAAAGCATTAGTATTGTTTTTTGGTTTATTAGTTCTATTGTTTTATCAAACATGAATAAGTGATTAAAAGTTATGCCTGTCAAAGAGTAAAAGTAGTAAGTTAGAAGGCTTGTTATGAAAACAATTGCTCCTGTTATTGCTTCTTTTTTCAGGTGAACACCTCCTCATGTGGTTATTAAGCATGAGTCTTTTTCTATTATTATTGTTTTTTCTCTTTGACTTACTAAAGAGCCCCTAATGTCTCTTAGGATTGGGTAAGGATGGATTATCTCATTAACACTTAATTCTCTCAATGCCATTTTTGCTTGGAATACTCCTATTTTTTCAGCAATCCATCTTTCTGAGAATGGGAAGTAAGGGTATTTTTCTTTTATTATTTGTAATGCTTTTCTTGCGTTCTGGCCTCTTACTGGTTTTTCTTTTAAGAGCATAAAGATTTCTGTTCTCTGTCCTTCTCTAACGTACCCTGATCCTGTTGAAGCAAATGGTTCTATGGCTATTGCCATTCCTTCTTCAAGGACAAAGCCTTCTTTATAATACTTGTTAGGAATACTTAGTCCTGAGTGAAGCGTGTTTTTTTCAAGCACATGGCCTCCAAGATTTGCTACTGGTTTAAAGCCTTTGCTTGTTATGGTTTCTTCAATTTCTTTGCTTAGTTGGTTACTGGTTACTCCTGCTTTAGCAATGCTTAAAGCGTTTTCTAACGCAAGTTCTGCTGCTTCTACAAGG
>CAZBZN010000022.1:9555-11497 GCA_964496415.1 Microcaldota archaeon | reverse complement strand
GTCCTGGTTTTCGCCTGATAAGTCAATTGTTAAAGCATTGTCTCCGATAAAACCATTTACTTCTGCTCCAACATCAATTTTTACAACGTCTTTTTCTTCAAAAGTCCTTTCATCATTGCTCATTGCAGTGTCATGAGCTGCTATTTCATTTATTGAAACGTTTACTGGGAAAGCAAGTCCTGCTTGTTTTTTTATGAATTCTTCTATTTCTTCAACTACTTTTATGAGTTTTTCACCAGGCTTCACTAACTTAGCTGCTTTTTTAAGAGCCTCTGCAGATATTTTCCCAGCTTTCAGGTAATAGTCAATTTCTTCCATTTTATCCCTCTAAAACCATTTAGTTAGCCCTGCTTGTTTTCCACCGAACTCCAAGTCTTTTTCAGTTATTCCTAATTCTTTAAGGATTCTTAATGCTGCTGGAAGCACTTGATTCTTAATATAATATTCAGGGTCTGGTTGCTGGTTTTCAAGTAATTGAATTGGTATTGCCCTGTCTGAAATACTTCCTCTTCCTTTTGTTATTATATACTCAAGCACCATTCCTGACTTCACTTTGTAACCAGCTTGTATTAGTTTTTTAGCTGCTTTTACATGCGGTGCTTGCTGTTCGTACTTGTCTATTCTTCTTGTGATTTGAGTCAAGATTATTAAGTCTTTCAAAGGAACTTTGTTGTTTTTAAGGTCTTCTATTGTTTTTTTAACAATCTGCACTGCTTTTTCAGGCTTTCCTTCTTCAAGTACTGCTTTTATCACTGCTTCTTGGGTTTTTTTAGCTATGTTTGACCAGTCTCTTCTTACTAGTTCAAAGCCTTTTATTTCCACTGTCCCATCTTCTCTTATCAACGCGTATTTTTTCTTAGCAGCTCCTCCTTCTCTCTTAGTGACAAACAAGCCTCTTGGATAGTATCCTTCAAATTCAAGTTCCATTCCTTTTGGCAGTTTTTTGTTTATTTTTTCAACGAGCTTTTTAGCATCTTCAATGCTCTTATCACCTAGTTTGAAAAACACTGAGTCAGTATTGTGAAGTAGAATTTGCCCGCAGCTATCTACAAACATGTGGTTGTTTTCAACTTCAAGGTCATAAACATACCCCTCATATTCTTCTTCTGTTATTCTTGTCTTAAGTGTCTTGTTATAACCTTTTTTTGTTATACTTATAGTGTAAATTTTCTTCTTTGGGTTGTATCTTATCGTGTATTTCTTTTTAAGTTGGTTTAGAAGAAGGCTAAGGCCACCTATTAATTGTAATGATGTTGAGTCGTATACAAAAAATTCTTTTTTGTACTCTTTTGAGTATGGTAGTCTCTTGTTAGTTGCTTTAGAACCGTCTCCTTCTATCATTTTTTCAAGTAGGATTAACTTGTATTTTACTGGAACGTGGAACATGAACTCAGGTATCTTCTTATGCTTGCTTTTCTGCCCGCATAGTTCTTTGAAAAATACTGCAGTTAATTCATTCATCATCTGCAGTTTGTAAGTATTATCATAATATTCTATTTCTTTTACCTCATTTAATGTTTTGTACTTTAGCTTTCTTTTTTTCTTCGTGGATCTTATTATTTTCGTTTTTACATTTGAAAATAGCAGGTGGTAGTCTTTCTGTAGTTCTTCTAACCATCTTTTGTTAGAAGAAGCAATGCTTGCTCCTGCTTTGCTTGTTGTTTGTTTTGTTGATACGCTGCCTTCAGAAATATATGCTCCTAAAAGCCTGCATAGAGCTTCGAATTCTCTTGATTTAACTTTTATTTTTCTTTTCAATTTTACTGGTTTTTTTCTTTTAGTCCATCCAAACCATATGGAGTTATCGTCAGCATGAACTTTGGATGTTTTAGTTTTATTTTTGTACTTGCTGGAGTAAGAGTATTCTTTAAGCCATTCATACAAGTCAATTACTTTAAGCTCTTTGGCTTTTGGTAGTTTTTCTACCCTGACCATTTTTTCA
>CAZBZN010000022.1:2634-9545 GCA_964496415.1 Microcaldota archaeon | reverse complement strand
TCATTTTTCATTTTTGTTGGTTTTGCCTTTTCATAACCGTTTTTCGTTTTAATTATGAAGGAGTGGTCTTCTGTAACCACGCTTTCCC
Source organism: Microcaldota archaeon (assembly GCA_964496415.1). GTDB lineage: Archaea > B1Sed10-29 > B1Sed10-29 > B1Sed10-29 > JAJRYS01 > CAZBZN01. The sequence goes on along the minus strand of CAZBZN010000022.1, from coordinate 9,457 downwards.
CATATTTTTGATTCACTCTGTAAATTTTTTTGTTAGTCTTATGCCTTATTATTTCTTTTATCTTCTGCCATTCAGGTTTTCCTGTTTTCGGGTTTATGGTAAGTGCTTTTATTCCTTCTAGCTTTATCACTTCTTTAGAGCCCCTTTTAAATGCTTTGATTTTATTTTCCTCAAAAAGTTCTTCAATGTTTTTTATTCTTATTATCCCTTTTTCATCGAGTATGGTAACGAATCTATCTTTTGTGATACTGTCCTGGTAAATGACTTCAAATCCTTCTTTTTCAGTTTCTTCTGCTATCATTTTAGCATATTGTCTTCCCCAAGCTGTCACGCTTTCAGCTGCTTCTCTTGAATACCATTTTGCTCTTGGATATGCAAGATAGCCATACGCGCTATTTGCTATTATTTTTAAACTCCATTGTTTGTAGTATAATTCTTTATATTCTGAAGAGTTTTTAGGAAGCTTTTTCATTTGCTTTTTTATTTTTGCTCTTTCATCAACAAGGGTTTTAAGCAGTTCAGGGATAAGGCCTTTCTTTTTCCTACAAAACCTATGCCCTGCAGGAGATACGTAAGCGTCATCTTTACAGCAGTCACAGTTAAGCGTTGTCTTATCAATATTGTAAGTTATTATTATTGTTGGGTATAATGATTTGAAGTCACATACGACTATTTTTTCATGAAGCCCTTCTTTAGGAGTTCTGACGTAAGCCCCTTTTATCGGATGCATTGTCCTGAACCTTACTTCATCTTCAGAAGGAGAGTTAGGAACAAGAATTTTTTTCTTGAATGCTTGTCTTGTCAGGAGCCATTCAACCATTTGTGAAGTAGCCATTCTTGAAACTTCATAAATAGGGATTCCTACTATCTTGCTTAGTTCAACGTATAAGGGTAATAGTTTCATTCCTATTTCAAAAGCTGCTTCAGCATCTGACTTATTATACTCAATTAATTCATCAATTTCTCCTTCTTCCCATTTTTTCCAAAGTAATGTCGTGTCAATGTCTTTTTTTTCTTTTCCAGTAACTTCTTTATACACTGACTCAAGGTCATTTTTAGGCAGGCTCATTGCCCCTATTGAGCTTAAAAAACTTGCTCCGTCAAAAGCATCTAAGTGGAACCTTCCGAAGATATCTGCTTTATGAGAAAACCCGTAGGTTTTTGTAGTTACTTCATAATCTCCTAAGCCTAAGTTAAAGTCTATTCCAAGCACGCTGCATCTTTTTTTCAAGTAAGGAATGTCAAAGCCAGCTGAGTTATAACCTATTATCACGTCAGGGTCTTTTTTCTCCAAGTAATTTAAAAAGTCAAGGATTACTTCTCTTTCATTGCTTTTTCCCTTTGACCAATAAAAGCACTTTGTTTCTTTTCCATCAGTAACGCTGATTAACAACACAGGGTCTTTTTTAGGGTCAGGAATCCCTTCTTTGTTATAAACTTCAATGTCAAAAGCAACAGCTTTTAACTTTATTTTATCCTGAGTCGCTTTTTTAAATTCAGGCTTTTTACCTTCTTTTATTTCATAGTAAGTCATTGGGTAAAGGTCTTTGTCAATCAAGTACCTGAAAGCATAAGGAACATCAGCTTCTCTTGGTTCTCCTACCTCGCTTAAGTCTTTTCTTAGTTTTATCACCTGCCCAGGTTCATTCACAATAATTTTAAAGACTTCAACTTCCCTGCCTTCATCTTTTCTTCTTACTTTTTCAACTTTTTTAACTTCAGGCATTGTTGCTATTTCTTTTTCAACCGCTTCATATGGTTTTAGGTAAAAATAAGGATCAAATTCATCAGTTAGAATCTTCTTTTCTTTATTTTTTACAACTATAAGCATTTGATTTGTTTTCTTATTTTTTAAGTCAAAAATGAACCCATGCATGGTTAAATACTAAGAGTAAGTTTTATAAGTATTTATTGGATAAGCGTAATCATGGCAAAAGATCTTTCTATGGAGTTAAAAAACATAGTAGCACAACTCAATGCTTTAGATGCTAGAGTAAAAGTAATAGCACAAAGAATGAAGATCATTGAAAAAAACGAGCAGATTATTGGAAAGACATTAATCACGCATAGTAAAAAGATTAAAGAGTTAGAGCAAGGAAAGCCAGCAGCTCCTATAAGTGTTTCTGTTCCAGAAACAGAAGAACTTGAAGGAAAAATTAATGAAGTAAAATTTGAAGTTGAAAAGCTCAGTCAGGAAGTTGAAGAGCTTAAAACAACTCTTGACAAGGTAAGAGAAGATTTAAACGAAGTAAGATATGTCGTGGATAACATTAATCCTGTCGCGTATGTCACTGTTGACCAAGTTGTCGATCTTATAAAAGAAATAGTTGATGAAAAACTAAGCACTAAGAAAAGGTCTTAGGATTACTCTATAAGGCTTTTTTGTTACTGGTTTTACAGCTACTTCTTTTGCTGAAATAAATTCTATTAAAAGCGTGCTGGTTTCTACTAGCTCTTCAAACAAGTCAACTTCATAGTCAGCCCCAATGCAATAGCCTAAGCCATGTTCAGGAAGCTCGTTAATTGCTTCAATTATTCTCTTCTCTGATTCTTTTTCAGGCTCTCTTGGGCAGTATTTTGCAGCATTAGGAAGCATAATGACTGCTTTTAACCCTATTATTCTCCTGTTCCTAGCAGCTTCAAGCAAAGAATTAACTGCAGAGAAAACTATTGCTTTTTTCATTCCAAGAGGCAGGTTTGATAAGTCAACTCTTGAAATAACGCCTCCTGTTTTTGAATAAAAGGGAACCAGTAAGGAGGGATCAGTTTTCCCAGTGAAAAGACCAGGGAACCTTTGTTCTATTACTCTAAGCATTCTTATTGCTCTAAAAGCATAAAACTTTACTTTTTCATCCATTACCTCAATTACTGCTTCTTCTAACTCAGCAACAGAAGAAGGTTTTTTCTCTTCAATAGCTTTCTCAATTACTCTAAAAGCCTCTAACCCGTTTTCACCTCTTATTCCTAATACTTCCTTGAACACTTTAGAGCCAACAAGTCTTATGTCACAGTTAACATCAGCAGGGTCAATGTTCTTTAAAGGCATCCCGACAGGCTGAAGGAAAGGATACTCGCCATGTGGAAAATCAAGGTTAGGCTTTGCCATTTCAGAAAAAAAGTTATCCTCATCAAAAACAACAACAGTAACCCCATTAATTGAAAGGCCTTCAGCAATGATTTTCATTGCATTTTTACGGTTTTCACCTAAAACACTTGTCCTTGAAAAAACACTCACAGGTTCTTCTGCTTTCTCTTTAGTCTTAGACTTAAACCCAAGGAAAACGCTTTCTTCCTTTTTCTCAGAAACTACAAGCTTTTTACCTGTCACAAAAGAAACCAAGACTATCGGCTCTTCAAGCAAAGTAACTGAAAACTGTTCAGGAGCATGCAGCAAATCAGTCAAGTTAACAGGATAAGCCTTGCTTACTTCAATCAAGTGTTCAGCTTCTGTCTCAAGCAAGTCATACATTTCCTCAAGCTTTTCATTAATCAACTCTTTTTTATAATAAACTGGCCCAGTAGAAACCCCTAAGAAGTTAACTTTTGAAGCAGGCTGCTTCTTGCTTACTGCTATTAGAAAACCATCAAAAGCATCAACAAGCTTTAAGTAATTTCCTTCTGCCAAAAAAAACTTGCTCATTACAGAAACAACGTCATCATTACTGTAGATATTAACGACAATTATTTTTTCAGGATTGATGAACAATTCAACATCGTAACCTTCCCATTTCCCTGAAAAAATCTCCCTCCAAGGCCCATGAGAAGCATTCCTATCCATGATTCAATAAAAAGATAAACAAGTATTTAAATATGAAGCGCTTTAAACCAAATCATGCCAGACAAAGAACAAGAACTCATCAACTTAATCAGGAAGATGATAGAAGAAGGAGAGTCACTTGAAGGAATAAAACAAACCTTAAGAGCAAGTGGAATAAGCGAAAACATGATACATGACCTGATTCAAAAAGCAGGAGTAAAACCAACTGTAGAAGACCTTCATAAAAAAGTAGAAACAATAAGTAAGCAAGTAGAAAAAGTAACGCCATTAACAGAAATAAATATAGAGCAGAGAAAAAAGTTAGAAGAGTTAAGCAAGCAACTAGCTTCACTTCAAGCAGGAGCATTAGAACATGCTGAAAAAATAACCCAAGTAAATGAAAAACTTCAAGAGCAACATGAAAAACTTCTTGAACTAGCAAAAGAAATAAAAGAAATAAAACAAAAACCACAGCAAACTACACCAACTTATTCAACTCAAGACATAAAGCAAATAAAAGAAATGCTAATAGAAATGAAACCAGAAATAGAAGCAGTAAAAAACCTCTTAGAAAAACTAATAGACATAAACAAAAAAATGCTGTTAAAGCTGGGAAAGAAGTAAGTCTTCTCTTATGATTTTAAGTCAAGTGATTTTGTATTTTCTTTTTCCTTGGAATGGTTTTATGTTGTTTATTACTAAGCTTGCTTTTTTAGTAATGTCTCCTTTAACGCATTCTAACGTGACTTTAACAATACAGTCATTAGACCAGCTTATTCTTAACAAGTCCTTGCCGTTAGGGTTTTTCGGGTTGAAGGAAACAGTATGTTTGAAGCGTCTGCCGTCAGTGAATTCTTTGTAGTACTCCCACTCACATGTATCGTATAATTTTGAGTATGCTGGAGCAAGCCAAGCACTACCGCCTTCGCTCCATGTGTGTTTTCCTATCACGCCGATCTTAGGAGTGAAAAGATCCCATACCTCGACAATGATACTAGCACTGTTAGTCAAGCCATACTCGTCAGTCACTGTCAAGCTCACGGTATACTTTCCAGGAGCGTGATAAGTATGGGTTATTGTTTTTTCATCACTGGTTGTCCCATCACCGAAATCCCAATGATAGGAAACAATGCTGAAATCGTCAGTGGAACTTCCAGCGTCAAAGCTTACTGATAATGGGACGTAACCGCTGCTAACATTAGCGGTTATGACTGCTGTTGGAGCGTCATTCACTACTTCAAGTGTCTTACACGTAGTACTATTCAAGCCTTTGTCATCCCACACAGTCAAACAAACAGTATAGTTTCCAGGGCTAGTGTAAGAGTGAGAGGGATTCTGGTCACTGCTGGTTGTCCCGTCTCCGAACTCCCAGTTCCATTTTACTACAGCGCCATCATCACTGCTCTTGTCTTGGAACTGGTAAGTTTTTCCAGTTGACCTTGCAGCGCCCCAACTAAAGTCAGCTGTTGGAGGGTTATTCACGCTCACACTAATGACCACGGTGTCATTGTCAGTAAATCCATTAGAATCAACTACAGTAAGAGTCACGGTGTAAGTTCCAGCAGTTGAGTACGTGTGAGTCACGGTGACTCCTGAGTCAGTGTTACCGTCACCGAAATCCCAGTAATAACCCGTAATGTCGTCATTCGGGTCTGTTGATTGTGACGCGTCAAAACTCACGGTCAATGGTTCCTGCCCATTAGTGGGGTTGGCTGTTATGACTGCGTTTGGCGGTTCAGGACCCTGACTAACGCTAAGCGAGTAGTTGCCTTTCTTAGGACTCTTCAACGTATTACTACCATCAGAATAAACATGATCTACTCCGTCATTGAATTCAAACCAATAGGAATGCACTCCAGCGCTCAAAGTAGTAGAATAAGAGTAAGTCACTCCTGTGGTGTAGTCAGTACTACCGTTACCAGTCATGTCATAAGCTGTTCCGTCGATCCACACCCGTGCAATGCTTGGAGCGTCATCATCAGAGTCCTTGTAAGTCACGGTGAACGTGAACGTGGTACTAGTATCACCAGTGCTAGGAGTCACGCTAGCATCCAGTAATTCTGGCCTTTGGTTCTGCCAAGGCATCAAAGGAGGCTCACTCACCTCACAAAAACCAACGTTAGTATCATCCTCAACACAAACCCAATAACTCGCATTGTAATAAGTAAAGAAAATAGCACTACTATTCTCAGGCCAGTAAGGTTCAATCAAGTCAGTATTATTAGCATAATGCCATACTCTTGTAATGTTCTTTGACCAATTCCCATAAATTAGTGGTACAGCATCACTAATATTCATATCATAATCAGAGGTCCAGCCCATTAAATTCCAGCCTGGTTGCATGGTTCCCCAAGCTGGATCATTAATAGGATCAATAATAGTTCCTACAATGTCATTTGTTAAGCCAGTCTTGTTTACATGGAACCAGTATGCATATCCACTTGTAATGCAGGTTAGTGTGTTTTCAGAATCAGGCTTGGAAGCATTCCAAACTTTCCATTGGCCTTCAGTAGAGTTATAAAAGTAAACTAAGTCACATGATCCCCCATCAGTGCCCCACTGAGAACCATTACAAGCAACAGCACGTATGCTAGGACAAGTATTGGGATTTGGGTATAAGGATAAAGAAGTTCCTATAAATCCTAGGTGATAAAAATATAAGTTTGTTGTCGCTGCTTGTGTTACAGTAATTAGGCTAAGTAGAATTAGCATGGGTAATACCACTTTTTTGGTGGGCACGGTGGCGAGCATGGTCACACCCCGTCTTGTAACTTGTTGTGAGTTACAACCTATTTAAATCTAACTGTTTCCTACAAAAATATTACAATCTACCCGTATTTACACTTTACGGTTAGACAATAAACGTTAAAAAACAACCATTACGTAACAAATAAGCATATGAGAAAATATTCCCTCATACTAAACATCATCTTACTTGCTGGAATAGCGTTAGCAATAGAAGCCCCCACCATCACTTACCCAACAAACAACTACATCAACGAAACCAGCTACACAGTAACATGGACAACAGTAACAAACGCACAATGCTACAAATTACAAGAAAAA
>CAZBZN010000022.1:0-2534 GCA_964496415.1 Microcaldota archaeon | reverse complement strand
GACAATTATTCTGATCCTGTTTTTGTTGTGGTTGATACTGTTGCTCCTAGTGTGGTTAGTAAGAGTCCTGGTGGCGTGAATGAGCCGTTAGACGGTAACATAATTATAAGTTTTAGTGATGAGTGGGGAATCAACACAAGCACCTTAAGCATGTGGAGTGACTCCCCTGACATTAGTATTGACTTGCAGGACGCTGTGTGGAGTGATAATGGTTTTACTGTGACCGTGCCTTATACCACCACTGCTGAGGGTGAAGAGTTCACTGTTAACTTCGGCGTGAAAGACCTAGCAGGAAATGTAATAAACGACTCACTGTCATTCACTACTCTTGTAAAACCAACAAGCGTCGTGATTAACAGTCCTAGTGCTGGCGGGTCTTACGTTCAAGGAGACCCTATAGTGTTCTCGGTCACGGTAACGGGAACCAATGACCTGCCTGTTAGAGGTGCTGTGGTAAGCGTGAGCGGGGGATGCAGCACCACTCTAACTGAAGAAACACCAGGAGTGTACACTGGGTCATGTTCTTCCAGTGATTATGGTGACATAGAGTTTGTTGTGAGCGCTGTTAACGGAGGACAGGAAGCGAATAGCACTGTTACTCTTAGTATTGCAAAAGCTATTGGCTTGACTGTTAAGGTTCTTGAACCACAACAGTTCACTTTCACACGCGGTGATAGCATCCCGGTGAAAGTGAGGGTGTTGGCTGATGACCAGCCTGTGAACAACGCTGTGGTGAGCAGCGAGCCCAGCATTAATTTTTCAAATGAAGGAAACGGGGTTTATTCTGGAGTGTTGGAAAGTAATTACTTCACTCCAACCAGCCTTAATTTAAGGGTGACTGCTAGTGCTGTCGTGAGTAACCAGTCAAGGACCACGACCACCGTTATTACTTTGGGCTTTGCTCCGGTAAGCTTGAATGTTGTTGTGAAAGTGCTTGGTAATGGTGAGGAGAAGCCAGTGTTGGATGGTGGTGATGAGGTTACTGTGAAAGTAACCGCGTATTATCCTGATGGCAGTGCAGCTGATTTGAGGGAAGTTAATGGCACGCTTACGGCGCGTAATGCTCTTGGAGCAGAAGAAAATATTCTGCTGACGTTTTCTAAGAGCGGTGATTACTGGATAGCAGAGCCGAACATGACAGTGAAGAATACTGACTCTAGTTTTGAAGCAAGCGTCAGCGTGAAAGATGCTTATGGAAACACTGGAACAGGAACAACAGTAGCTAATGGGCCTGTGAAAGGGTTGAAGTTTGAGGTTGAAGAGCCTAAGAGTTTGGTGTTTGCAAGAGGCCAGAAAGTAAAAATCAGGGGCAGGGTTTACTCTGAGCTTGAAAAAGCTTACGTTAACGCGGTTGTTTGGATTAATAACAAGTCAATGCAGAAGCAGGGAGAGTATTTTGTAGCAGAGTACTTGGTTCCTGTTAATGATTCTTCTAAAGAAAAAGACCTCGTAATAAGAATGAAGTACGGTGACATAATTGACTATCAGGTGTTAAAGCTGACGGTTACTGACTCTCTTCAAACCGCAGTAAGCAATAATAATACGATAAGAGCAGGGGAAGCGTTAATCACGATCGCTTACCCTGATGGTTCTCCTGTGACTGATGGTAATTTCTCGCTTGTCATTGGCAATAAGACTTATGCTCTTGAGAAGAAAGGAAACTCTTGGGTTGCTCTTGTTGACCTTGGTCCAGAACCATTGCATAACATTGACGCTAAAGTCATGGGTCAGGATGTTTTTGGTAACAAAATAGAATCCAGTGTCAGGGTTGACTACGAGCCTCCTTTTAACTTGCTCTGGTTTTTGAAGAAGAATTCTTCTTTGATATTTACTTTGATTTCTGCTTTGTTCCTTGCTTTTGTTTTTAACAGGAAAGTGATAAAGCCTAGAAGAGAAAGAGCTTTGAAGAGGAAAAAAGCAATGCAGGAAAGGAAAAAAGTAAGAGAAAAATACAAGGAGCTTAAGAAGAAGATGGTGAAGGCTGACTGGAAGATTAAAGAAGTAGAAACAAAACTTTTAGCAAGAAGGATTGATGAAAAAACAGCTCATGACTTGAAAGCAGAGCTTGAAAAAGAAAAAATAGAAATCAACGAGGAAATAGCAGAGCTTGAAGCTCATTACCCTTTCCTGAAAGCAGAGGAAAAAGCAATCCAAGGAGAAGTGAACCTTGAACTTGCTGAAGAGCAAAAAACCTGGAAAGAAAAGGTAGCAGAAGACATAAAAATTTCAAAAATAGTTTCTGAAGTAAGGAAAATGCGTGAATGGGGAAAACCTGAAGAAGAAATAAAAAGCATCATAATCAAGAAGTACGGCGGAGAACTAGGAGAAAAAGCAATAGACGAGTGCTACAACCTTGGAATTCTTAAAAAAACAAACCCTGAAGAAGAAATAATAACAAGCTTAAGAAAACTTCTGAAAGCAGGAGTTCCTGAAAAAGAATTAATGAAAGACCTCATCGACAATGGTTTAAGCAAAGACAAAGCAAAAGAATTCTTGAAAAAAGCAAAGGGAAGTTGATTCTTGTTCTCTTTCTT
>CAZBZN010000021.1:5303-12844 GCA_964496415.1 Microcaldota archaeon | reverse complement strand
TGACCAAGAAAGTAATGACAAAACACCAGCAGCTGGTGCATAAGCTTCTCCGTACAAAAGCCTTATCAAAAGAGGGGCTAATAAGTAGAATCCAAACATTAATGGAACAAGAATAATAAAAGAATACCTAAGAGTTTTATTCAAATACCTCTTAAAAAGCGCCTTGTTTTCTTTTCCTACTTTAATAAAAGAAGTAAATACCACAGCAACAGAAACTGGAATAATAGAGACTATAACTAAAACCCAACTTAAGGCTACTTTAAATTGAGCTACTTCAGCAGGGAGTGAAAAAAAGGATAAAACAAGAAGCACTCCCCATGTTAGAAAGTTGTTAAGCAAGAAAATAATGCTATAACGTCTTATCATCTTGAAAGTGCTAAGTTTAAATGTGAATTTTACTCTCCTGAGATTCAAAGGAAAAACCATAAGCGTGCCAAGAAGAGCAGCGAGAGCAAGTCCTATAACAACAGAGAAAACTGTTCTAAGAAGGACATAAAACACTAAAGGAAATACAATAGACATAAAAGAGTACATTGTTACTCCTTTAAAGTTTTTGAAATTGTTGAAACCAGAAGTATTAAACCACATTGAAATGTTTTGCATTGAAAGAAGTAAAGCAAAAACAGAAGCAAAAAGGATATCAATAACCTGAATCCATTCATAAAAAAGCTTTAAGAAAACAGCTAATACTAATAAAGAAATCAAAAATACTACTATTTTTAAATAAAGGTAATTGTAAAATGCTTTTGCTTTATCTTTTCCAATGGAAGCTTCTTTCAATAATGCGTAGTCAAAACCTACAAATAACCCTAAAAGAAGATAATAGTATCCTACTAAAATAGAAAACCTGCCAAAAAGTATAGGCCCCATAATTACTGGAAAGATTATATTAAACAGTATTCCACGCGCAAAGTTCATGAACTGAGAGCCGACTGCAAGGATATTTTCTTTTACAAGTCTTTTTCCACTTATCATTATTACCACTCTTATCTCCTTAATTTTATTACCTTGCTTTTACCTGAATAGAAAATCCATGAAAAAGGAAAACGTCTGATGACTATTTTATTAGGTTTTCTAATGGTCTTTTTGAAATCAGTCATCACCCTCCCTACTTCCTGAATGAAGTGAGCGTCGCTGCCACCTATTATTGGTTTTGAATGCTTACGCGCGTAGTAAGAAGCAAACTTGTTGAACAAGAAAAAGTTTCTTCCATTAACTCCCTCTATCAAATCAACTTTTTTGATTACCTCTTTGACATGAAATCTCATTGCTTCCATTCTGAAGAAATCAAAAGGATGAGGTATTGAAACTATTCCTCCTTGCGAATGAATTTCATCAATTACTTCCAGTGGGTCTTTTGTCTTAATCTCTTCGTTTACATAATACCCAATTATGTCACCTGCTTTTGTTTTGAACTCACATCCTACTATTACTTCAAAGTCTTTGTCCTTATTCAGTTTTTTTACTGCCAACGCCCCCTTAAGAGTGTCATGGTCTGTAATAGCTATTGCGTCCATGATTTTCTTTGCTTTTTTTAAAATTAATGCTGGAGGATTATTCGAGCATTTTGAGTAATGAGTATGAACGTGAAGATCAGCTATCAAAGCCACCACCTAAACATGACAGTAGTTAATTTTTAAACAATAGTAATATTTAATAAGTCTTATGATAGTAGGCGCAGGAGTTGTCGGATTATATTTAGCTAAGCTTCTTGGAGAACAGGTGGTGCTTGAGAAAAACAAGAAGCTTTTAGAAAAAGCCTGCGGAGGCTTGTTTTCTAAGAACATTAAAAAGCTTGATGTTGATTTAAGTGAAAGCGTAGTTAATGAAGTGAGAGGAGCGAAGTTTTTTTACAAGGATAAAAGCTTTGAAGTGAAGAAGAATACTACTCAGGCTTTTGTTGTTGACAGGTTCAAGTTTCAGGAAAGCCTTTTGAAAGATGCTTTGGATGAAAAAAACAAGGTAATGTTTGGGACTGCTTGGAAAGGACAAGAAGATAATTACGTAATAGGGGCTGATGGTGCTTTGTCAGAAGTAGCTAAAAGCCTTGGAATCAAAAGAAAGTATTTTTACACGTATCAGGAAACAGTGCAGCTTGGTAAAAAAATTGACCCTGACTTCGTAGAGCTTCACTTCGGAGAGTTTGCTCCAGGATTCTTCGCATGGCTTATTCCTCTTGATGAAAAAACTGCCAGGCTCGGCGTTGGGTGTGTTAAAGGAAACCCTGGAACGCATTACAGTAGTTTTGTCAAAAGGTTTGACGTAGCAAAAGTTCTGAAAAAGCAGGCAGGAATAATCCCTGTGTTTGACAACAAGAAAGTTGTTTATGGAAACAAAGCATTAGTAGGGGATGCTGCTGCTCAGGTAAAAGCAAGCACTGGTGGAGGAGTAGTCTTTGGAATGCTTTGCGCTGAAGAATTAAAGAAAGCTGTTAAAAAAGAAAACCTTCAAGCTTATGAAAAAAACATCAGGAGAAAGTATTACAAGGACTTGAAATTCCACTTGCTTGTTAGAAAGTTCTTGAACCATGTTAATTATGGAAAGCTTTTTAATGCCATTGAAAAAGAAAAAATAGCCCGGTTAATAGAAGAACAAGGAGACATGGAAGAAGCTGCTAAGTTGAAGAAAGCTCTTTTAAGAAAACCATTAACCCTTGCAAAACTAGCCTTCACACTGCTCTAACATCAAAAAATCAGCTCATTGTACAAAGGAAACTCAGAGCAAAGCTCAAGCACTCTTTGTTTAACTTTTTCTTTAACTTCACTGGAATCCGGACTCTTCAGTATCTTTGTTATCAACTCACCTATCTCTCTCATTTCTCCTTCTTTCATTCCACGTGAAGTAAGTGCTGGAGTTCCTATTCTTATTCCTGAAGGGTCAAAAGGAGAACGCTTGTCATAAGGAATAGTGTTCCTGTTTACTACTATTCCCGCTTTTTCTAAAGCATTCTGTGCTTGTGTTCCAGTCAAGCCAAGAGGAGTCACGTCAACAAGCATCAAGTGGTTGTCTGTTCCTCCAGTAATCAGCTTCAACCCGTTCTCGATTAATGAGTCTGCAAGAGCTTTCGCGTTATTGACTACCTGCGCAGAGTATTCCTTGAACTCTTTTGTCATTGCTTTTTTGAAGCATACTGCCTTAGCAGCAATAACATGCACTAATGGCCCTCCTTGAATTCCTGGAAAAACTGCCTTATCAACTGCTTTCGCGTGTTCTTTCTTGCAAAGTATAAGCCCGCTCCTAGGGCCTCTTAGAGTCTTATGAGTAGTCATGGTAACTACGTCTGCATAAGGCACTGGTGAAGGATGCTGTCCTCCTGCCACGAGGCCTGCTATGTGAGCAATGTCAGCAACAAGAAAAGCCCCAACCTCATCTGCTATTCCCTTAAAAGCTTTGAAGTCAATGACTCTTGGATAAACAGTCGCACCACACACTATTAGATTAGGTTTTTCTTCAAGGGCTTTTTTTCTTATCTCATCATAGTCAAGTAAGTGAGTTTCAGGGTCAACGCCATAATAAGCTGTCTGGAATAGTTTTCCTGAAAAGTTCACTGGGCTCCCATGAGTCAAATGGCCTCCTTGATCAAGCCTCATGCCCATTATCTTTTCACCTGGCTTGATCAATGCAAAATAAGCAGCCATGTTAGCAGGAGAACCAGCGTTAGGCTGGACGTTAGCATGCTCTGCGTTGAAAAGCTTCTTAGCTCTTTCAATAGCAAGGTTTTCAATCTCGTCAACAAACTCATTTCCAGCATAATATCTTTTCCCAGGGTATCCTTCAGCATACTTGTTAGTGAAAACTGTTCCTACTGCTTCAAGCAATGACTCTTCCACAAAATTTTCTGAAGCAATCAAGCCAAGAGTACTCCTTTGCCTCTCAACTTCTTTCAACATTATTGAGAAAACTTCAGGGTCCTCTTCTTTCAAAGCATTATAATTCAATGCACTCTCCTCTCACAATCCAAGTTCTTTTCTTATCCTGTCACACAAGCCACAGGGGTTTCTCTCAGGGCACTTTCCATAAGTCACTCCTTGAGGAAGAGAATACTTAGCAGCTATTGGGTTTTTTTCTCTTGCTATTGAAGCAAGCTTGTTAGCTATTGCCCTTATCTCCCACTGAGCCTCAGTGCATGTTCTTTTTCCAATAGAGTGAATAAGATTCCAGCCATTAACATGAATCACATCGTAAATCATTAAAGAATGAGGAAGAACTCCTATAGCTTCCTTCCTTTCAACTCCCTCCTGGACAAGGCTCTTGTAAAGTTCAAGCATTCTTCTGTTCTGTTCATTGAACTCGTCAACGAACTCAGAGCCCTTAACAGAAGGAGGAGTTATGAATTCCCCTCTACTAGCAGCGTCGTATATTGATTCTACTGAATGATCCCATGTCCTTTGCCTTATTGCCTGATGGAAGCAAGCAAGTGACATTGGAATCAAAAACCCATTCATTTTTCCAGCATTATGAACATGCTTAAGGTTTGCTAGTTCTGCTTCGTTTCTTTCCTTCACAGCCCTGTCAACTGCTTCTTCTGAAAGCTCATGCTCGAAAAACACTGGTTCTTTAGGATGATTGTTTTCTTTTATTATCTCATTAACAGTCTTGTTCTGTGAAGCATACAACTGCGCGGCAGGATACCATGCTAACACTTCGTAATTAAACCCCCAGTCTTTGAAAAGATTCGGAGCAATAGAAGAAGCCTGACGTATCATTTCATCAACTACTCTTGTCACTGCTGAAGGCACTTCTCCCTGCTTGTTCATAGCATACAAATGCATTAACTCCCTTGCATCACCTGTAGTCTGAATATTAGTTTTAGTGTAAAGTGGAAGAAGAAACCTAGCATCTTCTTTAGGAACTCCTTTACCGCTCATTTTTTCATAAAGCAAAAAAGAATCAAAAAGGACTTGCTTAACCTCATTGAATAAACTGCTTTGTCTTAATTGTTCTGGCACGAAGAATGCTCTGTTTGCAGTAGCCCTCCTCAATGACTGCTGCAGGTGAGCTAAATAATGAGGACTGCATAACTGAAGAGTAGCAGCTCTTGTGAGGTCTTCTATTACGAAAGTAAAGCTGTTCTGGTCTGCTACTGAACCATGTCCTCTTCCAGCGCTTTCACGCAGCACTGTTTCTTCTCTTTTTCTTCTCTTGTCTTCTGGGATTGACTCATAAATCTGTATGGGGGTTTTTTCTTCAAAACACCCAAAAGCACCATAAGCAGACAACTGCTCAGGCCCGAAGTCACTAATCTTCAAATGCTTAGAAACAGCAATTAACTCTACTAACGGTTCTTTAAACAATACTTCGTCATTAACCACAGCACTGCCTCCGCTTTTTAGTAAGTGGGTCCGGAGGGACTCGAACCCTCGACCTTCGCCACGTCAAGGCGACGTCTTAGCCGCTGGACCACGGACCCAAACCGCGCGCGGTTTACGGGCAGGGGATTTCGCATTCGCTCAATCCCCTAAACAAACTGCAAACAGCCCGCATTTATAGGACTCCGCTAACGCTCAGTCAAGTGAGCAAGCCTTTTATCAACACGTCACGTGGATTATTGCAAGACACTTCTTATGTTTTGCTTTTTCATTATAAATTTTTATTGCTTCAGGAGTTTGTGCTATTATCAACTCTATTCCTTTTTCTTTAAGTAGTTTTTTAGCTTTTTCAGTTACTTCTGCTACTCCTGACTGTCCATTACCAAAGATTACTAACTCAACGTCTGGAGTAAGGTATTGCTTTAGTTCTTCTGGTGTCAGATAGTGGTGGTCTCCTATGCTTTTTCTTTCATAAGCGTTTCCTTTAACATCAACGACTATGTCGCAGTGGAAAGTCTTTCCTTTGAAAGTAACCTGCCCAAAGCTTGTTGACTGGAACAAAAAACCACCGCTTATTTTTTGTACAGTGACCTTAAACCAACGTATCTCACGTAGGTTGCTGTTGGTGTCTTAATGACAAGTAACTCAGGGTGTTTTTCAAGCTCTCTTACTTCATAGTCACTGGCTCTTGACCTTTGCCTTGAAGGGTCAGAGATGTTCATTATTTCTGCTATTTCTTCAAGGCTTAAAGCCATTCCCTTAAATTCTCTTGTGACTATTACTACTTCAGCTGTTTTTGTTGGTTTTGGTGCTTCTCTTATTCTTTCCATTACTGCAGGAGTAAGCTTACGTGTTATGTCTCCTCTTAATTCTATCAAGCCAATACCCTCCTTTAGTTTTAATAAAGCATAAGAGGTTAATAAGAATTTGTTTTGGTGAGTCAAGTGAACGAATTATTGGCAGTTGCTTTAGTTACTCTTTTGCCTGGAATAGAACTAAGAGGAAGTATTCCTTTAGGAGTAGCTTTAGGAGTTAATCCTTTAGAAGTATTCGTGACAGCAGTCTCAGTTAACCTTGTAATTATTCCTGTTTGTTTTTTTGCTTTTGACAAGCTTTGGTTTTTAATTGAAAAAATAGGAATTGCTAAAAAAGTCATCGAAAAAACAAGAAGAAAAGCAAGGCCTTATGTTGAAAAGTACGGGTTTTGGGGCTTGTTGTTTTTTGTTGCGATTCCTCTTCCAGGAACAGGTGCTTACACTGGAAGTCTTGCTGCATGGGTCTTAGGAATAAAATTCGAAAAAGCTTTACTTCCAATAAGTCTTGGAGTAGTAATAGCAGGAGTTCTTATCCTTTTAGGTTCAATTGGCGTATTGAGCATTTTATAATTAAGACAATACGTTAAGCAGTAGTTCAATCACTATGAAAGCGGCTATTACTCCAATAACCAAGGATGGTGACACTTTCGGTCCCCCGCCACTTATGTCAAAAAACCTCATTATTCCAGCGCCACTCATGGGAGTTGTTACTGGCTCTGACTTAACTACTTTCATAATATCACCTTAAGCTTTCAAATACAGTGGTTTTTTAAACTTCTTGGTTTTTAATTATTTTGATGAGTTTCAAAGACTCTACTCTATGGAAGAACCTGCCTAACTTGATAGGGCTTGGAATTTTAATTTTTATATTGTTGTTCTTATTAGCTAATTTTGGTTATATTCGTGCTTGTGACATTCCAGGGTTTTCAGGGGTATATTATGCTATTAAAGGAAAGCCAAGGATCGCGATAGTTTATGGTGATGATGGTTCAGGCAACCCTGAAAAACTGAGAGAGATAATAATTCAAAGAACTAACTTATTCCCTGATGAGATTCATGTTGATGATCTGAAGACTGGCGGAGTGCTTGACAAGTATCAGTTAGTAATAGTTGACCATGCTAAGACAATCAGTACTTCTTCTCTTTATGCTTTTAGGGATTACGTGATGAAAGGAGGAAGGCTTGTTTGGTTTGCTGACTCTGGAACAGGCCTCGGAGATAATGATTATGTGTGCGAGAAAATAACTTTTGCTTACCTTCCAGCAGCAGTGTATGATGAAAATGACTCTGAAGCAATTCAATGCGCTCAGGAATGGGTTGAAGTAACTCCTAATGACCCTGAATCTGTTGGTTCAGGGATTTGCGCTAAAAACTTCTCTGACTTAGTGTTAAAATTCATAAAAATCAACAAGACAAT
>CAZBZN010000021.1:885-5293 GCA_964496415.1 Microcaldota archaeon | reverse complement strand
GACAATTTATGAGAATGCTTTTTCAGGAAACATCATACCTTGTCCTTCTGTCAAGAGTGCTTTCCAGGTTAATGGAGCTGAAAGAATTGAAAAATGCATTCAAGCGCTTCCTGACAAGAATGAAATAAACGCAGATGACATCGAGTATTATTGTTCTTATGACCGCTTAGGCTTTGGGTTTGACTACTGGAAACGTGGTGCTGTTGAAACAGAAACTGGTAAAAAGCTTCCTGCCTTTGACTTTGGAGCAACAGTTCTTGGAATTGATTACGTGGGAGAAAAACAAGGAAGTGCAAGCTTGTTTTTAAGGCCAGTTGACCCAAGCCATGAGTTAATCAAAGGGTATTCTACAAAGACGGATGTTTCACAATACCTTGGAGAAGCAAACTTTTCAATAGTTGACGCTACTGGATACGAGTACAGGACTAAAGTAATAATGAACCTTCAAATAGGTGAAAAAACCTACCCAGCAGTAGTAGTGTCAAGCCCAGTAGGCCCACTGCTAACCGGCAAAGGATTAGTGGTTTATTATGCTTTTCCATTAGAAGAAATAATCAACTATGATGAAGCTACTGGAAAGTATGAGGGAGGAGGCATAAACTTGGTAGATAATTTAATTAAGTTCATGACATGCTAAATTTATAAATGATTAAATGCTTAAGAAAAAACAGGGTTGTTGGAAATGTCTGACTTAGAGTATTATAATTACGAAGAAGATTGGAAGAAAAGGTTTGAAGTGACAATTCCTATTCTTTTACTTGTTCTTGTCTTGTTAGTGTTGGCTTGGAAGCTTGGGTGGCTTTGTGGAATACCAGTAGTCGGAGCAAAACTCTGCGGAGGAGAAGTGATTAATGTTTTAATCATAGGAAATGATCCTGATGTTGCTCAGATGCTTGACCAGATGAAAGTAGAAGAACCAATAAGTTATGAGATTTTTACTTTAGAAGACATGAAAAACTTAAGAGACCCTTCATACTTGGACAAGTATGACTTGTTCATATTAACTGAAAAAGTATATGAAGACCACCCGTCTTATCTTCCTTCATTGTTTAGGAACTACTTAGCTCAAAGGCTTTCAAATAACGGGAAACTCATAGTGATAGGTATTGCTGGAAGCAGGGATCCTGAAGAACCTGCTTCTAATGGGTGGAAAGCAGGACTTGATAAGTTCATTCCAGTAACTTGCACTACTGGGCTTTGTGATGAGAGTAATTCAAAAGACGTTCACGCAACAAGTATTGTTGACTTAAAAATAAATGATATCAACCACCCTATGCTTAAAGAGTTTGGAATGACTGCAAGCATAAGCGAAGGAGCTTCAATACAATACTCTTTAGTTAACGTTGATAATGAAGGAAAAGTATTAGTAACTTTAGAAGTGCAGGCAGGAGCAGAAACTTTAGCTTACCCTGCTATTGTTGAAGGAACTCATGGCTTGACTGGGAAGACAATTTACTTTGCATATCATCCTGCAAGAACCCCAAGAATATTTAAAAATGCTGTTGATTATTTAATGGGGCGATTAAATGGTTGACTTACCATACTATTATGAAGAATCAAGAAAAAAGTACCTTGAAAGCCTGATTCCAATAATAATATTGTTACTGATAGCAATAGTGCTCATAGGAAAAACCACTACTTTCTTTTGTTCAGTGCCTGGGCTGAGTGCTTTGTTCTGCGGAGGAAGAATGATTAACATAGCAGTAATAGGTGACTTTACAACAGGGGATACTTTAGTAAAAGCACCTGAGTTAAAAGCATTGCTTGATGGCGAAATAGGAAGAGCTTGTAATATGCAATACCAGGTATTTGCTCCAGAGGACTTAACTTATGTGAAAGAAAGCTTGTTGAAAAAATACGATTTATTAGTCTTGGTAGGTGAAAGGAATTACACTAGGCCTGTGAGAGAAGCTGTTGAAAACTACTTGAAAAATGGTGGGAAGATAGTGATAATTGGTGATGCTGCTACTAAAGACCCTGAAGACCCCTTATACATTGGCTGGGGGCACATAAAGGTTCCAATGGTTTTAAGGCAAAACCCTGAATTGTCAGATGACGGGATTCCTTACGTGAACTTGAAGAACCCTGAACTGAGAGTTGTTGACTTAGAAAATCCAATAGTAGTTGGTTATGGGTTAAAAGTCAACCTGACTGAGATTCCTGATAAACCATCCTGTGGCGGAGGAGAAGAAGGCCTTACAGTGATTGACGTTAACCCAACTACTGGAACTACTGTTTTCGTAGTAACTGGTGAAAGTGATGAGAAGAAAAAGACAATCCCAGCAGTAATAGAAGAAAGCTCCATGTTTGGAGGAACAGTGTATTACTTTGCGTTTGACCCAGGATGCATGCCTAACGCTTGGGTTTCAACAGTACAGCAGATAACTGGAAAAGCAACTTGCGTTGCAGGAGCATAATTTAAACTCTTATGCAGTAAGTTGTTCTTGTTTTCTTTTTTCCATCTTTTGTAAGACCAACCAGTTTTGAGCTTTTAGTATAAGAAGTATTAAACTTTGAAGCTGTTTCATCAACTATTTCTTTTGCTATTTTTTTATCTCCGAAGAAAAAATCTATTCCTTCTTTTAATTCTTTAAACCAGAACATTCTTGCTTCGTCTTTTGAACGGCTTTTTTTCCTTACTTTTCGTTTCACAAAAGCTACTGCCTTAAAAAACTTATGAAAGTCTGGTTCTTGTG
Source organism: Microcaldota archaeon (assembly GCA_964496415.1). Classification (GTDB taxonomy): domain Archaea; phylum B1Sed10-29; class B1Sed10-29; order B1Sed10-29; family JAJRYS01; genus CAZBZN01. The sequence continues at coordinate 2,597 of CAZBZN010000021.1, read as the reverse complement.
AATGTCTTAACTGAAGCTTTGCTTCATAATATTTTCCAGCTAGTTTTGAACAAACACCGCATACTCTTCTATGGTATTCTATTCTTGTCTTTTTTTTAAGACTCACTCTGAACTGGTTTTTAGGGTCAATAAAACCAGAAACCGTAACCAAGGCAGAGTTATCTTCAAAACTAACTTCAACTACTGGGTTCGAAAGCTTTGACTTAACCTGTGACTTTACTATCTTAGCAAGGCTTTCTTCGCTGAATTCATAGTTTTTTCCTTTAAATGTTAGTTTTCCGCAACGAGGGCACTTGTCAATCACTATCTTTTTAGGAACTTCAACTAAGTCATGCATTTCAACATAACAGTCAATACAAAAGCCCTGGTAAAAGTCAACGTCTTCCTTTCCACATCTTGGACAGAATCTTTTCAAAATAAATCACCTTAAATAGTCTTCAAGGATTATTTTTTCACCTAATCTTGGAATGTGCGCCTGAAGTCCTCTTTCTTCAAGGTCCTTCTTTAATGCTTCTGCTTGTTCTTCTTCACCATGAATTATTATAGTGAACTCTGGGTTAAGTTTTTCAGCAAACCTTACTAATTCTTCTCCGTCTGAGTGGGCTGAAAAATCAAAGTACTTAATATCAAAGTTTGACATATTCAAGTCAAAACCCTCATACTTGAATCTCTTAGTGTTAAGTAAATAATATCCAGGGGTTTGTTCTGGCTGGTATCCTGTGAAAAACACTCCTGCTTTAATGTTTTTTTCTTTTAACTTGAATAAGTAAGACACTGCAGGGCCTCCTGTAAGCATTCCAGCAGTAGCCACTATCACACCTGGTTTTTCTAAAGCCTTTTTCCTGTGGTAAGGGGAAGTAACCCATTCAGCGAATTTCATTGCTTTGTAAAAGTCATTGTAATCTCTTAAGTACTCAGGGAACTCCATCATTATCTCAGCTGCTTTCCTGCTCATGCCATCCATGTAAACAGGGTAATCAAAGTCACTTGATTCAAGAACACTTATTACTTCCTGAGACCTTCCAACAGCAAACGCTGGTATTAAAACTATGCCGCCGTCGTCACATATGTCCCAGCATGCTTCAACAAATTCTTTTTCAGTTTGTTTTCTGTCAGGGTGTTTTCTTCCACCATAAGTACTCTCTGTGATAAGCACGTCTGCTTGTTTTATCTTGTCATAAGCTGCTTTGTGAAGTCTTGTGTCTTCAAATTTTATGTCACCAGTATAAAAGATCTTCTTATCCCCTACGGTTAGTTCTACTGAAGCAGCTCCAAGAATATGCCCTGCGTCATGAAAAGAAAAAGTAATCCCAGCAGTCTCATGTTCTCTGTCATAAGGAATCAGGTACGTGTTCCTATTCATTCTTTTCACATGGTTTTTTGAGAATATTGGCTTAAGCCCTCTTAACTTGTTAACTTTCATAGAGTCCTCTACGAGCAGGTCAATCATTGGCCTTGAAGGAGGAGTCATGAACAAAGGCTGCTCGGTGTTCTTGTAAAGCAAAGGAATTGCACCTGAATGATCTAAGTGAGCATGAGAAACAATTATTGAATCAAGAAAACCCTGCACAGGCAATGGGAGAATGTTTTCTTCAGGAGAAACCTTTATTCCATAATCTAACAAAACTCTTTTGTTTTCATGTTCAAGCAGGTAAGCTGCTCTTCCAACTTCTTTCGCTGCTCCAAGAATAGTTAACTCCATGGCATTAGTT
>CAZBZN010000021.1:0-875 GCA_964496415.1 Microcaldota archaeon | reverse complement strand
GTTTAAGAATTAAAGACTATAAAAAGGTTTAAATAAAATCATGGATTATTTGTTTTTATGCAGTTAAGCTTTGAAGAAGCAGAACAGCTCCTAAAAAGATATGGAATTAAAGTTGTTGAGACAAGAAAGGCAATAGCAAAATCACAGGCAGTGAAGGCAGCTCAAAAAATAGGATATCCTGTTGTTTTGAAGATAGACTCGCCTGACATAATCCACAAAACTGATGTAGGTGGAGTGAAAACAAACTTGTTCACTCCTGGAATGGTTGCTGACGCTTATGATGAATTAATGAAAAAAGCACTAAGGATAACAAATAACATTAGCGGGGTCATTGTTCAAAAACAACTAAAAGGCCATGAAATTATCATCGGTGGAAAGCAGGATCTTCAGTTTGGGCCTGTTGTGTTGTTTGGGCTTGGTGGAATCTTCGTGGAAATCCTTGAAGACATCTCACTTAGAATAGCTCCTCTTACTAAAAAAGAGGCACTAAGAATGATCAAAGAAACAAAAGCATACAAGCTGCTGAAAGGAGTAAGAGGCTCAAAACCAGCTAACATAAATGACTTAGTGAACACAATAACAAAAGTAGGAAACCTTCTCATCGATAATCCTTTAATCAAAGAAATTGATTTAAACCCCTGCTTCATTAATGAAGAACAATGCATTGCTGCTGATTTGAGAATAATAAAGGAGTGATAAAAAATGAAAAAAATACTATTGTTGGTCTTGGCTGCTTGTTTGGGTTTTTCTTACACAATAACAACTTTTAATACAAGTGAGTCTGAAATTCAAATCACCTTCACCGGAGCAGAGGAAAACACTACTTATGGAATAATAGTGTCAAAAAATATTAACATTACTAATGCTGTAATGAC
>CAZBZN010000020.1:0-13305 GCA_964496415.1 Microcaldota archaeon | reverse complement strand
GTCCTAAGCCCTGCCCGTTTGACCGCTCCGGCACCCCTGCTTTGAATTTCTTAAATAGCACCCTCTTATTTTAGAAATCTGAAGTTTTTTATCGTTTTTGCTTTTAAGTTTTCCACTACTCTAGTTACCCGCTTTTGTTATTACACTAACTAATTTAAGGTATTCTTCTAAACTTATGTGCTCTACTTTCTTGTTTGATAAGTGATTGGGTATTCTAAGAGATTTTATTAGTTCAGTAGCTTCCCTTCTCGTTTTTTTAATACCCAAGTCAAGAATAATTTTTCTTAACGCATTCTTCACTTTTTTATCTTCTTGCAAGTAAAGACTTCTTACAATGAAAGCTTTCCTGTCTTTTTCTTTGTTTATTTTTCTTGGCTCTACAACAATGAGAGAAGAGATGATTTTCGGCTGTGGGTAAAAACTTTGGGGAGGGACATCTTTTATTATTTTTGTATTTAAGAATGCTCGTGCTAAGAGAGAAAAAGTAGAATAACTGTCATTTCTGCCAACTAACCTAAGTGCAAACCTTTTAGGAACTACTAACACTGCTTTCTTTGGAGGGGAGTGAAACATTAAATGGAAAATTGGTTCACATATTGAATAAGGAAGGCTTGATATCAAAAGGTCGCATTTTTCTCCTATTTTTTTTATTTTAAGAGCATTTTTGTTTATTATTTTAACATTCCCAAAGTTATACTCTCTTTTTAAAATTTCAACCAACTTTTGATCTATTTCAACAGCTATTACTTCTCCTGCTTTTTCAGCTATCTGTCTTGTTAAGAACCCAAGCCCAGAGCCTATTTCCAATACCCTGCTTTGTTTTTTTATACCAGCAAGTTCAATCATGCTTCTAATTGTCTTTTCATCTACAAAAAAATATTGATCTAAGTTTTGCTTTGGTTTAATGCCATACTTTTTAAGCAGATACCTTGCATGTTTCCTCATTTATAAACGCCTTACGTGGCTTTTTCAAAGGAAATTCTTCCAAGTAAAGCTCTACAGCTTCCTTTAAGTTAGCTAATGCCTCATCAATTGTTTTAGCATGACTCACTACTCCTGTCTCAGGATTCTCAGCAACATACATGTCTTCTTCTCTTGTAATAATTGCTGTAAGAGAATACTTTTTCATGCTTATCACAAAGAAAATTAAGATTATTTGATTATATAAAACAATTGCATTATTTTCCTACTGCTTCTGCTAACTCATTTGCTTTTTCCATTACTTTTTCCTCGTTTATCGTGAGGATTTTACGGTTTTTCATTACTATGCTTCCATTTATTATGACTGTGTCAACGTCACTGCTTTTAGCAGCATAAACCAAGTGTGATTCAAGAGAGTAAATTGGCGTGAGATGTGGTTTTTTCAAGTCAATGATAACCAAATCAGCTGCTGCTCCTTCTCTCAAACCAATGTTAAGTCCTAATGCTTTGTAAGCGTTTTCAGTAACCATATTAATTACTTGTCTTGCGTTTACAGTTGTAGGGTCAAGTGTTTTTGCTTTGTGGATTAAAGCTGTCATTTTCATTGACTCGAACAAGTCAAGCGTGTTGTTTGAAGCACAGCCATCAGTGCCTATGGTAACATTAACTCCTTTTGAAAGCATTAACGGGATTGGAGCTATTCCTGAAGCAAGCTTAGCATTACTCACTGGATTATGAGAAACAGTTACTCCATGCTCTGCGAGAATGCTAATTTCTTTTTCATCAAGCCACACGCAGTGAGCAGCAATTATTTTATTATAGTCAAAGAAGCCAATGCTTTCCAAGTACTCAGCAGGCCTCTTGCCTGTTTTTTCTTTTACTTGTTCTACTTCTTTTTTCGTCTCTGACAAGTGAATATGAAGCAAAGCATTATGCTTTTCTGCTAGTTCTTTTGACTTGACGAGTGTTTCTTCTGAGCAAGTGTAAGGAGAATGCGGGCCTACCCCTATTTTAACAAGGCTTGTGTTCTTTTCTTCTTTCAGCAGCTTCTCTGTAAAGCTTACTCCTTGTCCTGCCTCGTAGTCTTTTGTCTTAAAGTCAAGGATGGCTTCTGTTAAGAAAGCTCTCATCCCACTTTCTTCTACTGCTTTCTTCATTTCTTTTTCAAAAGTGTACATGTCAACAAAAACAGTAGTTCCTGTCTTTATCATTTCAATACATGAAAGCAAAGCACCATAATAACAGAATTCTTTGCTTAAGTGCTTGTCTTCAGCAGGCCATATGTGCTTTTCAAGCCATTCCATTAAAGGAAGGTCATCTGCCAGCCCCCTAAACAAGCTCATAGGCAAATGCGTGTGAGTATTGACTAATCCTGGTATTACTGCTTTTCCAGCGCAGTCAATCACTTCATCAGCAGAAGTTTTCAACTCTCCAGCATCAACTATCCTCGTTATTTTTTCTCCTTCTATTAGTATGTCTTTCCTGCCGTCAAGCGTTAAAGCGTTTTTCAAAACAAGCATGATTTAAGTTACTAATCACTGATTTAAAAAACAAGACTTTAAATTAAACAACAAGAAAAATAGAAACCTTTAAATACCACTTAGTGAGGAAATATTTAAAGCTTACGGTTTTTGGGTGTTGTTTTATGAAAAGGCTTGGGAGAGTGGTTTCAATTTCAGATGACAAGCTTGTTCTGAAAACAGAACAACTTGTAAAAATAGGAGCAAAAGTGTTTGATGAAGAAGGCAAATTCGTGGGAAATGTAATAGATTACTTTGGACCAACAGTAGGACCATATGTTTTAGTAAGCCCTAAGAGAGACCCAACCAAGTACATGGGAAAAGAATTGTTCGGCTGAGGTGTTTGCTTGAAAATAAAATGCCCTGAATGTGGTTCAACTGACGTTAAAAGAGACTATGCTAGAGGAGAAATAGTCTGCAACAAGTGCGGGTTAGTCATAGAAGAAGACCTTGTTGACATGGGACCAGAATGGAGGGCGTTTGACTCTGACCAAAGAGACAAAAGAGCAAGAACAGGAGCACCTATAAAGTTCACAAAACCAAACAAAGGACTATCAACTGAAATAGACCAATACAACAAAGACATTCGGGGAGTAAAAATTTCAGCAAAGTCAAGAGCACAAATGCAAAGGCTTAGAAAATGGCATAAGAGAGCCAGTATTTCAAGCTCTATTGAAAGAAACCTTGCAATAGCACTAACAGAACTTGATAGGATAGCATCTTCTTTATCATTACCTTCAAACATCAGAGAAGCAGCAGCATTATTGTACAGAAAAGCAGTGGAAAAAGGACTGATCAGAGGAAGACTGATAGAATCAGTAGTAGCAGCAGTTGTTTACACTGTATGCAGGCAGTATAACATCCCAAGAACCCTTGATGAAATCTCAGAAGTCTCAGGAATAAACAAGAAAGAAATAGGAAGGACTTACAGGTTCCTGAAAAAAGACTTAGGAATATCAATGCCTTTAACAAACCCAGTCCATTACGTGCCAAGGTTTGCTTCTGAGCTTGGCTTGTCTGGAAAAGTTCAAGAGAAAGCAAGAGAAATCCTTGAAAAAGCAGTGGAAAAAGGACTAATCTCAGGAAGAGGGCCTACTGGAGTAGCAGCTGCTGCAGTGTACATTGCAGGAGTAATAATGGGTGAAAGAAGAACCCAGAAAGAAGTGGCTGACGTGGCAGGAGTAACAGAAGTAACTATAAGAAACAGGTACCGTGAGTTAAAAGAAAAACTCAAACTTGACATCCCTGGATAAGGTTTTCAGAATGAAGTTCAAGGAAGCAGTGGAAAAAGCTGAAAAGGAACAGCAGCTTGAAAAAGTAAAACAAGACCATTACCTTAACTCAGGGATTGCAGTAATCCCGCCTGGTTCTTTAAAACCAAATGAATGGATTCTTACTTACTACGATGAAAAAACCAACAAAGTCATTCAAGTAGTTGTTAAAGGTGAAGAAGTTAAGTTTAAAGAATCAGCAACTCCAATAAAGCCAACTAAAAAACCATTAGAAGTAAAAAGCATAAAAATTGATTCTGACCAGGCTCTTCAGAAGGCAAGCCAAGAACTTTCAAAGAAAAACAAGAAAATGACACAGGTCATAATAACAATTCAGGATGATGAGAAACCATTATGGAAAGTTAACTTCGTGACAAACAAGCTTACTTTAATAACTTACGTCATAGACGCTGCTACTGGAAGAATAGAAAAAGAAGAAGAAAAAACCTTATTTGCTTAGATTTTTTCTTTTTCACCGAACTTTGCTTCTAAGTCTCTCTTTAACGACTCGCAGTCACTGATTATAGCATCCAAGTGCTTTTTGATTCTGTCTTTCTCCAAATGCAGTTCTTTGACTTGCTCGTAAGGCTTTACTGCTTCCTTGAACATCCTGTAGTCAAGCATGGCGTAAGGAAATTCATTCATTTTCTCTGACACGTCCTTAACTATCTCTGCAAGGAACTTGTTCATTGCTATTTTTACTTCCTTCTTAATCATTTTCCCAGGGTCAATGTACTTTTTCATTTCCCTAACAATCGTTGCTGTAGGAAACACTAAAGAAAGCTCTTCCTCACTTACTTCTTCTTGTTCTGTAACTTTTTTCTCTTCTTCTGTCATCTAACCACTCCCATAATCATTTAAAAAAAGACCTGAATTAATTAAACGACAGCTGAATATAAAGGTTTGGTTAACTATAATGTTAAAATAAACTAAAGGGGAAAGTGAAACCATGTGCATTTCAACAAAAGCAGTTGTTATAAGGATAGAAGGGAAAAGAGTAATCGTGAAAACAGAAAAAGGAATTGAAAAAGAAGTAGCTACAGTGAGAAAAGTAAAACCAGGCGAGGAAGTAGAAATCTTCCAAAACATCATTTTATAATCCTTGCTTTAACAACAGTTTAGAGTATTTCTTGTACTCTCTTTTTGTTAGAGAATCAACTACTACCCCGTTATGAACGATAACGAATCCTTCTCTTATTTCAGGGGACTCTGCAGTTATTGTCTTACCATTAGGAAGTTCTACCACAGCTTTGTTTCCTTTAACTTCTTTTACAACCCCAACATAAGCCTTATGCTTCTTAAGTTTTGAAAGTGACTCTCCTGCTTCTTTAGAAGGGTGAACAGCCATAAGCTTTCTTACAGCCTTTATTCTTTCATCTGCTTTCTTGTTATGCTCTGTCAGAAAATAAGCCAGCACAGGGTCTCTTGCTCCTATTTTTGAAAAAACATTTATTCTTTCAGCGATTTTTTTAGAAGCAACTGGAATATACTCCTTAAGAATTAAAGGGTCTCTTTTTTCAAGAAAAAGCTTGACAACTTCTTCAGGAATCTGCCTTCCAGCGCAACTCCCACGTAAGGAGACTTTAAGAAGTCTTTCAGCCTGTTTCTTAGTAAGCCTTTTTCTCATTTTAACCATTAATAAGTTTCAACTTCAGCTCTTAAAAACATTTCAGTTGCTTTTTCAATGTTCTCAAGCCAGTACTCAAGAACTTCTTTGGCTTGGTTTTTCACTTTCTCATCATTACTGCTGATTTCAACCTTAGCTGCAAGCGGCTTGTTTATGGGCTTGCCTATTCCTGAAAGCAAGAACACGTTTACTTTCTCATTAGTTTCTTTAGCTATTTGTTCAGCAGCAAGCTTTGCTATTATGTTATAAATTTTTCCAACATGATTCACAGGATTCTTGCCAGCAACTGCCTCCAAACTCATCGGCCTCATTGGAGTAATCAAGCCATTACAACGGTTGCCTCTGCCAATAGCCCCATCATCACCCATCTCAGCACTAAGCCCAGTCACTGTCAAATAAACGCTTCCTTTATCATAATCATCAGCAGTATTAACAGCTACTTTCACTTCTTTTCCCACAAGGTTTGCTGCAAAAGCTTCTACTTCCTCTTTTAGTTTTTCTTTTGCTTCAATATATTCTTCAATCCCTGACAAATTTTTTCCAACAAAAGCAGCTGCAACAACCAAACTATACTCTTCTCCTTTCCTAAAACCCATCACCTTAACGTCCTCTCCTAAAAACTTTTTCTTCTTGCGATAATCTCTTCCAGTAAGCATTTTCTCAGTGCTTAAAACAAGACGCTCTAATGCTGTTAAAGGAGCATAACCAACGCCTATTGAAGTGTCATTAGCCAAAGGCTTTTCTTTTCTTTCCCTGAAAACAGAAATCAAATCACTAGACCCCTGGCCTATTCTTGAATCCAAATCAACATGCTCTTCAACATTAAGGTTAAAGAAATTCTCGTTAAGGTAATCTTTTGTTGCTTTTATAGCAACTTCATGTGCTGGAAAAACTTCTTTTTCTATTCTCTGAGTAGCCCTGCCAGCAAGCAAGATGTAAATTGGTTTTATAACCTCTCCGCCGTTAAACTTAGGAGAAGACTCTCCAGCAACAAGAGTAATCTTGTCAACATTGTGATGAAAAATCATACCATACCTTTCCAAATACTCTTTGCATAAAGCCCTGCTTATTGCTTCTCCCAAACCGTCACATATGGTGTCAGGATGACCAAGGCCCTTTCTTTCAACAAGTTCTATTTCAGGATACTTGAACTCATTATACTCAACCAAGACCATGAAAAGTAAGAAAAAATCCACTTATAAAAAACTTAAGTTGCTCTTTGAAATAATTAGGCAATCACCTAAAAAGCATTAAACTTGAAAACTCTTTTCTTTTTTCCTGAAGAATAAACAGCAACCCAAACAGGCTTTAGCCCAGGCTTTACTTGAATGTCTTTTATTGGAATAACCTGTGACAGGTTTTCAAAAGCTCTTCTAACTTCCCCTCCCAAGTCCTGTTTTTCAATGACTTCCAAAACCTTAGGTTCTTCAAGTTCAAACCAGTTACTAAACTCTTCAGATGAAAGTTCAGGAAGTCTTACTGGCTTGAAATCCTTATCAGCAAGACCTTTTTCATAAAGCTCCTTAGCATACTTTTTAGCAGTTCCTTTTGTTATTCCTATTTCTTCACCAGCTTTTTCAACTGAACCTGTGTTAATTAAAGCATTCAAAAATCTTGCTTTTCTCTCGTTAATATCAGCCAAGCCCTTCAAGTCAAAGTAACTTTTTCTCCCGACTATTTTTTCATCATCAACAACCACAATACATGGAATCAAGCTCTTCTTCTCTTGAAGATTGAAACTCACCAAATAACAAGGCTCGTAAACAAGCTCAAGGCTTTCAAGTTTTTCCTCTTCACCAATGAGCCCAAGCTTTTTCTTTTTCCTGTTCTTCTCAGCAATCTTTTCAGCCTGCTCCTTCGTTACTTTTAATTTTAAAGCTTTTACTTCTCCTAGTTTTTCTTTTAACTTTAGTTTCTCTTCGAACCCGGGGATTATTATTTTTCCATCAACACCTCTTGCTCTTGTTTCATCTAATACTCTTTCGAGGATTTTATCTGACTTTATTTTAGCATCATACTTTAAGTTCATCGTGTCAACTATTTCCTCAAGCTTCACCAAGCTAAGCTTCCCCAGCTTCTCAAGCCTTTTAACAACCAGTCCTGTTATCACTTCTTCAAGTTTTTCAGGAGAAAGCTTTTCTTCAATCAAGTCAACTTCTCTTCCTTCATGCTGAGAAAACCTTGGCCTTATCTTAACGCAGAAAGCTCTTGAAGTCTCATCGCTTCTATCTCCTACAAGCGCTATTCCAATAGGAAGACTCCTGATGAAATTTGTCTTCTCATACTCCTTAGGAACAACAGTAGGAATTCTTTTCATTACTGCTTTCAAGTCTTCTTCAAAAACAAGCTTATGGCATACTAACAAGTCAAGCTGTGACAAGACTTTAGTGTCAATAGCTGAAGGCTGTTGAGTAGCAAAAACAAGAGAACACCCTGGTCTTCTTCCTTGTTTAACATACTCTATCAAAGCATCAGTAGCAGCTGTCTTAGCAGTTCCAGAAGGAATCAGGGTGTGAGCTTCATCAATGAACAGCCACGTAGGAGGAATCTCAACATCCAAAAGCTCGTCAAGGTCTTTTATTTCCTCAAGATAATTTTTCATCGAAGCTTGTCTTGTTATCAGTTTTCTCGCATTAAGAATCTTCCTAGCAAGCATTCCAATAACCAAAGAAGCAACATTCTCTTCAAGAAAAGAAATATCAATAACAGAAACTTTTCCTTTTTTGCATACTTCTGCAAGGCTCGTGCCTTCTTTTGAAAACACGCCCCATGACTTAGCTGCTTCAAGCCTTGATACTAACGCCCTACGTGAGTCAGCTTTAAAGCCTTTTTCCTTACTTGTTAATTCCTTATCAGTCTCAATGACCTTCACAAGCTCATCTATTGAGTAATTCTTGTACTTTTGTCTTGCCTTCTCAATAGCTTTTTCAAGCAACAATCCTGTCGGGGAAAACCTTTCAATGCCAAAAGTAAGACACCAGTCGTCAACCGTTAACTCGGACGGTCTAAGAGAAAACAGCTTGTCATAAGTGTTCCTTGGAACAGAATCCTTCAAGCCTAACGGAATGAAAACTCTTACTTGTTCAATTCCTTTTGGCTCAAGACCCCACTCTGTTAGTTCTTTAAGTTCTTTTTCATCCCTATTAGGATACTTCATTGACCAGAATATTCCCACAGGATCTATTATCACGCTTGCAACATTAGGGTTCTTCAAGACAAGTTCTTCTGCTATGCATCCAAGAGAATAACTTTTTCCTGAGCCACGGGCTCCTGTTATGAATATTACATGAGGGAGTATTGCGTCCAAGTAAACAAGTTTTCCATAAGCATTCTTTTCAACGCTCTTGCCAAGCAAAAGCGCTCCTTCTTCACCATACTTCTGATGAATGCTTTTTTTCCTACCAATGAATATTTTATCATTTTCTTCAATAACATTCAAAGGCTCTTCTGACCCTGCAATAAACTCCATGAAACAGTAAACTCTTCTAAATGATTTAAACCTTTTGGGTTGAAAAAAGCAGCAGAACTTGCCTTACAATCAAGATTTGAAGAGTTTTTAAGAGTTTACTGAAAGCTAAGGCTTTTAAAACAATTAAGAAGTAATTAAAAACATGAACCTACAAACTCTCTTGAAAATAAAAGCTGCTTGGACTTTGTTCTCAATAATCCTAATAGCCTACTTAGTGAACTGCTTCTGGGACATGATGAAGCCAGTGACTATTATTCAAAAAACTCTTTTCCTCATAGCAAGCATGATAGGAGGACTTATAGTATTCTACGTGCTTACTACTTTGTTCTCTTTCATAATACTCTTCTTTGCTTTCAGGAAGTTCAGGAAACAAGTTAAAACTCTCCTAAAGAGCTGACGTATTATGTACGCTTTCCAAGAACTAAAAGCCCAAGCAATAAAAGCAGTTGAACAAGCACTAGGAGAAAAAATACTTCCCTCAGACGTGAGCATGCCTCCAAGCCAAGAACTAGGAGACCTAAGCATAGCACTGTTTAGGATTGCTAAAGAGAAAAAAGAAAACCCAGCAGAGCTTGCTGAAAAAGCAGCTTCAATGATAAAACCAAATGGCTTGATGGCAAAAGCAGAAGCAAAAGGGCCTTACTTGAACTTCTTCGCTGACTACTCTTCTTTCTCAGAAAAAGTCATAAAACAAGCACAAGAAGAAAAATATGGTTCCACTGGCAAAGGAACTGGTAAGAAAGTAGTAATGGATTACTCTCATCCTAACATCTGCAAGCCTCTTCACGTAGGACACCTGCCTTCAACAGTGCTTGGAGAGTCAATAAAAAGAATACTAAAACATCATTCTTACGACGTGTTTGCAGTGAACCACCTTGGTGACTGGGGCCTGCAGTTTGGAAAATTAATCCTTGCTTACAAGCTTTGGGGAAACGAGCAAGAGTTCAAGAAAGACCCTTTAAAGCACTTGACAGAGCTTTACGTAAAGTTCCATGAAGAAGAGGAAAAACAACCTGAGTTAAAGGAAAAAGCAGAAGAGATCCTTTCAAGTCTTGAAAAAGGAGACAAGGAACTATTAAGCCTATGGGAGAAATTCAGGGAAGAAAGCATTAAAGAATTCAATGAAATGTATTCTATTCTTGGAGTAAGTTTTGACTCTTACAAAGGAGAAGCTTACTACGTGTTATCAGGCAAGGCAAAAGAAGTAATAAAAGAAGCTCTTGAAAAAGGAATAGCAGTGGAAGAAAAACCAGGAACAGTGATTGTTCCTCTTGAAGACTATGGGTTGACTAATGCCAGGCTTGTTGAAAACAACAGGACTTTATATATTACCAGGGACATAGCAGCAGCAATCGACAGGTACGAAGAACACAACTTCAGCAAGATGCTTTACGTGGTAAGCTCTGCTCAATCCCTTCACTTCCAACAGTTATTCAAAACCCTTGAACTAATGGGCTACAAGTGGAGCAAAAACTGCGAGCACGTGAAGTTCGGAACAGTCCTGCTTGAAGGAAAAAAAATGAGCACGAGGAAAGGACAATTCGTGCCACTCTCGGAAGTTATTGAAAAAACCAAGCAAGCAGCTGAAGAAACAATCAAAGAAAAAAACCCAGGCCTTGTGAAGAAAGAAGAAACGGCACTGCAGATAGCACTTACTGCTTTGAAGTTCTCCATGCTCAGCATGAACAGGGAAAAAGACAAAAAATTTCATCTTGAGAAGATAACAAGCTTTGAAGGAGACACAGGACCATACGTTCAGTACTCTCATGTCAGGTGCAATGGCATAATTAAAAACACTCATGCTGATGGTGAGCCAGACTACTCGAAACTAACAAGCGTTCATGAAAAACAATTAGTCAAGCAACTATCATTATTTCCAGGAATAGTTGAAAAAGCAGAGCAAGAACTAGACCCACATGTAATAGCGCAATACTTACTCAAGCTCTGTCACTTATTCTCAGCGTTCTACGAGAACTGCCCAGTAGCAAACGTAGAAGACCAGTCACTAAAAGCAGCAAGACTAGAGCTCGTTAAAGCAGTCAAAAACACGCTGGCAGTAGGAATGAAATTATTAACGATCACTCCTCTTGAAGAGATGTGAATCTTTTGACATCAAACACTTACCCTTTCATATATTTCATTTTTCTGCTTTCTTTGTTTTACGGCGCTTCTGAGCTTGTTTTTTCTCAAACTCTTCTATCATCTCCAGCATCTTCTCAGGAGTCAAACCCTTCTCCCTAACCAAACGCTGAAACTCTTCTAAAGCTTTAGGATAAAACATCTTCAAGTCTGCAGCATAAAAAGCCTCATCAGGGCTACTATACTTACCCTTCTTCCAAGCTTCAAAAAATTTAGGATACTCAACTTTTAACTGTGAAATAATATAAGCCTCTTTAGGAGTCCTCTTAAATTTCTCCTTTTTCCAAGCATCAAAAGACTCAGGACTATCCTCTTTCAAAAAAGCAGCATATAGTGCTTCATCAACACTTTTGTACTCACCTTTCTTCCAAGCTTCAAAAAATTTAGGATGCTTATCTTTTAACAAAGCAGTATGTAGTGCCTCCTCGGGATTACTATACTTTCCTCTCTTCCAAGCATCATAAAACTCAGGATAATAATACTTTAACATTGCAGCATCTAAAGCATCCCTAGCACTCATAAATTCTCCTCTCTTCCAAGCATCATAAAACTCAGGAAAAATCTGTTTTAACGATGCGCTGTTATGAGCTTCCCCATAAGTTGTTGGTTTGCCTTTTAAGCCCATTTCTTCTCTTAATGCTTTCTTGAATTCAGCATACTTTTCCTCTGTCAACTCTCCCTTCAATTTTCCATTCTCCCACTTCAAGCCAGCTTTTTTAGCAGCATTCTCCAACTGCTTCTCAGTAGGAACAAAAACAGGCGGAAACTCTTTAACTTCTTTTTTCACAACCCTACCCTCTCTTTCAACAAGTTTAAAAAGAACATTCTTCTTTCGTTTACCACTTCTACTAGCCATACATTAACACCTCACATTAGGAGCAAACTTCAAAACTTATTAGAAAGAAGAGCATATAAAAAGATTGGGAAAAATATTTAGAAGTGTTTTCAAGAACACAACCACATAAAAAAGCCAGTAAGAATAAAATCAACCTGACTCTTCTAAAAGCATTTTTATCTCATCTTCCAGAAAACCTAAATCCTTAAGCATTTTTCCTATCTCCCTGTTCTTCAAACCACTCATACGCAGGATAAGCTCCTCGCCTAACAACAAACGCGTAGCCTTATCAAAAGGAAGCAGGTTAACATTCACACGCTCGCCACGCAAAACCCTTTCAATAACCTCATTAACAGTCTTCAACCTCTTAAGATCAGCACCATACTTCCATAGCTTACTACTAGCTTTTGGAATGCCAAGAGTTTTAGCAACCTGTAGAACAGTTCCTTCAGCAGGTTCTCTACCCATCTTTTCTCTTAATGCCTTTCTAACATCCTCAATACTACTCCTAGAATTAAGACCATAAGCTTTACAATAATCAACAAGGTTCCGTATGCCATACTTCCATAGCTTACTACTAGCTTCAGGAATGCCAAGTCTTCCAGCAACATTTAAAACAGTTCCTTCAGAAATATTTCTACCTGCTTCTTTTAATACTCTTCTGACATCATCGATGCTACTATGCTCATCAAGGCCACTCTTCCTGCAAAGCTCAACATATTCTTGTATGCCATACTTCCATAGCTTACTACTAGCTTTTGGAATGCCAAGAGTTTTAGCAACCTGTAGAACAGTTCCTTCAGCAGGTTCTCTACCCATCCTCTCTCTCAGCACTCTTCTAACATCATCAACACTGCTAGTAGGACCAAGACCATGAGCTTCACAATAATCAACAAGCCTCTCATCATAACGCTTCCAGCCTGCAGTACTAGCTCCAGGAATACCAAGGTAATAAGCAACCTTTAAAACAGTATGCTCAGAAGGCTCCCTACCCATGAGCTTTGTAAGAGCCTGCCTCACCTCTTCAATACTACTCCAAGGACCAAGACCAAGGCGCAGGCACTGCTCAGCACGCTTAAGCTCGCTCACCCTAACACTCTTCACTTTAATCTCCTTTTGAGCCACCCTGACACCTTTCTCAAAAGCCTGCTTAACTTCACCAAAAACCATACCCTCAGAAACAGCCCTCTTCAAAGCCCTCTTAAAAGCCTTCAACCTCTCCTCTTCCTGCTCAACCCTCTTCTTTTCAGCCTCAGCCTCTTCAACACTTGAAAACCTACGCCTACGCTTAGCCATCAGTAAAACTTATAACCACGATTATTTATAAAACTCATCATACGATGCTGCAATGGGCCCGTAGCTCAGTTGGAAGAGTGCCTGCTTCGCACGCAGGAGGTCCCGCGTTCAAATCGCGGCGGGTCCATAGAGCTGCGTGCGGCTCGCGGATACAAGCTGCAAACAGCTTGCATTTACAGGATTTCGGTCCTACGGACTTCAATCCAGTAAATTGTAAAATGGTGAAC
>CAZBZN010000019.1:11022-14471 GCA_964496415.1 Microcaldota archaeon | reverse complement strand
CTCAATCCAGTGAAAGGGAAGAGGATAGAAGGAGAAACCGTAGGTGTCTCCTCTGAGGGGGAAACCTGGGTGTCCCCTCTAAGGGAAGAGGATAGAAGGAGAAACCGTAGGTGTCTCCAAGCTGCAAACAGCTTGCATTTACAGGACCTCGGAGCTAACGCTCCTCAATCCAGTGAAGGAAGGGGGTAGAGGGGGAAACCTGGGTGTCCCCTCTATTTAAAGTTTTTGCAGTAAGGTTTAAATTGTAACTTTTCCCTAAAATACTCTTATGGGCGTGATTACTAATATTAAAACAGGTAAAAAACAGGTTGTTATTGAGGTAAAGCTTAGCACTGAGGAGTATGCTAATCTTAAAGCTGACAAGTACGTCATGCTTGTTCCAATAAGTAATTCTTCTTTTGAAGAAAAACTAACCGCTGGAAAACTTGGGACGAGTTTTAGGATAATGCTTCCTAAGAAGACTCTTGAAAAGAGAGGTATTTATTCTCTTCCTAAGAAAGTAAATGCTCAGTTTGTTGAACTTAATGGTCAAGAGTACTTAATAGTTAACTTAAAAAAGCCTATTGGGATACCTTTGTTTGAGGAGGGAGTGAAGTGAAAAGACATGTTACTGGAATACCTGCGCTTGACAAGAAAATTGAAGGAGGGTTTCCTGAAAAAACAGTAATCCTTTTGTCAGGGAATGCTGGTACTGGAAAGACTTTGCTTGGGCTTAACTTTTTGCTTGAAGGAGCTAAGAAAGGTGAGAAAGGCTGTTATATTTCAGTTAATGAAACTGAAGAAGAGCTTCTTAGAGCTTGTGAAGGAATAAAGCCTCTTAGGGAATTGAAAAAATACCTTGGTAAGAAGATAGCGTTAGAGTACATTCCTCTTGGAAAAGTAATAGACTTGGAGTACTTTACTAATATTTTTGCTTCTTATCCTAAGGTTGACAGGCTTGTCATTGATAACGTCAACAAGCTGTTGATTTTTGCTGAAAGCAAGCAGGAGTTCAGGAGAAGGCTTACTGAGTTAGTTCATTACTTAAAAGGAAGGGTGGGCGTTAGTCTGCTGCTTTGTGAGACTTTGGATCATACTATTGACACTGGTAATGGAGAGGCTTTTGAAACAGATGGAGTGATTAACCTTGACTTCATAGAAGTTGAGGAAAAACCTAGAAGAATGCTTACGGTTTACAAGATGCGTTACACTGCTTTTGAGGAAAGAGTTCCTTACGAGCTTGTCATTTCAAAGGAAGGATTTAAGCTTAAGGAAACTCACCTGATTTAAGGTTTTTAAACAAAGCATGAGTATTGAATTTGATGAGTTTAGCTTATTTCTTTTACAAAGGATTACTTGAGACAGGCATTGGAAACATAATAAACAAGTTTAAAATACATAAGAGAAGGGACATCTTGTTTTTTGAAGAATTGATTAGTGAGTATGTTAAAGCATGCAGGGATAATGGTTTTTCTGATGAAATGCTTAAAGTAGGAGAAGAGTGGGGAAGGCTTGCTGCAAAAACTTTGATTCCCAGTGCAATTCTTTCACGTTCAGTGGATAAAGTCTATAATGACATTTTGTCTAAGGTTTGGAAAAGCATTGATTTAGTAAGAGGGCTTGAATTAAAAGTCAAAGGTGATAAAGTTTTTTTAATTGTCTTTGGCGAGTCAGGGACAAGGATTATAGGAGAGAATCCTATTGCTTTAGGTTTTCACAAAGGGACAATAGAAGCTGTTCTTGGAAAAGAGCTTAAGATTTTAAAGAGCATTCAAACTCCTGAGCAGAGTTATTATGAATTTGAAATAACTGATAAAAAGATAGGGGAAATAAAAAGCAAGCATAAGAAGGAGTATTTTCAGCTTAACAAGTATTATAAGAAAGGTTTTGATGTAAAGCAGGCTTTGAAAAAAAGAATTATAACTTTAAAGGGAAATGAGCTTTTCTTAAGAGGGAAAAAGCTGAGTCCTTTTGAAAACACTTACTTTCACTTGTTTGGGATTCACTCAAAAGGAATAGAACTTCTTGTTCCTGTTTCAGAGAAATTTTTTGAAGAGATGCTTGTTGAGGAATCATCAGAGGACGAAAAATTAAGGTTTTTGAAGAACTTGCTTCAGTTCATGGGTTGGGGTGAGGTAAAGTTTTTAGTAGAAGAATCTAAAGTAACTCTTTTAGTTGAGCATCCTCCCTATGGTTTTCAGAAAGAGAAGGATAACTGGTTATTCTTGGTGAAAATGACAGAGGGTTTTTTAAAAGCCATTTATCCAAAGACCAGGCTTTCTGACTACTCTTTCCAGCAAGGCAGGGTTACTGCAAAGTATTTAATAAGATAAGTAAAAGGTTAAGTATCAGGAACATTACTCCTGAAACATTATGAGCTGTTTTGAACTTGTTGTAGATAACTAGGATTATCATCAGGAGTATGAAAAAGGACGCTGGGTAGAAAAGGATTAACGAAGTTAAAAGAGCCAGTGAAAGTAAGGATATGATTATAACCTTCGTTTTTTCAACTCCTAAGACAACTGGAAGTGTTTTCACTCCTGCTTTTTTATCTCCTTTTAGGTCTCTTATGTCAGAGCATATTGCCGCTGCTAGTATTGTGAAGAATACAAAACAAGCGCCTACTAAAACTTCTTTGTTTAGTAATTCAAAAGTAGCTCCAAAAAGGAAAATTAAAACGATTCCAAGAGAAGTGTAAAGGTTTTTCAAGAACAGTATTTTTTTAAGTCTTAATGAGGAGTAAGCCCAAGACAAGATTACTGGAGCAGAGTAAAAAACTATGCTATGAGTATGGTGGTTTACGATCATAAGCAGTCCTGCAAAGAAAAAACAATAAGGAACAAGTATTAAGTATTTTGATTTGAGTGTTTTTCTTTTATTGACTTTATCTTCTTCATAGTCAAAAAAGTTATTGTGAGAATACCCTGCTATTCCAGCAAAGAAAGAAGCTATTGTTATGATTACCCAGCTTTGCCCAATGCTATTGTATAGTAAGTAACCAAATAGGGTTATCATGCTAATGTAAAAAGCAATCCTTATTCTAAGGAACTCTATTAAATTTTTGTAAAGCATATAAAGCTAACACCTCTTCTTCCATAAGACTTCTCTTCTTGTTTATTGCTTCTTGTTTTACTTTTTTAATTAATGGTATTAGTTCTTCTTCAGTATAAGAGAGTGAATATTTTTCAAGCAAGTATCTTAAGTTTGCTCTTCCAGAGTGTTTTCCGAACATTATTGTCCTTGAATGTCCTATTATTGATGGGTTGAAAGGCTCGTAAAGTAATGGGTTTTTAAGTATTCCGTCAACATGAATTCCTGACTCATGAGCAAAAGCATTATCCCCTACTATTGGCTTGTGAGGAGGAAGTAGTATGTTTGCTGCTTTTCTAACTTCATCGCAGATTTCTTTAAGCATTTCATACTTTACGTTAAGTTCTTTTCCTTGAGTTATTTTTAATGCCATTATCACT
>CAZBZN010000019.1:6519-11012 GCA_964496415.1 Microcaldota archaeon | reverse complement strand
CTTCTTCTATTGCAGCGTTTCCAGCTCTTTCCCCGATTCCGCAAAAGGTTCCTGAAAAAGCAGCTGCGCCTGCTTTTATTGCTGCTAAAGTGTTTGCAGTAGCCATTCCAAGGTCATTATGCGCGTGGAATTCTATTTTTACATGTTTGCTTATCTTTTTTACTATTTGGATTGTTTCCCAGGGAGTAAGAATTCCAGTAGTGTCAGCGTAAACAAGGTAATCAACGTTGCTTTTAATGTTTTTTATTATTTGTAGTTGTTTATTCATGCTTATTTTTGGAATCCCTTCACAAGCTACTTTTATTTTTATTCCCCTTTCTTTTACATAGTCTAATATCTGTAAGTTTTCTTCTTTCAAGAAAAATTCTGGCTTGTTGAATAGTCCAATATGTTCTGGTTCTAGTTCTATTGTTTCATCTATTTCTTTTATTCTTGTAGGGCATACCGCGTTTATTTTTATCCCTCTATCTTTCAAGATGGCAGTTAGTTGTTTTTCTTCTTCAGAAACTAATGGCATTAAGCTTATTGCATCAACTCCGAAGTCGTTTATTTTTTCTGCTAGTTTTAGTTTTTCATCGAATTTGAACACTACTCCTGGCATTTGTTCTCCGTCTCTGAGGGTTTCGTCAAAAATTTTTAATTCCATCACTTTTACAAAACAAGATTTTGTTTAAATAATTAACTATTAAAAATAAATTAACTACTGGTAGGTTTAAACATTATTAATGTTTTTAAATGTTTTCTTGTTAATTAATTAACATGCTTTATAAAGACCTTGAAAAAATGCTTGGCACGTCTCTTGAAGGGTTAGTGATAGTATTAAGAGGTCCAGTAGGTTCTGGCAAGAGTACTTTTTGTAAGACCCTGTTAAAGGAAGTGTTAGAAAAAGGAAAAAAATGCCTTTATTTTTCAACATCTCAAACAGAAGAAGTGATAAAAGAAAGATTTAAAACAGTAAGAAACTTGAAAAACCTTAAGATTATGACCCTGTACTCAAGTCAAAACTTTAATCAAGTAAGAGAATTAAACTCTTTAAACTTTGAGATAAACAATGCAATAAAAGCACATGACCCTTCTCTTTTTGTTTTTGATTCAATAACAAGCCTGTTGCTTAATAATGACGCAATAGAAGTCGCTAAGTTCATTCAAAGACTAGTTGTTAAACTAAGACAACAGAACATCTTTGCAGTGTTTGTAGTTGATTCAGAAGCAGTTGATAACAGAGCAGTTGAGTTAGTAAGTTATTTTGTTGACTCTATCCTTGAAACAAAAATTAATGAAAGATATGAGAAAATGGTTAGGGTTTATTTTGCAAGGTTTGCTGCTCCTGTTTTAAAATGGAAAAAACTTAAGATTAATGAAAAAGGAGAAGTTGAGGTAAAAAGTTAGTTTTAAAAACAAGCAATCCTCTTTTTTTATTTATGACAATAATACTGCCCATCATTAGTTTTAAAGAAGCAGTTGACGAGGTTATTGAAAAAATACCAAAACATGAAAAAGTAGTCCTGCTTTATGTTGTTGACAGGGAAAAACTAGCAGAGGTTCCAGCAGCTTTTGTAGGTACAAAAATCAAAAAAGCAGAGTCAGTGATTCAAGAGATAAAAGAAAAACTGAGCAATCCAATAACAGATTACGTGGAATGGGGTTCTTTAGTTGAAAAGTTTGAGTCAATTTCAAAGCTTGAAAACGCTGACAAACTGCTTTTAGTGAAAGACAAAGAAGCAGAAGTCTTAAAACCAATAGCAAAAGCAATAGGATTAAAAGTAATTGAAGTTCAATTATCAGACTAAAATCTTAAGCAAGGCAATGCTAATGAAAATAATGCCAAGAATCAATAACGCTAACAGCAGTTGGTTAGTTCCTATTTGCAGTTTTTCTTCTTTTAACACAACATCAAAGTTTAAGGTTTTTTCAGCTGGCACGTAATAATCAAGTTCTGCACTTACAAGCATTGAGTACTTTCCATCATCATTAGGATAAAACCTTGCAGAATAAACTCCAGTATCTGGATCTTGAGTCAAGCTTAGTTCAATTTGTCTTCCTGAAGGCTCTTGAACATAAGCCTTGACAACTGCTCCTGGCACAGTATCATTACTTTCATCAAGCACGTCTGCTTTTACTTCAAACCAATTTCCCTTCTTCAAGTACATTGTCTGGTTTTCCTTTGGGGAAATCATTAGTATATTCAAGACTTTGCTGCTTGCAATGAACTCAACATAATCCTCTGCAAGCATTTGGTCATATTCTGCTACTACTTTAAAAGAATGATTTCCTTCAGTGAGCTCAGGGCTTGAAGCAATGAACTCTCCGTTAGAATCATAAGTAGCGTTAAGTTTTTCACCGTCAAAATAAAAGCTTACTTTAGCTTGTCTTATTGGCTGGGAGTTCAGAGTTGTTCTAGCTCTTAAAATTAACACGCTGTTAACTGCGTATACTTTTGAAAAAGGCACTAAGATTCTAACTGAAAAATTAGCTGTTTCAGCTCTTTGAGATTCATTACCTACAAGAATAACCATTGTTTTAGTAAGCTGGTATTCTCCTTTTTCAACAGTAAAGCTCACGTAATATTTTCCAGCTTTGGTTATCGTCAGGTCTTTTCTATAGGTGTAGGTTTGTTCTTCCATTGGTTCTTCTAAGACCTTTTCTCCGTTCAAGCTTAAGCTTATCGTGGCATTGGCATGTTGGATTATTAGTCCATTAATGTCTTTTGCTTTTATTTCAAAACTAATGGTTGAGTTCTTAGGAAACTCTTGTTCATTTTCAGGGATAAGCACTTCAATTGTCCCAGAACCAATTCCTTGAGCGCTTTCATTAGAAAGAATAATTGTTATAGGAACTTCTTTTTCCAAGTAGTAATCCTCGTTTTCAAAAACAAAATTCAAGAAGTAATCACCTGGTTCTGCTTCAAGTTTTATTGTCCCAGAATAAGTGCCGTCCTTGTTTATTGGAAGAACAGTTAAGAAAGACTCATTCAAGTAAACACTTAGGTTTCCTTTAAGGTTTTCTCCATTAAGAAACACTGCAGCTTCAAGATAAACCACGTCTCCCTTGACAAAGTTCGAAAGAGCTTGAGGAGAATAAACTTCCATTTGAGGAGTTACTGTTTTTGGAACAGTCACGTTACAGGATAAGGTTTCAGACCCATCTGGGAAAAAAGCAGTGACAAGCATCTCATATTCTCCTTCAGGAAGTTGAACAAACTTTGAGTACTCGCAGTTAACAAACTTATTAAGCAGGTATTCTTTTCCATTAATGAATGCTTTAACATTTAAGTCATCACAGTTTATTCTTCCAACGTCATCTTCATATCCTGCTCTTGCTCTTATTTCAAAAAAGTTGTTTTCATCAAAGCTCACAGGACAGTTTATTGAAAAAACTTTTTGAGTTTGAGAATAAGCACTGGAAGCCAGTACCAATACTAAAACTATCATGCCAGTAATCATTAAATTCTTACTTGTCATCATATTCATTAGGAAAACCTATAAATAAAAAGCTTTTCTAACTCAATTTTAAAGATGATGAAAATGAGCAATGATAAAAAAATTCAAGTAACAGGGCTTACGGCTTATCTTAAGCAATTACCAGACTCTAAGCTGACAGTTTTAATGATGCTGTTAATTTCAATAGCAACTGGCTTAGTTTCAGCGTTGTTCCTGTTAAGAGAGTTTAATAGGATTTTACTAGCAGGAGTTTTTATGGGTATTGTCTTGCTGTGGGCTCCTTCTATTATAACTGCGCTTTTTACTACTTATGGGTTTAAATTGTTTGGAAAAGAGTTTCCATTAAAGAGAAGCATTTACCTTTCTTTTTTTGGATTACTGGTTACCTGTGTCACATTGATTGTTGGAGGGTTTTTTGTTCAAGGAAACTTTAGCGCTTTAATAAGCATGATTATCTTCTCTTATGCTTTTATCTTAATGCTTAGGTTATTAGTGTTCTTAATGCTTGTTGAAGATTCAGGAATCCTGCTCTCGGGTTCTTTTGCAGCACTTTATCCCTTAATTGGTTTTGCTTTCCTTTTGTTAGTTTCGGATTCTTCAATAAGCTCCTTTTTAGGGTTTTCAGCTTTAAGCGCAAGCGTTTTAGCAGTGAAAATGCTGTTTTCAACTTTAGTGCTTTCTTTGTTTACTTCAATTTTTTTATTGATCCTAAACGCGCCTATGAAAAGAATTTTAGGAGTGTCTGCTTTTTCTCTTTCAGGGCATTTCTTACTTCATTGGTTTGATGGTTCAATGAAAATAGAAAAAATCTTGGCAGAGATTGGTGAAAAAACAAAAGCAATCATAGGAGTTATTGTTTTTAAAACAAAGAATAAAGTCAAAGGAGTAGTGGTTGTTCCTTACCTTCACCCAGGTCCTTTTGGGGAAGTTGGAGGAGCTAAAATGCCAGCGTTTTTTGCTGAGGAACTTGAGAAAAAATTCAACTGCCCTGTGGTAGTTCTTCATGGTACTGCAACTCATGACTTGAACCCTGTTCTCACTTCAGAGTTAAAG
>CAZBZN010000019.1:0-6509 GCA_964496415.1 Microcaldota archaeon | reverse complement strand
GGACTAAGAGGGTTAAAAACTGGCTTAAAGTTAAGAGGTCCTTTAAGAGTAGTTAATGGAAAAGTAAAAGTTCTTGCTTTTGGTTTTGATGATTCTTTTTTAGGGATTTCAACTCTTCATCCTGAAGCTACTGAAGACGTTGACTTCAGTGTAGGGTTAGCTGCGATGAAGAGTGTTGAAAAAAAGTTTTCAAAAGCATTAGCAGTTGACGCTCATAATTGTTATAAAAAAGGCCATCATGCTATTCTTTCTGAAAGCCCATTGGTTTTTGATTATGTTAGTGCTTTTGAAAAAGCAGGGGAAGAGCTTAAAAAACTAAAACCAAAGGAGTTCAGTGTTGGTTTTGCTTTTGATAATTGCGAAGAATATTCCCTACAGCAAGGAATAGGCAGGATAGGGATAAGAGTAATTGTTTTTTATTCTGGTAAAAAAACAGCGTTAATAGTTTTTGATTCAAACAACGCTGTTCCAAAGTTAAGGGAAAAAATTATTGAAAGACTAAAGGGCAAGTATGATGAAGTTGAGGTTTTGACTACTGACTCTCATTACGTGAATACTGTTGAAGGAGGAGAAAATCCTGTTGGTAAAAGAATTCCTGTTGAGGAGTTAGTTGAAAAAACATTAAAGCTTGTGGAAAAAGCAGAGAAAGATCTTGAGAAGGCAGAAGCAGGTTTAAAAATAATTAATATTGATGAGATTACCGTGCTTGGTCCTGAAAAAGCAAATGACTTAGTAGCTATAACAAATTCTTTAGTAGCAATCCTTAAAATAGTAGGACCAATATTATTAGTTTCAGGAATGTTCTTTTCATTACTTGCAGCAATGCTTTAGGTGAAATCATGAGAATTGGTTTTTTTACAGAGACTTTTTACCCACAAATGAACGGAGTGGTTACTGCAATAGAAGGGTTTGGAAGAGAATTAGTTAAAAGAGGCCATGAAGTTCACGTGTTTGCTCCAAAAGCAGACAGGAGAGAACATTATGGAATGATAGTTCATTCTTGTTCTGGTATTACTTTCAAGCCTTATCCTGAGTTTAAAATAGCTGTTCCAATAGGAGTTAAAGTTCCTGAGCTTGACTTAGTGCATACTCATGGCCCTTTTTCAATGGGAATATTTGGGTTAAAAATAGCAAAAAAACAAAAAATCCCTAAAGTAAGCACTTTTCACACGCTGTTAAGCGAATACGTTATTTATCTTTCAAGAATAGGCAGGAGGATAACTGAGAAAATTGCTGAAGAATACTGCAATTACCACTACAAAAAGTATGATGCTGTTACCACTCCAAGTAAAGTAATAAAAGACAGCCTTCCTCCTGTTATAAGAAGAAAAGCAACAGTAATCCCAAATGGAGTTGACCTTAAGTTTCTTAGGCCAGTTAGGAAAGCAAAAGAAAAACTTGGCTTAGAAGAATTTGAAAAAGTTTACTTATGCCTTGGCAGGCTTGGTTATGAGAAAAGCATTGATGACTTAATAAAAGCAGCTTCTTATTTCTTAGGAGATGAAGATGTTTTGATTATTGCTGGAAGAGGTCCTGCTGAAAAACAATTAAAAGAACTTGTGAAAAAACTAAAGCTAAGAGGAAAAGTTAAGTTTGCAGGTTTTGTTGCAGAAAAAGAAAAACCATTATATTACTCTGCTGCTGACTTGTTCATTACAGCTTCAACTACTGAGACCTATGGAATGACTGTTATTGAGGCAATGGCATGCGGTACTCCAGTGGTGGCTGCTGATGCTTCTGCTTTCCCAGAATTAATAATTGAAGGTTATAACGGTTACTTGTTTTCCCCTCATGACCCTAAGAGCCTTGCAAGAGTGATTAAGTACCATAAGTTTCCAAGGGCAATGAGAAAGAACGCAAGAAAATTTGCTGAAAATTACTCACATGAGAAAGCAGGTGATTTGCTTGAAAAAGTTTACTTTGACTTACTTTAATTCTTTGAGTTTTGCAATTACTTGCTTTTTCCATTTTTGAAATTCTCTAAGTGGGATGTTCAGGTACTCATATGAATCAAAGTTTCTTATTATTCTTTCAGTAAGTGTGATGTATTCTTTTTTCTTATGCTTTATTGCAAGATTATTAAATTCATGTAAGTTAATGCCTGATTTCATAAGTAATGCTATTATGTCTATTTTGTCTTTTTCTCCTTTAATGCTTCCTTTTCTTTGCTCAAAAGCTGAAAGTTTAAGCATTAATAATACTTCAGGAGTGGTGGTTTTTATTCCTTTTATGATAACAGTGGGTTTTTTCAAAATCTCTTCGGGGGGGATTATTAAATTTGAGAAATAAGGCACATAAATATCTATGTCGTATCCTTCTTCTTTTATTTCATATTTTTTTAACCTGTTGTTTTTTTGGACTAAATATTTTGACTTTAAGAATGATAAAGTGTTAAGGTCAATAACGATGTCTATGTCCTTTGATTTGTAAAGAGAGGTATAAAGGTAAATAGCCCAGCCTCCTATTAAAACGAAGTTTATTTCTTTTTTTAAACTTATTAGCCTTTCCCAGCTTTTTCTTGTAACATGTTCTGGCCAATATTCTTTCATGAAAATAGTTCCTCCTTAAGTTTGTTTAAAAAATCTGAGGCATACCAATGAGGAAGATTCCATAAATCAACAAAAATCAAGGGAAGCACAGCACATCCTTTGATTGCTGTTTCTCTTATTAATTCATTGGATTTAAGAATAAAGATGTTTGATGGTCCTTTTCTTTCTTTAAATCTTTTTTTAATTTCGTCTATGTCATCTGAATATACATATACTTCTCCGTAATCAGCTGGCGCGCTGTCTTTAAGGATTTTGTATCCAGAATAAGCTGTGAATATTACTTCAGATGGCATGTTTGCCTCTATTTGCGTAGGTTGAAGAGGAGAGAATGTTGAATAAACAATATCTTTTTCAAAGTTTCTAATAGTAGCCCAGTACACAAGTAGTTTTTCAAAATCTTTTAATTCAAAGCCTCTTTGTTTTGCTTTAATTGCTTTCATCCTCACTAACGGTTTTATAGCATTATGCACTACACTTAACGATAATGAAAGCTTTTCAGAGATCTCTTTTTGAGTAAAACAATGCCTTTGCTTAACCCATTTTTCAGATGAAATGTATAAGTATACTAATTCCTTCTTCTTCATATTTCAACTTTTGAAAAATATTATTTATAAATGTTTCTATTTTTTAGAAATATTTAAATAGTTTAAATAAGAGATGCATAAAGGTTTAAAAGTTTTTCAGCAACAACTTTAATATCCTTGTCTTTAACAACTTCTAATGCTTGTTTTGTTTTCTTTTTCCTGAGTTCTGAGTCTTCCCATGCTTTCTTCAACTGGTCTTTAAGTTCTGCGTATGAAGAGAAAATCAATCCAGTGCCTTTAAGGTTTTCAACATGAACAGGTATGCTTGAAGCAACTACAAGCGTCTTACTAGCCATTGCTTCATTAACAATTATTCCTTCAGTTTCAGCCATTGATGCTGTTGCAAGTATTGTTGCTGCTGCAAAAGCATCATACTTATCCTGAGAAGGAATCCTCCCAAGAAACAAAGCATGCTTGTATTCTTGTTCAAGTTTTTTCCTAAGAGGCCCATCAGAAAGCACTATCACTGGAATGCTTAGTTCTTCACATGCTTTAAGCACCCAGTCAACTCTTTTTTCAGGAGAAAGCCTTGAAGCAGATAACACAAACCCATCTTTGACTCCGTACTTCTTCCTGAACCTTGACGCTTTTGCTTTCTTGAATTTTTCAAAATCCATTCCAACAGAGATTACTGATGCTGGTTTTTTCAGCCCATGTTCTCTGAAAATCTTTTCAGTAGCTTTGGTCTGACAAATGACATGGTCTGACTTGTTATGAAAATTTATTATTACTTTCCATCCAAGAGGCTCAAGGAAATTCATATGAACGCAGTTAAAGAAGTGCTGTGGAAGGGTGTGAGTAGTAGTAACTACTGGAGTGCCTTGTTTTTTTCTTGTTTTAAAAGCAAGCCTTGAAGTGCAAAGAGGACTATGAGCGTGAATCACGTCAGCTTCAACTTTTCCCATTGGAAAGATAATATCATAGTTTGAATCAAACGGAAAAGGAAAGTGAAGTAAGTTGACTACGTCATAATCTCCCAGCGGGCTTCCTCTTCCAGTATATACTGTCACTTGCGCTTTTTTTGATAACTGCTTTGCAAGCATTCTAACATGCTCTGCCAAGCCATTATTCTGGATAAAAGTATCAGTAAGCAAAGCTATTCTCATTTACGTTCACCAATGAGTTTCTCATAAACTTTTTCAACCTGCCTTCCGGTATTCGTCCAGTCAAACACTTCTTCAACTCTTTTCCTTGCTTTCTTAGTTTTTTCCTTGGCAAACTTCTTGTCATGATGATAAAGGTTCATTGCTTCAGCTAATTGTTTTTCATTCCTAGGCTCTACTAAGATTCCAGTATCAGAAACAACTTCAGGAATCCCTCCAACTTTAGTGGCTGTGACAGGAAGCTCTGTAGCCATTGCCTGGATTAAAGCTATTCCAAAAGGCTCATGAAGAGAAGGAAGCACGAACTGGTCTGCTGAAGAATAAAGCCTAATCATTTCATCTTCACTTAGCCTTTCTTTTACGACTTTTATCTTGTCCCTGACTCCCAGCTTTTCAGCTAACTGCATTAACTTTTTTTCTTCTGGATTTTTTCCTTTAATAGTCTTTATTATTAACTCGTAGTCAAATTCAAGCAACGGCAGAGCCTTTATCAAGTAATCTAAGCCTTTCTGAGGAACCATACGCGCGTCAGTTAAGATTACTTCATCAGCGTCAGAAGACCTCCTGCATTTTATTTTCTTCCATTTTTTAGTATAGATTCCATTATAAGCTACTCCTGTTCTTGAAAAGTCATAGTCAGGAGGAACAGTTACTTTAAGAGAATACTTTGAATTAGCTAAGATAAAGTCACAGCTTCTCATGAGAATGTTACCAAAGAAATCATCATAAGCTCTTGCCAGCACTTCAGTTTGAGGGTTTATTCCTCCTTTTTCAGGTTTTGAATTATGAATCGTAAGCACTAAAGGAAACTTAAGAAGTTTTTTGTGAAGGATAACCCAGTAAAACTCAGGGAAATACCTGTTATGAACATGAACAATATCAGGTTCTTCTTTTTTCAATGCAAGGTATCCTTTAACTGAAAAGAACAAAGGATGAGAATAGGGTGGGGGAAGAAGGGATGGAAGGTTTCTAATGATAATACTTTTAAGCCTTATTACTTTTATTCCATAAACTTCATCTTTTTCCTTCAGTCCTTCTTCTAAAGAAGTAATCACAGTGACTTCATGTCCTTTTTCAACCAAGTATTTTCCCAAGTCAAGCATGTAATTTTCAATCCCACCTGCAAAAGGATAAAAGAAAGGATTAACAAAAACAACTTTCATTCACTCACCCACGTTAATTTTTAAAGCATAATAACCCCCAAGGAAAACTATGAACCAATAATGAAGCAGTCTTGCAGCACTAGTAACTAATGCGCCATTTAACATACTTGAATTCATTCCTATTAAAGGTATTGCAGTTGCTTCATAAATCCCAAACTGTCCTGGAATCATTGAAAGCAAAGAAATCATGTAAACCAAGAGAAAGACAGCGCTTGCTTGAAGAAAACCTGTTTTTACTCCAAAAGAAACAACTACCAAGTAAAAAGAAAAAATTATCAGAAAATGATGCAAAGCCATAAGCAAAGAAGCCTTTGCTAAGAGTTTTTTCTTTCTTTGTTTTCTAAAAGCATAATTAAAAGACCTTACGTTCTCTTCAATGAATTCTATTGCTTCTTCTTCAAAATGCTTGAACCTGGTAAACTTAAGCCCAAGCTTGAACACGCTTCTCACAATCCATAAGAGCAACTCTTCAGCTTTCTTAGGCTTAAAAACTAAGTAAAGGATGAGAAGAAGGATAAGAATAAAGCAAGTGATTAAAAAACCCATGAGTACTGCTATCTGAAAAGGGATTACTTTTTCAAAAAACAATAACACCACCAAGCAAGAAGCAAGAGAAGTAAAGCCAACAAACCACGCAGTAGTTTGTATGATTATTGAAGTGAAAGAATCATGCAATGGCACTTTTTCTTTTTTTGAAAGAAAATAAGCCATGCTTAATTCTCCAGCAGGAGCAATGTTAGGAAGCAAATTGTCAATGAAAAACCCAGCCATCATGACTTCAAATAATTTTTTAAACTTAATCTTGTAATTCATGCCATTCAACACTGTTTTCCAGCTTCCTACTGTTACAAAAGTAGCTATTATCACTGTAATGAAAGCAGCTAAAAGCATGAAAGGATTTGAATGCTTAAGAACTAAGACAGTTTCTTTTAAACCAAACAAGCTAAACAAAGCTATGAATAAAACTAACCATATGACAAAAATAATACTGACCATGATAATTCTTTTCATAAGCTTCACAAAACAATTTTTTCCTGACTAATTTACTGCATAATAGGATTTAAATACTTCTAATTGCAAAATAAAAAATGATGGATGAGATTAGAGAAC
>CAZBZN010000018.1:7236-14495 GCA_964496415.1 Microcaldota archaeon | reverse complement strand
GCTTGAAGCAATGGGAATTCCTGTGGTTCAAGCGCCAAGCGAGGGTGAAGCTCAAGCAGCTTTCATGTGTGCTGAGAAAAAAGTATGGGCTGCTGGCTCGCAGGATTATGATTCTTTGCTTTTCGGCTCACCACGGCTTTTAAGAAACTTAACAATTACTGGGAAAAGAAAGCTTCCTAACAAGAAGGTTTTTGTAGTTGTGAAGCCTGAATTGATTTCTTTGGAAGATGTTTTGAAACAGCTTGGGATTTCAAGAGAGGAGCTTGTTGAAATAGGTTTGATGATTGGAACTGACTTTAATGAGGGGGTTAAAGGAATAGGTCCTAAGAAAGCATTGGAGTTAGTTAAAAAAGGAGTTAAAGCAGAGCAAGTTTATGAAGAGCATGGGTTGGATCCTGAGGGATTGAATCAGGTAAGGGAATTCTTTTTAAGACCAAAGGTTACTAAAGAGTATGAGCTGAAGTGGAGCAAGCCTGACAAGGATAAAGTGATTGAATTGTTGGTTGAAGAGCATGATTTTTCAAGGGAAAGAATAGAACAAGGTCTTGTAAGGCTTGAAGAGGGATTTGAAAGAACTTCTACTCAGCAAAGGATTGATAAGTGGTTTTAATGGATCTTGAAAAACAAGTAGACGCTTACCTTGAAGTATTAATTAATGCTTTTGCTAATCATGATTCTTTTAAGCTGAGAAAGCTGAGTAATGAGTTGATTGAAAAAGCAGTGTTAGAAGATGCGAAGCAGTTTGTTGACTTGGCTTTGGTCTCGTATGCTTTGTCAAAGCTTGTAAGGAAACAGCATTTTCTTGAAAACCCTAAATGGGACGAGTTTGAAAAAAGCTTGCTTTACAAGCTGAGGACAGAGGTTAAAAAACCAACAACAGCTCAGCTTATGCCTGAAATTCTTTCAGAGTTAATGAATGAGATTAAAAAGTTTGATGAGGAAGCTGGTAATTACGTTGATGACGTGATAAAACAAGCAAGGGTAAAACAAGGTTCAAGGATTTATGCTTTAGGATTTTCACTTGCAAAAGCAGCTGAGTTTACTGGCGTAAGCAAGGCAGAGTTAGCTGAGTATGTTGGGATTACAAAGATTCATGAAAGGCCTTTTACTCAGTCAATGGCTTTAAAGGATAGGTATAATCTTGCTAAGAAAGTGTTAGAAAAACTTTAAAACATGGTTAAGAGGGTTTTAGGATGAGTTTGTTGGTTTTTGACTCAAGCCCGTTGATATCTCTTGGGGATAATTGCCTGCTTTGCGTTGTTAAAGAATTAAAGAGATTGGGTCACAGGCTGGTTATTACTTCAGGTGTTCAGAAGGAAATTTTCAGCACTCCAGTGCATACTAAGAGGTTTAAGCTTAAGGCATTAATGCTTGAGAGTCTTGTCAGGAACAATGTTTTAGAAGTAGTTAGTGATCCTAAGATTATTAAGGCAGGTGAGGAAATAGAAGACCTTGCTAATTCTTTAGTAAAGTACAAGAGAAGAAACGTGAGGATTATTCAAAGAGGTGAAGCTGAAAGCATGGCCGCTTACTTGTTGTTAAACGCAGACGCTTTGGTCGTTGATGAGAGAACAACAAGGCTTTTAATAGAAGCTCCTTTGAAAATAGCTGAGTTTATTAAAAGCAGGACAGGACAGCATTTGAAGACAGACAAGCAGGTGATGGAAAAAGTTGAAGAAAAGCTTGGGTTGATAAGAGTAATTAGGTCTGCTGAACTTGTTGCTTATGCTTATGAGAAAGGCTTTTTGTCATGTGCTTGCAGTCAGCCGAATGCTTTTGAAGCAAGCTTGTATGCTTTAAAGTTTTCAGGTTGTTCTATTACTAAAGAAGAGATTGAAGAGTACGCTCGTATGATGAGGATGTTAAGATGAGTTATTCAGTGATTCTTATAGAACCTGAGAACGCTGGAAACATAGGAAGCATTGCAAGGTTAATGGCTAACTTTGGAGTAAAAGACCTGATTTTGGTTAATCCTTCTGCTGACTTAAAAAGCAATGAATGCAGGTCATTTGCGGTGAGAGCTTATTCAATAATAGAAAAAGCAAGGATAGTAAGGAGTTTTGATGATTTAGTTTCTGAGTTTGATTTTTTAGTAGGTACTACTGCAAAAGTTAAGGATGATCCTGTGAGAGCTGGAGTTGGTTTAAAGCAGCTTGCAGGTAAGCTGAAGGGATTAAAGGCAAAAGTTGGTTTGGTGTTTGGAAGAGAAAGCTCTGGGCTTACTAACGAGGAGTTAAAAAAATGCGACTTAGTGATTAATATTCCTACTTCAAAAGAGTACCCAGCGCTTAACTTGTCTCACGCTGTTGGGATAGTCTTATATGAACTGTTTTCTGAGAAATCAGAAGAAGTTGCTTCAGCTGCTGGAAGGAAAGAAAAACAAGCTTTGGTGAATGCTTTTTCGCAGGCAGTTGAAGGAGTTGAGTTAAGAAGAAAAGAAGAAGTTGTCAAAATGTTTGAAAACATTGTGAATAGGGCTTTTGTTACTAAGAAGGAAGCAAGTGCTCTAACAGGAGTATTCAGAAAGTTAAGTAATCGAACCTGATTTTCTTGTTTTAGCATTTTTTGGTTTGGTTTTTTAAGCAAAGTTTTTTAAATGAGTCAGGCTTATTTTTAAAACAGCATTCTGGAAAAAGGTGATGCCATGGCATTAATTGCTGACATTATTAAGAAATATGAAGCTCAAGCAGCAATGATTAACTCAAAGCCAGTTGAAAAGAAGCCAAGAGATGACATCTTTTTAAAAGTTGAGCCAAGAGGAGACCCTGTAGGAGAGGACCCAAGCATTGGCTTAGGAATGGGTTCTATTTGGAAAGCCCAGCCAATAAAACTAAACCCTCCTGCTAAGATAATCACTGAAGAAGAAGCAAAACAAAGAAGAATGAGTTTAGAAGAAGAAGTTGAAAGATTACGTAAAGAAAACGAGCAACTGAAAAGAGAGCTTGCTCAGTTAAAAGCAAGGCTTAACTTCTGAAATTCTTTTAAACCAGTAAGCTTAAAATAAAAGCATGGGCGCTATAGGCAAGGCTTTGACAGAATTAATAAACAAAATAGAAGACGTGACCTTGTTTTTTATCTCATACACTTTAATAGTTTTTATTGCCGGAGAGTTCGTAGGAGTTATTTACTCTTCTTCAGAAGCATTCTGGTATCCAATGTACTTGCTCTTGATAGTAATGATTTTTAAGATATTGATTGACTTTGAAAGAAAAGCAAAAAAGAAATAACCTAAAGCATTGGAAGGACTTGTTTTTTTACTTCATAAGCAAATCTTGTTCTTAAAAGCTTTTCAGGATCACCGACAGCTTTTTCAAAATCAGGGTCAAAACTTATCTCCCCAACAAGCTTTTCTTTTACTTTAGCTTCAGTGATTTTTGGAAAATTGTCCTTGAAGTTGTTAACAACTCCAATCACTTTAAAGTTAAGCTCATCAAGCAAAAAAAGCAGCTTCTTGACAGCATTAACTGACAAGATAGAGCCAGTAGTCACTAACAAGAACTCAGGGTCTTTCAAAAACCTAAGCAAGTCAAGAAAAGCATCCCCCAAGCCTGGAGGGGAGTCAATTACTAAAAAGTCAAGCCTTCCCCACTTGGTTATTGTGAAAAGCTCAAGAAAAGCATCAGTGACTTCAGAGCCTCTTAACACGCAAGGCTTTTGCTTGACGTAATAATTTATTGACATGAACTTAAGGTTTTTTACTTCAGGGGGTTTTACTCCTTTTTCTTCTTCTGGGAAGAACTCTTCTGCTCCAAGCAAGGTAATGCTTGAAGAATTATGAAAGTCAAGGTCAAACAATCCAGTTGTTTTTTGCTGTGAAAGCAGCAAAGCCAAGACAGTAGCTAAAGAGCTTTTTCCAACCCCTCCTTTAGGCCCGCATACTACGACGGTCTTTTTGATTTCTTTAAGGTTCTTCTCCAAGGCCTTTATTCTTGGGTCAAAAGTTTTCTCATTTAATGCTTTCAATGCTTACCCCTCTTCCTTTTACTATTCTAAAATCAGGACTCCTGCACTTAGGGCATTTTAAGTAAGCATGAGCTGCTTCTGGCACAAAATGAACTAATTCAGCAGCTTCAAACCCTATTTCCTGCTTTAGCTTCCGTGGCTTCCATTTTTTTCCGCAAGAAAGGCATTTTAACTCTGTTTCTTGTTTTTTAATCTTAGCTTCAAAGCTTATTCCATGAAGCCCAGCTGTTTCTCTTAAAGCAAACAAAAAGACTTCATCATCAATTTGCTGGAGTTCTCCTAAAACAACTACAACTTCTCTTATTTTTTCAAGCTTGTTTTTTTCAGCATAATCTTTCACGGTTAAGACAACTGCTTCAGCTAACGCCCATTCATGCATTAAACCGCCTCAGAAAAAGAAAATCAAAAACCGCCAGCATACGCTGGCTTTTAATTTCATTTAGTAAGGGTTATTGAAATTGCTGAAACGTTTGAAGTAGTTCCATCCTTGTTCTGAAGCTCTTCTGTCATTATCTGAATGTCTTTCACCTTGACTTCATTAAGGAACTTGTTCCTGACTATTTCTGCTACGTCCACTGCTCTTGAAATGCTTTTTCCTCTTGCTTTTATCACTACTTCGTTTGCTCCTGAATTGAATTGAGTCACTACTGCTAAGACGTAACTCATTACTCCTTTTTTACCCACGTAAACTGTGTTTTCTTCTGCCACTTGATCACCTTCCGTTGCTTTTTTTGAAATTATTGGTTTTACTTAACTATTTATATCATTGAAGTATTTATTATACTTTGTGGTCAGCATGGGTGAAATGTTATTCATTGAACTAGCGAAAGTATTTGAAAGCCTTGAAAAAACAACTAAAAGGCTTGAAATGACAAGCATTTTAGCAGACTTCTTTAAGAAGACAGATGCTTCTCAAGTAAGAAAAATAGTTTACCTGCTTCAAGGCAGAGTAGCTCCTGCTTATAAGGGCTTGGATATTGGAATGGGTGAAAAACTCGTAGAACAAGCAATAGCAAAAGCAACTGGTTACAAGCAGTCAGAGGTTGAAAAAGCTTACTTGAAAAAAGGAGACCTTGGCTTGGTAGCAGAGGAAATGGTTTCTGCTAAAAAACAAAAATCCCTGATTTCACAGGACTTGACTATTAATCATGTTTTTGAAAACTTTTACAAAATAGCTTCAGCAACTGGTTCTGGCTCACAGGACTTGAAAGTCAAGCTTTTAACAGAACTTCTTAACAACGCCAAGCCTTTAGAAGCAAGGTATATTGTAAGGATTCCTCTTGACAGGCTTTCTCTTGGAATAGGAGATCCTACAGTGCTTGATGCTTTGTCAGTGAAAGAAGCAGGTGACAAGAGTCTTAGAGAAGTCTTAGAAAAAGCTTATAACGTGTGCTGTGACTTGGGGTTAGTAGCTGAAACTCTTTACACTAAAGGAGTGAAAGGGCTTGAAGAAATAAAAATGACTCCAGGAGTTCCAGTAATGCCTGCCTTGTGCGAGAGGCTTCCTTCAGCACAGGACATAATCAAAAAGCTTGGCAAATGCGCTGCAGAGCCAAAGTTTGATGGTTTTAGGATGCAGGCTCATAAGGACGGTGACAAGGTCTGGTTGTTTTCAAGAAGACAGGAGAACATGACAAACATGTTTCCTGAAGTAGTAGAAGCAGTAAGGAAACAAGTAAAGCTTGAAAAAGCAATCCTTGACGGAGAAGCCATTGGTTATGATGAGAAAACAGGAGAATACCTTCCTTTTCAAAAGACAATGCAAAGAAAAAGAAAGTACGGCATAGAAGAAATGCTTAAGGAGAATCCTTTAAGGCTTTTTGTCTTTGACATAATCCATGACGGGAAAGAAGTAGCTGGAAAGCCTTTCAAGCAAAGAAGAAAAATCCTTGAAAAAGCAATAGCAGAAGGAGAAACAATAAGGCTGACAGACCAGATAATAACAGATGACGCAAAAGAACTTCAAGAGTTTTTTGAGGACTGCATTTCAAGAGGCTTGGAAGGAATAGTTGCCAAGGACTTGAACGCTCCTTACACTGCAGGGGCTAGGAAGTTTGCTTGGATAAAACTCAAAAGAAGCTATAAAGGAGAATTAAGTGACACTGTTGACGTGGTGATAGTTGGTTATTATTACGGCAAGGGAGCAAGAGCAAAGTTCGGGTTCGGAGGATTCCTAGCAGCAGTATACGATGACGACACAGGAGAGTTTAAGACAATTACAAGGGTTGGAAGCGGGTTCACTGAAGAGCAAATGAAAGAACTTAGGGAAATGCTTGAGAAGATAAAAGTAAAAGAAAAACCAAAAAACGTTGACTCTTTAATAAAGCCAGATGAGTGGGTTACTCCTAAGTACGTTGCAGAAGTAATGGCTGACGAGATAACCAAAAGCCCTCTTCACACTTGCGGAAGGAGGAAAGATGAAGGTTATGCTTTAAGGTTCCCGAGAATGATAGGCCTTAAGTTTGACAGGGCTCCTGAAGAAGCGACGACAGTGAAGGAAATAATCGAGATGTACAAGCAGCAGAAGAGGATAAAAATAGGGGAAGAAAAGGCAAAGCAAGTTAATGATTTGGAACAGTAATCCATAAAATCATTAATTTTTTTGGAATGGCAATCCAAATAATCAAGTAGGTGGCTTTTATGAAGCTCTGGAGACCATTATATTCTTTAGAGGAAGCTGAATGGGTGGTAATAGGAGTTCCTTTTTCAGGCAAAGCCACTGGCTTTAAAGGAACTGAGAAAGCTCCTCAAGCCCTTAGGCGTTTTTTCAGGAACTACTGGACTTATGACATAGAGCGGGGTGATCTTTTTGACAAAAAAATAGTTGACTTAGGTGACGTTAAGGCAAAAAAATACAGCGGGTTAAGGAAAAAACTAACAGCAAAGATAAGCAAAGCATTAGAAGCGAATCCAGGAGTGAAAGTGCTTGTGATAGGAGGAGACCATTCAATAACACCAATAATCACTTCAGTTCTAAAGCCAAAGACTTACCTTTGTTTGGACGCTCATTTTGACTTGCTTGACTCGTACGAGAATGACAAGAATTCTCATGCCTGCGCTAACAGAAGAGTTTTAGAACAAGGGTCAAGGATAATCCTACGTGGGATTAGAAGTTCATGTGTTGAAGAACATGAGTTCGCGTTAAAGAACAAGGTAAACTGGAGGAAAGACTTGGAAAAAACCCCAAAGGAAGTTGATTATTTTTCATTAGACGCTGACGTCATGCTTCCTGAATGCGTTAACTCAGGCACTCCAGAAGCTTTCGGATTTCACCCTGAAAAAGTAATACAAGTAAT
>CAZBZN010000018.1:0-7226 GCA_964496415.1 Microcaldota archaeon | reverse complement strand
GTAATCAGAAAAACGAAGTTCAAGTACTTTGACTTCGTGGAATGGCTTCCTCCAAAAGGCTACGCTTACGCAGTACAAATAATAAAAGAAGTACTATGGAAGTAAAACTCATTGTTTTTCTTCCATCTTTCTTAGTTCCTCAATCCTTTTCTTTTTCTCATTTATTTTTTTTATTATCTTCCTAAGCTTTTGTTCATCTTTTCTACTCATTTTTTCCTTTCCAAGCAACTTTACTGCTTCTTTTTCAAGTTTTTCAACCCAGCTCATTTCAGCAATAAGTTTTCTTTGAATAGAACTCTTTCTTTCAGGAGCGTTTTTTCTCTCTTCATGCCTTTTTTTAAGCTCTTCAGGATTTGGTTGAAACTCAGGAAGCTTCTTAGCTTTTTCCATAACATACTTAGCGTATTCCCCAGCACACAGCATCAAGTTAAAATGCTTTTTCTCAAACTCAGCTGCTGCTTTTCTCGCTTCTTCAAGAGAAAGCCCTTGGTTCAAAAAGAAAATCACAGCATTCTCAGTAGTAAAAACACTTACGTTACCTTCTTTTCTTCTCTGCTCAAGCATTTGCTTAAGCTTTTCCTCTGCTTCCTTCACTTTCTGTTCTCCAACATTAACGACAGCTGCTTTCTTAGCAGTTCTTCTTCTCATAAAACATGCTCCTGTAATCAAAGCAGTTCTTTCAGTATCTTCTTATAAGTTTTTACTACTTCTTCTGGTTTTTTGTCATATTCAAGGCAGAGTTTCGTGAGTTCTACTGCTATTGGGTTCATTCCCTTATAGCCTAATTCTATTAGTTCTTTGTC
Source organism: Microcaldota archaeon (assembly GCA_964496415.1). Classification (GTDB taxonomy): domain Archaea; phylum B1Sed10-29; class B1Sed10-29; order B1Sed10-29; family JAJRYS01; genus CAZBZN01. Next base: position 6,423 of record CAZBZN010000018.1, on the reverse strand, counting down.
AAGCTTATGAGTCATTTCAAGCTCGAACTTTCCATTCATCAAACATCAACTCCTTTTGCTTAAATGATAATCTTTTACTTCAACATGGCCTGAGATTACTCCAGCGTCTATGAAGCCATGAGCATAAGCAACGGCTTCCAAGGCTGTAGCATAATCCTCTTTGGTATAATAGTGCTCTGCGTCATTATAATAGTTTCGCGCCCATTCAAGAAGCTCCTCACCCAGCTTGTCCAGTGCTTTTGCTTTATCAAGAGTTTGTTTTGTTATCCTCCTACAGTACTCGTACTTCTCAACAGCATTCATGAATTCTTTAAGGAAGAAAGAGGTTAATAAAGACCCCATGAGCAACTTAAACAGAATTATATCATACTTTTTTCTTTAGTAACCTCTTTAAATTTTGCTCAATATTACTCCAGGTACTATGCAATACAACTTCTGCTATTTCCCTGTTAGAAACCCCTTTATTATAAAGCTCTGAATACAATTTTTCTATTTTTCTTAATTTTTCTAAATGTTCTTCTCTGTTCTTCAAAGGCTTTCCTCCAGGTTCTATCAAAGTATCAAATATTAAATTATACTTTATCTTAACCCTATCATCATGAGATACTAAATCAGCATAAAACTCTGATAACACAGCATTTTCAGCTTGCTTCTCTATTCTCCACTTCTTCATAGGATGTAATAACCCATATACTACGTGCCCCTCTTCATGCTTAACTGTTCTTTCAATATCCCTCTTACCTCTCTTAACTATTATCACTCTTTCCTTTAGTCTGTTTTCTTTTACATACTCCCGTGAAGGAACTCTACCTAAGTCCATGACAATCTCAAATGGCGATCTACCTTTCATAACTTCAGCGTAATCTCTTTCACTTAAATAAAAAATAATACAGCCTTTTCCTTTTTGCATAAAAACTGAATCTTTTGGCTTAAAACCAAAAACCTTCTCAAATGCTTCGCCATAGTCAAAGTACTTCTCTTTTTCAACTGAACTCAAAAATCTAAGAACCCTCTCCTCTGATGATCTTAGCTTCCTTCTAAACTTCTCTTTCTGTCTTTTAGTTTTGGGAGTCTTAAACTTTCTTCGCATTTACCCTTCTCTCCTAAACATTTCAAGGAATTCTTTTTCTTTTTCATGGAGTTTTCCAGGAACGATTATGACTTGTAATGGAAGTCCTAAGTCTTTTCCAATGAGGTCTTTTGCTTTGCCGTAAGTTATTTTTTTTGAAGGCCCTCCTAACTGGGAGCAGACTACTACTTCTTCATCTTCACTCATGCCTGCTTGGATTAATTGTTTTAACGCCTGCTGGGCTGTGAGAAACCTGTCTTTTTCCAAGTCAAGGTCTAAGAAAAACAACGTGTGAAGGCCTCTTTCTTTGTTTTCAAACAAAACATCAATCCATGAAGTAGGCTTGTAGTTTTCAGTCCAAAAAGTCACAGTAGCGCTTCTACCGAACTTGTATAACTGCAAGCCTGTCTCTCCAACTGCAGAGTAAATTGAAGCATTATGAATTATCTTTGTCTTAATCCCTCTTTTTTTAGCTTCTATCAGCAAGTCTGAATGAGTTGTTGCTACTAAAGGATCACCTGGCACAAGCAAAGCAACATTGTTGTTTTTAGCATAATCAAGAACCCCGTACTCTTCAACAAAACTTCTGGAAGCAGCCTGTATTTTTTTCCCAATAAGTTTTTCAAGCTGTTCTTTATCACAGCCCATTAACTTTGAAGTGTAAGCTTCTAAAAACACTACCTCGCATTCTTTCAGCTCTTCAAGACCTCTTAAAGTAATGTCTTTCTCATCCCATAACCCAAGCCCTATTAACTTAAGCATTTAATCACTTTTTCTTCAGTCTTTCAAGTATTTTCAAAGCATCGTAAAACACTTTCCTATCAAGCCCTCCTACTGCTGTTTTTATCAGAAGAACTCTTATCCTGTTTTCTAAAGCCCTCCTGCGTTCAGGTGTTTCAGGAAGACCTGCTAAGTATTTTTTAGTAAGCCTCTCAAGCTCTTCACAATAATTGTCAACTCTTTTTTCCCTCTCAGCAAGCGTTTTACCATACTTTTTACTTGCTTTCATTTTCTCTTCCTCTTAAGCTCTCTTATCATTCTCTTGATTTCTTCAAGGTCTTCCTGCATGTTAAGCAGTTCCTTCATGGTTCTCCTGTCAACGTAATAATCCCTCATGGAACGGGCTCTGTCCCTTTCAGCTTCCCTGTTTTGGCTCATTAAAATTATAGGAGCTTGGATTGCTGCCAGGCAAGAAAGACTAAGGTTAAGCACTATAAAAGGATAAGGATCCCAGTGATTAATCCAAGCAATAACATTCAAGCTAATCCAAATCACTATGTAAATGGACAGGATTATTATGAAAGCCCAGCTCCCCATAAAACCAGTCAAAGCGTCAGCTGCTTTCTGGCCAAAAGTCCTTTTCTCTTTAGGCATCCTAAGCAGTTTTTCAATATCATCAGGCATTATCAAACCTCTCATGGCGTTATTCTTTCAATCTTGTAATAAGTGACGTCAGCTTCTTTGTCAACAACAGCAAAAATCATTTTTTTCCTAACGTTCTGAGCAAGCCTTACAGCTCTTGACATTAAAGGAAACTCAATCACGTATTCTTCAGGAACCACATGCACCAACCAAATAGCATGGCCTTTGCCTGGCTTGTCTCCACGAGCATAAACCCTGTAATGAGAACCGAACTTAAACCCAGTCTTAACACAAAATCCCCTGTCACGTAAGTCCTTGTAAACCAAGTACTTCATGCCAAACTCTTTGTCAACCTTCATGAACTTCTTATACAACTGCTCAAAACTAAGCTCTTTATTCCTCTTATCAGTTATGACAAAGCTTTTCCTTTTCTCTTTCAAGTATAAAGCTTCCTCAGGAGACAAAATCAGCTTGCCATCTGTCAGCTCGCCATATCCTTTTCCTGATAACTCTTCTACTAGCTTTTCATCTTCTACTATTACCCTTTCCTCTATGAGGAAAGCCAGACTATCACCTTCTTTTCTAAATATTTTTAAAGGATAATAAGAAGATGATCTTATTTAAACATTATACTTCTTCTTGTACTGCTTATGGGCTTTACTCAATTATTACTTCTCTTATTTCAGGAATATTATCAACTATAGTTTGTTCTATAAAACGCTGTAGAGTAACATGCTTAAGATAACAGCTTTTACATGGCCCTCCTATTTTTACGTACAAAACATCATTTTCAAGCCTTATTGAGTCTATTGATCCCCCGTCTGTTTCTAAGTCCTGACTCAATAACTTAGTAAGTATTCTTACTCTTTCTTCCAAGCTTCCTTTTAATGAAGAAGGAGCTTTGAAAGGTTTTTTTGAAACAAACTCAAACCTGCTCTTGCCGTTTAAAGGAATGTCTTCCATTTTCAAACCAAGTTTTTTAAGAAACCATTCAAAGTTTTCTGGAACTTTAATATTCTTGTCTTTTTCAAACACTTCAAATAATTTTTCTTTGGAAATCTGGTTATCCCGGTACATTGCTGCTGCTACATAAGTTGATTTCAAGCATTTATGTTTGATAGCTTTAAGATACCTTGTAATAGGATAAGCTAAACAGTCAACATGTTCTATTCTATTATCTGATCCTTTCCAACCAATAGACTTAAGAGTGTTAATTATCTTGTTTTCATTCCAGTCAATATAGTCAGGCAGGCAGATTGGGTTGAAAAAGCCTGACTCTGTCATATGCCTCATTAGAAAAGGCTTTAGTTCTTCTTTAGATACTTCTGGTTGAAGGGTTTTTATTAACAATTTTTCCCCACAATACCTTTTATTTTCATATATTGGAGTGGTTTCTATTTTGTTAGAATATCCCAATATTATCAATGGTATGTTTTCTTTTTTAGCTACTCTATAAACAGAAGCAAAAATTCCAAGGTTACATGCGTTGCAGAACTCCCCTGTCTTTTTTAAAAGTGTCGAATAAACCTTTTTTAACAATTTCCAGCTATTACCTGTAAACCTAACGTCAACTCCTAACTCTTCGCAAAGACTGTTAATGTTTTCTCTTGCTTCTTCTGACTGAAAACCATTATCATAGTTAACTGCTAAAGGGTTTAACTTATATTTTTCTTTACAGAGGTAAAGCACGTAAGAACTATCTTTACCACCGCTTACAGGAATGATACAATCATATTTTCCTGTAGTGTTCTTTTTAGCTTCTTCAAATATTTTCATCAGTTTTTTTTCAGAAGCTTCATAGTCTTTGTTTTTCCACTTTTTTTCATAAGCATTGCAGAAATTGCATTTTCCATCTTTTCCTATTCTGACATAAGGCAACTCTGAAGATAAATAGCAAGAAGTACAAAGAGTCATAAAAATAGCTCACTCCTATTTTTTTGTATAAAAATTAAAAAAAGAAGAAGTGGTTTTTAATGCTTTAGTTTTTGCATTATTGCTTCTTTCTTCCAGAATGCTATTGCAAGTATCACTGCTATTACTGCTGCTCCTAACCCAACCATTGGGTCTGAGAAAGCTCCAACCACCAAACCAGTTATTCCTGGGCTTGGCTGGTTTTCTTCAGTAACGTTCTCTTCAGAAGTTATCTCTGTGATTACTGGAGCATTCATTTGCTTGAACTCTGAATAGTTAAAGTAACCATTAGCTTTAATGACTGCAACGAAGTCATCGTAAGCATCTAAGCTCACGTTCCATCCTACTTCAGGGTCACTGCTGTAAACCACGTCAGGCTCTGGCTTTATAACTGCATCATCAATGCTTTGAACAAAAGCTTTTGGAATAACCTGTCTTATTAACAAGTTTCTTTCTTTGCCTTCAAGGTTAGTTACTTGCACTCTTATGATTGTCTCGTCCTGGTCAGCGTCATACTGGTAAGAGTAAACCACGTCAAGCTTTTCAGGCTCGAACTCGTAGAAGGTTCTCCTACCGCTTGTCTCAAGGTTAGCTATTTGTGGTCCAGTTACTAGTACTATTACTTCGTCTTCTCCAGTAGCTCCTTGGTCATCAGTTACTCTTAACACTGCCTTGTAGACTCCTGGCCTGTCATACTTATGAGTAGTTACTCCATTGCTGGTTGAAGACCAGTCAGCAGTAAAGCCTTCTGACTCGTTGTAGTCAAAGTCCCACTCGTACAATACTATTGTACCGTCAGAGTCCTCACCAGTTCCAATGAAAGTAATGTATTCTCCAGTGTTTGCTGTTTTATCCTGTCCAGCGTAAGCTATTGGAGCGTTGTTGTAGTTCAAAGCACCTAAGTCAACTATTACTGTCTTGGTAATGCTTGCCTGTTGGTCTGAAGTGTCATTAACAGTCAAGGTAACGTTGTAGTCACCGCTTTGAGTGAACTCATAAGACAAAGTGCATCCGTAGTAAGTTCTTGAATCTCCTTCAATGCTCCACTCACATGACTTCACTGCAACATCATCAGTTGAGTTGCTTGTGAAAGTAAACAATCCATTACCCTCATCCACAAAAGTGAAGTCAGCTATTGGAAGGCTGTCAGTTGACTGGTTCTGGTCGTTAGTTTGGTTAGTTTGTGTAGTATTGCTGTTTGTTTGGTTTGTTTGTGTGTTGTTATCAGCCAGTTGCTTAACAGGGAACATGATGTTAAGAGTGTCTTGCTGATTATAAGAGTCTTTTACTTTGAGGCTGACTTGGCATGTCCCGTCAAATTCAGGAGTGAAAGTAAAAGTGCTTTCTGATCCAGTGTATCTTTTTTCAATGTAATAGTAACTAGAGCTGCCATATTCGTATGCTTCTCTTCTTTGTGTGGCAGGGGTGTTTATGCGCTTCGTACAGATTACCATCCAATAGTATCTAAGAGGTTGACCTTCAAAAGTAATTTGTGGTGTGAGGGTTATTGGTTGTCCTACTATAGGGTTATTTGAGAGGGTCATATTAACTATTTTTAATTCAGGTAACTCTGTTTCTGTTTGCTGTTCTATGTTTTCTTCATTTTGTTCTGTAGTACTGTCGTTTTGTTTTACAACTTTTATCTTTTTTATAGCAACTGTTCCTGCCCCATAGCTATCATTTACAAAACAAGCGATGATATATGTCCCAGGGGTTTTGTAGGTATATGATACGGAGTTAATTACTCCACTAAATTCAGGGTTTGCAAAGTCATATGAGACTTCACTAGACGCATTCATATCCCACATATAATATGATACATGATCGTCAGGAGTATCATATACTTTTACTGTAAATTTTGCAGTGTCTCCTGTTTTAATTTCATCAGGTCCTAAAATTTTTGCTTCAGGTACTTTGTCGTAGTAAAAAGTATATTTTTTAAAAAGAGACCCTGCAAGATAAAATGAGAAGGTATGGATAGTTCCTTTCTTAATATTTAATTTGTCAATATCTATATAGATAGTATCTTGAATATTTTGAGTTGTTTTATAATTTCTTTCATAAACTTTTATATTATCTAT
>CAZBZN010000017.1:0-14947 GCA_964496415.1 Microcaldota archaeon | reverse complement strand
GACCTTGGTGTCGCGGGTTCGAATCCCGCCCTTCCCATACAGCCGCGTACGGCTTGCGGATATAGGATTTCGAAGCTAACACTTAGTACAAATTCATGGGAGAGTGTTTATGAATTTAACTAATCATGAAAAAAAAGTGCTTCTTGTTCTTAAAAAAAAGACTCCTTTAACTGAAGAAGAGATAATTAAAAAAACTGGACTACAGCAAGCAGCAGTAAGTAAAGCTTTAAGCTGGCTTGAAGAAAAAGGACTTGTAAAAATTGAAGAAAAAAAAGAAGAGTATTATGAATTAGGTGTGGAAGGAAAAGAATGCTTAAAAAAAGGACTTCCTGAAAGAAGGATAATAGAAGAAGTGAAAGATGAGCCTAAAACTGTTAAAGAACTTGTGAAAAAGCTCGGCGCCAGGATAGCAAGTATTGGTAATTCTTGGCTTAGAAAACAAAACCTTGCAATGATAATTGATGGAAAAATCATGCTTACTCCTACTGGTAAAAAGTTTGTTGAAGAAGAAACCCCTCATGAAAAATTGCTTAAAGCCATAAGTGGGGGAAAAGTACCTGAAGAACTAAAACAATATGTTGATGAATTGAAAAAAAGAGGAGACTTGATCAAAGTAAAAACAATAAAAACAAGAAAAATAACCCTGACTGATAAAGGGAAAAATCTTTCTGCAAAAGAATTGAAAATACAAGAAGAAGTGACAGTAATAACTTCTAAGATGATAAAGACTGGAGAGTGGAAGAAGAAAAAACTTAGAAAATATGACGTTAGTGCTCCAGTGCCAGTGGTTTATCCTGGAAGAAAGCAAATGTACTACGAGTTCTTGGACGAAGTCAGGGAAAAAATGATAGCAATGGGTTTTAAAGAAATGCATGGAAGCATTGTTCAGACAGAGTTCTGGAATTATGACGTGTTGTTCCAGCCTCAGACTCATCCTGCTAGAAGCGAGAAAGATACTTATTACTTGAAAAAACCATCTCATGGAGAGATACTTGAGAAAGAATTGTTGAAAAAAGTAAAGCAAGCCCATGAAAAAGGAATAGCTGGCAGCAGCGGATGGGGGTACTCTTTTGATGAAAACAAAGCAAAAAGGTTAATACTGAGAAGCCATACTACTTGTTTGTCTGCAAAGCAATTGTTCAAAGACAAAAGTTATCCTTTAAGATATTTTAGCATAGGAAGAAACTTTAGAAGAGATGTTATTGACGCAAAGCACTTACCTGAATTCAACCAGCTTGAAGGCATAGTCGCTGACGAGTCACTTACTCTTCGTGACTTGTTAGGAATCCTAGAAGCTTTTGCTTTAGAGATAGCAGAAGCAGAAGAATACAAGTTCAAAGCAGGGTACTTCCCTTACACAGAGCCTTCAGTAGAGTTATTCGCAAAACACCCTGTGCTTGGATGGATGGAATTAGGAGGAGCTGGGTTGTTCAGGCCTGAAATGCTTGAACCATTAGGAGTAAAAGTGCCAGTCATTGCCTGGGGGCTTGGGATTGACAGGCTTGCAATGTTCAAGCTTGGCTTGGATGACATAAGAGACTTGTTTACTCATGACCTTGAAAAACTAAGGAACGCGAGAGTGTTATAATGCCGTCAATAGAAGTCAGCCTTAAGGATTTGGAAAAACTTGTCGGGAAAAAGCTTGACATTAACAAGCTTCAGGATGACTTGTTTAACTTAAAACTAGAGCTTGACCGCTGGGAGCAAGATTCGATGATAATAGAGCTTGAATATGATAGGCCTGACTTGATTTCAACAGAAGGAATCGCAAGGCAAATGAAAGGATATTATGGTATAGAAACAGGGCTTAAGAAGTACGAGTTCAAAGACTCTAAGACCACTGTTACTATGAGCAAAGAGCTTGACAAGTACAGGCCTTATGCAGAGTATTTCATAGCAAAAAACGTGGTCCTTGATGATGCTGCAGTGAAACAATTAATGCAAGTGCAGGAAAAACTTCATGAAGTATACGGGAGTAATCGTGAAAAAGCAAGCATAGGAGTCTATGACCTTGACAAAACCACTAGCAAGTTTGAATACAAAGCAGTGAAACCTGAAGAAATAAAATTCATTCCACTGGAGTCAAATGAATTAATGAACGGGAGAGAAATCCTTTCAAAACATCCTAAAGGAATAGCTTTTGCTCATCTCTTAAAAGGCTTTGATAAGTACCCATTACTTCTTGATGATTCGGGAAAAGTATTGTCAATGCCACCAATAATAAACAGTGAAGATACAAAAGTTGATGAAAATACTAAGAACTTATTTGTTGACGTTACTGGCACTGATGAAAAAACAGTAAACATGATCACCGTTATTCTTGCCACAATGCTTGCTGAAAGAGGAGCAGTGATAGAAAAAGTAAAAGTAGTGAAAGGAAAAGAAGAAAAAACAACACCAGTGATTATTGAGAAGGAAATGAAGCTTGACTCTTCTTATGTTGAAAAAGTACTTGGGCTAAAGCTTACTCCTAAAGAAATAGTTAACCTTCTTGAAAAGCAAAGATTCAAAGCAACTGCAAAAGGAAACGAGATAAAAGTAGTTGTGCCTTGTTATCGTTTTGACATAATGCATCCAGTGGACTTAGTTGAAGAAGTTTCATGTGCTTATGGATTGAACAACATGAAACCAATACTGCCTAACGTAGCCACGGTTGGTGAAAGACACAAGATAGAAAAAATAAGCTGGAAAGTAAGAGAATTAATGATAGGTCTCGGATTTCAGGAAGTAGCTACTTTCATAATGGGAAACAAGGAAAAACTAAACATAATGGATGAAAAACCAATCGAACTGCTTAACCCAATGAGTGAAGAATACAACGCAATACGTCAGTCACTTATTCCAAAACTACTTGAAGTATTATCAAACAATACTCACCATGAGCTTCCTCAGAAAGTGTTTGAAGCAGGAGACGTAGTATTATTTACGAACAGAGGAGAAACCAAAACAGATACAAAAAGACACTTAGCAGCATTAATAATAAGCCCATCAGTAGGTTTTACTGAAGCAAAGTCAGTGCTTGAAGCTCTCTTAAGAGGCTTTGGGATAAAACCAGAATACAAGGAAAAAACAGCAAAGCCCTTCCTTGAAGGAAGAACTGCAGAAGTGTTTGACTCTGAGAAAAAAAGAAAAATAGGAGTAATTGGGGAAATCCACCCAGACATCCTCCTAAAGTTCGGGTTAGAAAACCCTGTTGCTGGTTTTGAAATAGAAGCTGAGAAGCTTCTTTAGTCAGGGCAAATACAAAGAAACATTATCAACCATCAAAGTGATGTTCCCACTTTTATAATTAACAGATACTACAGCATAAGAACTCAAACTAACCATCAAAGAATCAACTGAAGACAAATCAACCGAAGAAGGAACAACCTCCCTTAAGTTAAAAGAATAAGAATTCCACTTGTTCTCATCAGAATAAAGGAAAACATGTTTTTCAGAATCAATGCAGCCGTTTGGGTCACTTATATTTAAGAAAGAATTAATCCAAATTTCAGACCCGTCAGTTGGAACAAATTCAAATACTGTGGATCCTAGAAAACCAGATGAATTATAATAATCCAATTTCACGTGAGTTTTAAGTCTTTTAACAGTATAATTATCCTGCCCACCACATGAACCATAAATCACTGGATCCTGCCCCTCCAAAGGATCAATAAGCTTCAAGTAATCCAAGAACGTTGCATCAAAACTAAAAACTAACTGGGTTCTTTTTTCAGGAACAACTCTACTCAAATCCACTGACTGGTTTAACCTGTTAGAATTAGCATTACAAGGAGCACTACAAGCAGAACACCCTCCTCCGAACAACTCAGCATAACCCTCATCAACACTGACAGGACACAGATAAATCTTTGAATAAGAATCCCAGCCATCAAAACCATTGTCAAAGCCACCGTTTACTATAAAATTCTCAGGCAACGGAGTACACACACTCGTATCATACCCACTGCAGTCACTTAAACAAGGTGCAAGAGTACCACTCTCGTAATTGCCGAGGGTAGAGCAATCTACTGAATCACTATCACACACTTCACCACTTTCAACAACACCATTACCACAAACAGCTTGTTCTTCAGATGGCTGTGAAACACCGCCTGAGACATTAATTGAGATGTTTTCAACAGCCCCTTGCTTACATACTTCTACCAAATAATCAGGGCAATCCTGTTCACAATAATCACAAGTTGCTTCAGGAGAAGTTGCTTTCTCAACAGAACACTTCGCAGCAGCTTGCTTGCATTTTGAAATATCAGCACCTTGTTTTGTAACACTAAAACTTCCTGTCAAAAACAAGACTACTATTGCTACTATTGCAAGCACTGCAGCGATTATTATTAAGTACTCTAAAGAGCTTTGGTTTCTCATCATCAAAGAATAACTCACCTTTATTTTTTAACCTTTGCTCCTAAGAATTTAAGCTCTTCATCTTCAAAACCAAAGAACTTAGCAAAACTTTCTGGGTATTTTTTCATCACTTCTCTGACCATTGGCAGGTAATCAACTGCTGCTGTTTTTGAAGAAACATGGCATTTTTTAGCTATCTTAAAGGATATTGACTTTAGGATTTCTCTGTCTTTTTTTGAAGCAGATAACAGTTTTATTGATGAAGGAAAAGAATACTTGACGAACTCATGGTATTTTTCTTTTTTCGCCAAAGCCACTCCTGCGCTCATCAAGTCAGAAGCAAACCTCCAAAAAGAATAAGCTTGTTGGTTTGAGACTCTTCCTAAGAAAACATCTGCTCTTGAAAGCCTGTTCATTGCGTTATACAGGTCCTCTGGCTTTTTGTACTCTTTTGGAATGTTTTCTTCAATCCATTTTATCATAAAAGAAGGGTCTTCATTCAATTGCTGTAAGGCTTGCCTTGGATGGTCAAAACTCATTGACTTAAGGATTATTTGAACCACTGAGTAAACGTTAGCTTCTCTGTTCCTTGACCCAATAATTTCATAATCATCAGGCGTTGGCTTTTCTTCTCCTTCAACTAAAGTCTGCAAGTCGTTGATAGCAGCTCTTAGGTCTCCTGAAGAATTTCTTGCAATCAAGTCAATGAGTCTTTCATCAACTTTTCTTTTTTCTTTTAAAAGAATCTGCTTAAGTCTTTTTGCAATGGTCGCGTGGTGGATTTTTTTAAAATGAACTACCTTACATTCGCTACGGAGGCTTGATATTTTTTTGTTCCACTCGTCATTAGCTATTAATATCAAAGGGCAATTGTTTTGCCTTATTATCTCTTTTATTGCATTAAGCGCTCCTCTGTCTTGAGCATAAATGCCTTCAACTTCATCAAAAACAATAAGTCTTCTCTTTCCGCTAAAAGAAAGAGAAGCAGCAGCAGACCCTGCAATCCTTCTAATGTTTGAAGCGCTTCTCACATCGCTTGCATTCATTTCAAGCAGTTCCCAGTTAAAGTCATTAGCTAATGCTCTCACAGTTGCTGTCTTTCCAGTACCAACAGGGCCAACTAATAGTAAAGGCTTTTGTTTTTTTCCTTTTTCCCAAGCTTCAGCCCATACTCTTATCTCTTCTAACGCATTATTCTGGCCAACAATCTCTGACAGTGATTTCGGCGCGTACTTGTCAACCCACGCAATGCTCATGCTCACAATTACTCTTAGTGAAAATAAAAAACTAGTTGAAGCCATAATAAACTGTAAAAAGTTAGACAATTCTTTAATAAAGCTTTAAAAAATATCTTATCATGAAAGCTTTTCTTGGAGCAACAATTTTCTTCTTCAGCATTGTTTTAATCTTTTTAACAATTGTTGATTATTCCAAGACGCTTTTGGAAGAAAAAGAAACTAAAACCTTACTTATGACTCACTTCACTATAAGAGAATGGAGGATTAAAGTAAAAACATTGTTCAAAAAAGCATTAAAAGAAAACCCAAAGACGGCATGTGAAAAAATAAAAGAAATAGCAAAAGAAACCAATTCAAAATTATGGTATGGGTTCCTAAGAAAAAATTATGAAGTTGATGAAATAACTCAAAAGATACTTAACAATCCTAAATGTGAGGCATTCATCTCAATAGTAAAAAGAAAACTTGTGGTAAAGTTCAATTCTTCTTACTCTAAGAACTATTTTATACCAAGCAAAGCCTGCGGGTTTGTTTTTGAAAAGAACTTTTCAAAAGCAACTGCAATAGAAGTGATTCCATGCGAGTAAGAACTCAAACAAGTCTTGAATTAATGCTATTACTCCTCATAAGCCTTATAATCTCAGGTACTTTCATCAACTCATTCACTAAAACAATCCAAATACAAGAAAAAGTAAAATTAAATGAAAAAGCAAAAGCTCTTGTATTCTACTCTTATTGTAGCATTGCTTACCTTAATGGTGAAAGATTTTCAATGAAGCTGCTAAGTAAACCAAAAGGAAAATGCTTTGCAAAAACAAAAATAACCTCAAAAGGAATTGAAGTAAAGCCAAACAGGATCTGGTTTAAATGAAAAAAAGTCAGCTAAGCACTGATTTCATGATAGGATTTATCCTCTGCGTTATGTTTTTAGGATTCTTCTTAAGAAACTACTATAGCTTCATCATAACAATTTCAAAAGATTACTCTGAGTTTGAAAAAACAGCAAAAGTATTCCTTATCTCAGAATTACTTATAACGACCACAGGAGAACCATTAGACTGGACTGCTGAAAACTTTACAATAATCGGACTGGCTGAATATAAGAAAAACTCAACAGTGTTTAACTCGGTGAACTTAACAAAATTCAAAGAATTTGAAAAAACAAACTATTCATCATTATTTGGAATAAAAAATCTTTGTATTAGCCTAAAAACAAAAACAACACACTATGGGAAATGCAAAAATATAAAACTAGTAAGATTAGTTTCTTGCACTGAAAAAAACAAAGAAAATGCCTGCATGTTAATGTTTTCATGGTGAAACTATGAAAGGATTCTTTACTGTAGAGGTAATAATAAGCATGCTTTTAATAATCACTGCATCAGCCTGGCTTTTCATTACTTACCAAAAGCCAAACTTAAACGAGCTTTACTTAAAAACCATGAAAATAGACCTTGACGAAGTTTGCTCAAGAATCAATTGTTCAAACGACAGCATAGCAGTTTCCTTTATTCAAAGACAAACTAACCTCACAAGCACAATCAAAAGAATACAAAACCTCCCCTGAGCCAATCACTTTTCCCCTGCCATCATGAGAGATTACCTCATAGTCATCATAGCAGAAAAGCCAACGAGCTTGAGGAGTTCCTGTTACTTTCTTCAAAAAACAAAGCTGTCTCACTTCTTCACCAACGCTCTTTGCGTTAATCTTAAACATCACCTGTGAAAATCTTCCAACAACTCCTGCACTTGAAGACACAAGCAAAAAAACAACTGAAAAAAGAATAAGACTAATGATTAAAAACTCAATAGAAGCCTGAGAATTCATAAGATCACTTCAAAGCTTTAATGACTCCTTTTACTTTTGAAGAATACTTTTTGCTTAAGCTTTTCATAGAAGAGTCAATTGACTTAGAAGCTAAAAAAGCAACTGCGACCAAAACAGCAGCAATGATTAATGCCTCTGCTGAAACCTGTGACTTCATAAACTCACCTTGAAGAATTAACTATTAAGTCTATTTTGTCAAGCAGCTTGTCAGCTGAAGAATTAAGCTTGCTACTAAAAAGACTTGCTTGGCTTGAAACTGAAGCTAATAAAAACAAAGCAATACTTACTATCATAGTCATGATGATTAAAAACTCAGCTGAAAGTTGAGTCCTCATGATAAAGTTTTTTAACAGCAAAAGTTATAAATTTTGCTTAACTGTTAATGGTTAAAACTTCAGTAAAGTGGTTCTATGTTCTATAAAGGTGAAAGAACACATATTCTAATCTCGGTCGTAAGCTTGTTCCTTGCATTTTATGTATTGTTACTAAGGATGGGAGTAAAGAACCCAATACTGCCAAGTTTAACAATAGTCATTGGTTTTGTTCTTCATGAACTAGGACACAAACTCACTGCAATGAAGTTCGGGTGCATTGCTGTTTACAGGGCTTGGTTAGAAGGACTAGTCCTTGCTTTAGCCTTAGCACTTTTCAGCCCATTCATTTTTGCTGCCCCTGGAGCTGTCTATATTTACAAGCCAGGACTAACAATAAAAGAAGACGGAATAATATCACTGGCAGGCCCAATGACAAACATTCTTCTTGCTTTCCTTTTTTTATTCTTGTTCCTCGGAACACCATTACAAGTCCTAGCAGTATGGGGTTTTAAAGTAAACTTTTTCTTAGCAGCCTTTAACATGCTCCCTATCCCACCATTAGATGGGTCAAAAGTATTCAGATGGAACATACCAATATGGGCTGCAGTGTTTTTAACAAGCGCTTACTTCGGTTTTCTAACTTAAACCACTTCAATGCCGCTTGTTTTATAAGTTTCCTTAAAAGCCTCATAAGACTTTAGTAACTCCTTATTAATGCTTGGCTTTATTTCCTTTAACGCTTTTTCAAAATGCTTCCACTTGACCACTTTAGCATTCCTATCCTCTCTTAAAGCATTCATAGCAGCTTCCCTAACCACTGCTGCTATGTCAGCTCCAGTATAACCTTCAGTTATTTCAGCTAACTTCTTCAAACTAACATCCTTAGCCAAAGGCATTTTTCTTGTATGAACCTTGAAAATTTCTTCTCTTGCTTTCTTGTCAGGCACTGGAACCTGAATCAGCCTATCAAACCTACCTGGCCTAAGCAATGCAGGGTCAACAATATCAGGCCTGTTAGTAGTAGCAACTACAACCACGTCTTTTAACTCTTCCAAGCCATCCATTTCAGTAAGCAGCTGATTAACCATTGACTCTATTACATGAGAACCGTAACCTTGTCCTCTTCTTGGAGCAATAGAATCAATCTCATCAAACAAAATGATACAAGGAGCTGCTTGCCTTGCTTTCCTAAAAACTTCTCTTAAGCCTTTCTCTGACTCGCCAACCCATTTTGACAAGAGCTCAGGTCCTTTTACTGCTATGAAATTTGCTTCTGACTCACCAGCAACAGCCTTAGCCAACAAGGTTTTTCCAGTACCAGGAGGACCGTATAACAAGATTCCTTTAGGTGGTTTTATACCCATCCTTTTGAACATGTCAGGATACTTTAACGGCCATTCAACAGCTTCTCTTATTTCTTCTTTTACTTTCTCAAGACCACCTATGTCACTCCATCTCACATTAGGTCTTTCAATCAGCACTTCTCTCATAGCACTTGGCTGGATTTCCTTAAAAGCATTCATAAAGTCCTCTTTAGTTACTTTAAGGCTCTCAAGAACCTCAATAGGAATCTCCTCATCCAAATTAATATTCGGCAATACCCTCCTGAGGGTCTTCATAGCTGCTTCTCTTGCAAGCGCAGCAAGGTCTGCTCCAACATAACCATGCGTTATCTCAGCAAAGTAATCCAAGTCAACATCCTCTGCTAAAGGCATTCCTCTTGTATGAATCTGAAGAATTTCTTTCCTGCCTTGCTTGTCAGGAATTCCTAACTCTATTTCTCTGTCAAACCTTCCAGGCCTACGCAGGGCTGGGTCAATTGCGTTAGGCCTGTTAGTAGCGCCTATTACCACTACTTTTCCTCTTCCTTTCAAACCATCCATCAAAGTAAGGAGTTGTGCTACTACTCTTTTTTCAACCTCTCCAGTTACTTCTTCTCTCTTAGGAGCTATTGAATCAATTTCATCTATGAAAATTATGCTTGGAGCGTTCTTTTCTGCTTCTTCAAAGATTTCCCTCAACCTGTGTTCTGCTTCTCCGACAAACTTTGAAATTATCTCAGGACCTTGTATTGAGTAAAAATTAGCATCAGACTCATTAGCCACTGCTTTTGCTAACAGGGTTTTTCCTGTTCCAGGAGGACCGTACAATAAAACTCCTTTAGGTGGCTCTATGCCTAACTTTGCAAATAATTCAGGATGCCTTAATGGTAGTTCTATCATTTCTCTTACTTTTGCTATTTGTTCTTTTAATCCTCCAATATCCTCATAAGTCACGTGAGTGACTCCTTCTAGTTCTTTAGCTGGCTCTGACCTTACTTTCACAGCAGTTGACTCAGTAACCTGACATACTTCTTTAGGGTCACATGATACCACTTTAAGCATTAAAGGCTGACTAAATATTGGCATGGGAATTATGTCTCCTGGAGCAACTGGTCTTCCAACAAGCTTTCCTTTTACAAATTCTTCAAAACCAGATGAAAACCTTATAGCCTGC
Organism: Microcaldota archaeon; assembly: GCA_964496415.1. GTDB lineage: Archaea > B1Sed10-29 > B1Sed10-29 > B1Sed10-29 > JAJRYS01 > CAZBZN01. The sequence goes on along the minus strand of CAZBZN010000017.1, from coordinate 4,727 downwards.
TCTAATGGCGCAAGCGTAAGCTTCCTGCATGCTTTTACTTGTTTTGGCTTTGAAATCTTTACTATGTCCCCTACTCCTACTCCAGCATTTTGTCTTATTATTCCATCCATTCTTGCTATTCCTTTTCCTTCATCATAAGGATAACAATGCCATACTATCGCACCTGTTTTCTTTTTTCCTTCAATTATTACGATGTCTCCTGAAGTTACTCCAAGTTTTCTTCTAGCGTTAGTATCGAGTCTTACTATTCCTCTTCCAACATCTTCTGATGAACTAGCAGCTACTTTTAATTGTATCATCATAACACCTCATAATTGTTGCATTTTCTTGAATATGAAACGCATCCATTGTTCAAAAACTTTTTCATGTTTTTTTCTTTCTTCTTCTATTCTTTCAAGTTCTCTTATAAACTCTTCCTGATGCTTTGCCAGAAAACAAAGCATTTCATGGATGATGTCTGACTGCGTTACATTAATGCCTTCTGCTTTTAAACAGTTTTGTATCTGCTTTATCAGTAAAGCATCTTTTCTAAGCAGTCTAGCAGTAGTCTCATCCATGGTATAATTGTATACAAGCATATTTATATACTTTTTGGATTGTTGACAGTGAAATTACATTTCAAAACAAGCTAAATTAACCCTTCCTTTTTAGCTTTTTTCAATTTTTCAAAAATATCCAACTTCTCATTTGCACTAAGACCAGCAAACATAGAAACATTAAACCCCTCTTTTTCCATTTCTTTTTTAAGAGCTTCACGCTCTTCATAATATCTCTTAATCAAAGCCTCATCAGACAAACCTTTTGTTTTTACCCCTCTTCTTTCAAGAAATCTCTTAGCATCTTCCCGCTGTGATACTGATAATTTTGGTACAAAACGCCAAGAAGATCCAAAAGGAATTTCTGCTCTTTTAACAGCTTCTTTCTTGCCAACAAAAAAAGTTTTCTTGTCAGTGTATTTTCCAATTTCCTCTATTCGCGCAATACCCTTTGAATCTACTGTTATCTTAAAATGCTCACGTGACGCTTCAGGAAAAACAAATGCTGAAGAAACTTCTTCTGGAATACCATGAAGTTCGGTTGGAACTTTATAAGTAGCCACAACCTTATTTGTTTTAGCATTACGTACAACAATCTCGTGCTTTTTAGGATGTCTTCCAACAATATACTCCCCTGGCTTAAGAACTACCTGAGTCCTTACACGTTCCTTCTTAGGAAGTACTTTTTCAGGTAACACACTTTTTAACTCAAAGACAACCCTAGGAGTTTTAAGTTTCTCATGCTTTTTTCTAAATTTCCTTCTAAACAAAATATCCCCCATTAAATTTTCTTTTTAAACATTATAAATATTTCTAAAAGCCAAACATTTTAAAATTCATCAACAAAACAATATTAAACAACACAAGTTAAAAAATAACTAATGATTCCTACAGGTTGTTTTGGGATAGACAAGCTTTTAGGCGGTGGAATTTCTAAAAAGGTAATAACTCAAGTTTACGGCGGACCAGCAACTGGAAAAACAAACTTATGCTTAATAACTGCTTATTCTGCTGCAAAAATCGGGAAAAAAGTGCTTTTTGTTGACACTGAAGGAAGTTTTCATGAAAAAAGAGTAAGCCAAATCTTTGAAGATAAAAGACTTCTGAAAAAGATACACGTGGCTGAAATCCATTCTTTTGAAGAACAAAAAAACTTCCTGACAAACCTAAAAAGCAGGTTTGATCTGGTGATAGTTGATTCAATGACTTCCCTTTATAGGGTTGAAAGAAAAGAGGAGAACTACCAAAGATTAACCAAAGACCTTGAAAAATTACTTGAAATTCTTTTAGAATATGCTCGTAAAAACAACGCCGCAGTCATAATAACTAACCAAGTGTACCAAAACCTTGAAACCAAAAAAATAGAACCAGTAGGGGGAGAGCTCTTAAAATATTACTCAAAAGTAATCCTTGAAATGAAAAAAGAGGGAAAAAAGAGAGTAATAAGACTTGTGAAACATTTTATGAAAAAAGACAATGAAGAAAAAGAGTTTGAAATAGTAAAGCATGGGATTATCTGCGAATGATCCTACTACCACCATTAGGAATCAATTCAATAACCCAGTTAACATCAACTGCTTCTGTTGATTCTGGGAATAACTTGTGAATTGCTTTAAGGATTTCTCTTGCAGACTCTCCTTTCGTTTTTTTAACATCAGGAGCAATCATGACTTTCTTGCCTTTGATCATCTCGCAAGGAGCAATAAAAAGCTTTGAACCATCAAAAGAAAGACAAAGCTTCAGCTCAACATTTTTAAACCATTTTCTCTGACCTTCTATTACAAAACTTCCTTTTGCAAGGTATTCCCCTGCTTTTGCAGCAGTCTTCACTTGTTCTGGTTTAACACAGTAAACATCAACAGTACCTCTTCCAGCTTTCCAGGCGTTTGAAAAACAACCAGCAAAAACTGCTGCTTTTTCCAAGTCACTATCATCTAACTCTTGACCATTCTTCACAATCACTACAGATGCTCCATGAACATCTGCATGAAAAAACAAGTCATTCTTTTCCATGTGCTTTTTAACAAGCAATTCGTTACTTTTAGCATCCCTGCCACCGATTACTAAATGCCCATCAATAAACATCCAGTGAAACTTCTCAAACCACTCTTTTTCTCTTCTTTTCTTAAGCTTAGTCTTTTTAACATGCTCTAATTCTGCTTTTTCAAGTAACCTTTTCGTTTCCTCTATAGCCTTCTTAACTCCTTCAATCTTCTTCCTGTACTTTTTTGCTTTTTCATAATACACTGCAGCATTTGCTTCAACTGACTTCTTAGGGTCTAACTCAACCTTCATTTCTTACGCCTCTTCAATCTTCTTAAAATAGATGGCACTGGCCTGAGCACCCCTCCTTTATCTTCAAGCAAACGCTTATATTTTTCAGCAGCCTGCTTGTCAAATTCAAACACATACCCTCTCTTTCCAGGGATTTTCTTTCTAAAAAAAGGACCAGGACTAGTTATGTCCATTCTCTTTCCTAAAATAGACTTTGAAAAACGTAAGTAAGGTAATACATTTTTAGGATCTATTTTAAGCCTTTCTGCAAGTGGAAATGAGTAAGTAAGATTACAGCTTTCAGCATAAACACCCATTGGAATTAGCTTAGTACTTCTAGCAATCTTGTCTTTTAACTTTTTTTCAGCATCATTAAGAATCTTCTCATAATCATTCGTCTCAGCAACAACCAATCTCTCAGGAGGGATTTTTTTTAATGCGTATTCTATTATTTCCTTTTCTTCAGAGCGTAATTTATTCTCTTTTGGAAAAGTAGTAGAAGGGTTAATAACTAATGCTGCTGACTCATCTTCTGCTATTAAATCTATTAATTCTTTGAAAATCTTTACTTCATTTTTATTCAACTTAGCAAATCCAACATGATTAAATTCAAATATCTCCTTCAAAGACTTTTTTCTCATATACCTTCTTTAATGGAAACAGAATTATAAAAAAGAAGCGTTTATTTCCCCCACTTTTCTTTTGACTTGCACTTATGGTTAATGCACATTTCAAAAGCTCTCTTGCCTTTCATCTTAACTCTTATCATTGGAAGCCCGCATTCAGGGCACTTCTTTTTAAGGATTGTTATTTTTCCCTTTGCAGGTAACGGAAAACTAATCCTACAGCCTTTTGAGTAATTACTACATCCAACAAACCTCGTGCCTTTCTTTGTCTTAATAATCACTAAGTCACCGCCACATTCAGGGCACTTACCCAAGACTTTATCCTGCTTCAAAGCATCTCTTAACTTTTCACCAATCCCTTGTTTTTTGTCTTCAAGCTCTTTAAGAATCTTCAAAAGCAAATTCCTTGACTCTTCAACCACTTCTTCTTTTTTCTTTTTTCCTTTCTCAACCAAGTCCATTTCTCTTTCAAGTAAAGCAGTCATCTTAGGATTAGTAATATCCCCTGCATGCTTTTCAAGAGTATCGATTACAGCAAAAGAAATCTGAGAAGGCTTAAAGTTCTTCCTCCCCTGAATATAACCCCTATCAATGAGCTTTTGAATTATAGTCGGCCTGGTTGATTTAGTCCCAAGATTCTTTTCATCCATCAACTTTATCAAAACAGAAGGAGAAAACCTTGGCTTAGGCTTTGTCTGCTTTTTCTCAGAGTAAATCTTCAACACTTCAACAGTATCCCCTTTACTCAAGTCAGGCAGTATCACTTCTTCAACTTTAGAGTAAGGATAGTAATCCCTCCAGCCCCTTTCTAAAGTCCTTTTTCCCTTTGCAACAAACTTTTCATCATTAATGCTTAACTCGACATCCATTGACTCGCCGACATAATCATCAGCAAGCGTTGCCATGAATCTTCTTACTATAAGCTCATAAATCTTCCATTCTCTTTCACTGAGCTTTTTCTTATCAGCAGCAGCCACTGGATGAATTGGAGGATGGTCAGTTGCTTTTTTCTTTCCATGAGTAGGAGTCAATTGTTTTTTTGAAATTAGCTTCTCAGCAAGGACTCTGAACTCATCGAGAGTTGAAAGTTTCTTAAGTATGCTTTTAAAATCAAGCTTTGGATAATGAGTGTTATCAGTCCTTGGGTAAGAAATATAACCCATCATGTAAAGCTTTTCAGCAATATTCATTGCTGGCTCTGGCTGAAAACCAAGAGAAGTAGCAGCTCTCAAAAACTCAGTAGTATTAAAAGGACAAGGAGGCGAAACCTTAAACTTTCTCCTCTTAACAC
>CAZBZN010000016.1:12229-15329 GCA_964496415.1 Microcaldota archaeon | reverse complement strand
TCTCGTCTTCTGAGAGAGAACGGTTGTAAATCTTCACCTCATCAATAGAACCATTCCAGTCTCTTTTTGCTGTTATTCCTGACAGTTGAGCACCTCCTACTAACAAAGTGTCAGGGTCTGTTGCTATTGATGTTGCTGAAACAGTTCCTACTGAATTTCCATCAACATAACCTGACAAGTGAGTCCCATTCCAGGCCTGAGCTAAGAAATGCCACTTCCCAATCCATTCTGATTCAGTATAAGAAGTTGACACAGTGTAGACTGAACTTCCAGTTCCTTGCCTGAAAAGTATATCACTATAGGTTGGTGTCCTGAATACTATGTAATACTGCGTGTGGTAGTCATTATCTCCAGCTAAACCTCTCCAGATAGGTGCCCTGTATACTGAGTTATCTTCTAGTTTCACCCAAAGGGTTACAGTGTAAGCTTCAGTTACTTTTCCAGAATTATTAAAATTAACATAACTTCCTTCACCATCAAAGTGATAACCTTTTCCAAAATAACCTGTGACAGTAGTCACGTTTCCAACTATTGTGCCATTAGCATTTCCTGTTTCATCATTTGAATTATTTTCAAACCTCCAATAATGAAGTAAGTTTTCGTCTTTTTCCGCGTATGGGAAGTCTACTTCTAAAGCATTTTCTGTTATGTTGTACCTGTCAGTAGCAGTTGACGTGTTAACTTTAATGCCAGCATCAAAATCAGAAGTAGAGTTAATCACTACTTTCAGGCAGAACCCAACTCCAAGTAATAATGTTAACAGTAATAGTTTTTTCATTTTTCCTCACTGGCTTTGAATTGTCAGATTAAGATTTTTTTCTTTTCCATACTGCTCTGAAAAATTGATGAAGTCATCTATTGTTTGGTTTGAGAAGTTAAAATAATTAAGCAAGTATAGTTCGTTGTTTATGTTGTGGATTATTTCTCCTTGGTTGAACATGCTTGACTGTTCTTTTAACACAGGCAAGTGTGAATATGAACCAAGATTTATCACTGCTGCTATTGCTATTATTATCATAACTATCATCACTATGTAAATCTGTGCTTTCATTTATTCCAAACACCTACCACTACTTTTTTAGGAGAGTAAGTTTTAAGATAACCATATATTATGCATGACTCAGTGCCAATTGGTTTTGAAGTATTTTCACCTGTTTCATTAATCAGGTCATCAAGTTTGAAGTCGTTAGAGGAATTAGAGTAAAGCCATACATGATATCCAACATCTTTTAACATACTAAAATTAGCATCATGAAAAGAATAAACACTTAACTTGACTGCTTCAGTGTTTGTTTTGTCAGCGTATCCGTTTACTTTTTCAAGAGCAGTTTCATTAACTCCTGTTTTTTCATAGTAACCGTTTATTGAAGTATCTACTGTTTTAACATAATCAAAGTCAGGGAAGTAAACTACTACTAAGTAAGTTTTAAATCTTGAGTAATTATAGTTGAAGAAGTCACTGCAGGTTTCTGCAGGTCCAGTGGTTTGAGGAATTTTTACTACTTGGCTTAAAGTACCTGAAGTACAATTAGCACCTGTTTCCTGCTCACAGATGCTTGCACTTGCTTCTGGAACGCTTCCGTTTGTCTCAATACAGATTTTTACGACATTACCTGACTCGTTAAAGTAAGTTATTTGCCTTATTGTTTTCTCAACATTACTTGAGGTCTGCCAGGATTCAGTTGTATAATTTTTATTCCATGCGTCAGCCCTACGGGTGAGGTTGAAAGGAAGCAGACCTTCAACAAGGTCATGACGGTACTGTTCATTATAGCATAAAACGTTAGTATAATCTCTTGCGATTCTTACAAGTCTTTCAAGATTATGAGGGTCATCATACCTTGGAGGTGTTGTTAACTGTACTTTGTTAAGCACTGTGAATAAGACTGCAAAAGCAAGGATTACTTCCAAAAGCCTTATGAATCCTTTCATTTTAACCATGAGTAAACCTCCATAATGCACGGAATGCATGAATAGTTGTCTTTCAAGCAAGCATATCTTTCTATTTTCCTGGCACTTGAAGGAATGTCGCCAATGCAGGAGTATTCGTCAGAACTTGTCTTTACTCTTACAGCGTAAGCCACTGTAGTGAACTGTTTTGACCATAATTCTGAGCAGTTGGTTTGGTTTAAAGCTTTTGTTTTTTCAATACTTATCAAGTTAGGGTAGTAAGTTTGATTATAGTAAGCAAGACCAAAGAGTTCTACCTCGCTTATGTTAGTCCAGTTTTTAGGATACCCAGGTGATTTTACAATTACTTCACTTAAGTAATTTGCTTCAGTTAGAAGCTCGTCAGAAACGTCTTTGGCTCCAGTTGTCAGAAAAGGAAAGAAGGTAAACAAGTAAACGTAAATAATAGAAAATAACACTATTGAAAGTATGAAGTCATAGTCAACTGCTGCTTTCATTTTAATCCCCTGTTATGGTTATCCTGTATTTTCCATTCCCAAGACTCATTATAGAATACCTTATTTTTGAAGGAGCATTAACCACTACTGATGATTCAGTTACTACTAGTTCCCCTCTGTTGCATGGCCCGCAGTTTATTGCGTTGAAAGTAATGTCATTTCCAGTAATTCCTTTATAAGCAGGGAGTCTCCTTTGCTCTGCTTTTTTCTTTACTAAGTCAGCAAGTTCAACGTTTGTAAGGCTGTTGTATACTGTGAAGGCTGTTGGAGTTGACTTTGCTCCAATAGAGTTTGGAGGAATTCTTAATATGGAGTCAGCTAGCCTATCAGCAAAAGAAGGTGGTGCTATAAGAAATTGGAATACAAAAATAGTAATAACTGTTAAGATTATTGAGTGTTTTATTCCTGACAAAGCACTTCCTTCACCCATCTGTCCGCCTATTAATCCAGCAAAAAAGGCTTGAATCAAGCACAAGTGAAAGAAGAAGTTTCTAAAGTCATCTTCACTTAGTTTTGAAGGAGTTCCTCCAAGCAATCCTGCTGCTTCATTCAGTTGAGGAGTTGCTGGAACAAAAGTAGTAGTCAAGGCAATGATTATTCCAAGAAAAAGGAAGAAAATGAAATAAGTTGATACAAGGTAAACTTTTAGTTTACTTTTCCTCTCGCTTTCAATTCTTTTCAGGGTTTTTATG
>CAZBZN010000016.1:0-12219 GCA_964496415.1 Microcaldota archaeon | reverse complement strand
GTTTTTATGTCTGTTGAAACAGTTTCAAGCACGTCTGCTATTTCTCCACCTGATTTATGGCTTTCAATTATAATCAGGACCGCTTGTCTTGCAAGTTTGCTTTTTATTCTTTTAGCAAACCTCATCAAAGCTTCTTCAAAAGGCACTCCCCAAGAAAGCTGCGCAGAGACTTTTTTCATTTCTTTTGATAAAGCACCGTAAGCGCCTTCAGAAGCTGTTTCAATTGCTTTTGTTAAAGGCATTCCTGAACGAGTTGATTCTGCGACGTCTCTTAAAAAGTCAGGTAAGTATTCTTCTATTTCTTTAGACCACTTATAGATTAAGTATTGGTTTATGATAAAGGGTAATGCAGTTATACCTAATCCTATGATTATGGCTGTTTGAAAGTAAACAGTTCCTCTTAAGAATAAAGCAGCAAGTACTGTAATGATTCCACCTATCAAGCTTATTAATATTATTATTTTTTCTTTTTCTTTCATTTCAAGCACCTACTGGTTTTGAAGTTTCAATTAATACCATAAAAGCAACTGCCATAAAAGGCATTATCACATAAATGAACAAGGTGAAGAGCAATCCCAAGTCTATTGGAAGTGAACCAATACTTCCCATGATAGTCATCATTATAATAAATACCACTGGCCCTGCCACGAATAAAGTAGTGTACATTTCAGCCATTATTTCAAGAGTGTCAATGTACTCTGACTCAAGGTTTTTCTGGTTTTCCATGTAGATTCTTGCTTTTCCCATGAAATAATTTCTTAAGTCTCCTCCTGTTCTAATCACTGAAACAATACCCCAAAGTAAGTCCTTAAAACTTGGAGAAGGAGTAGTTGCAGCTGCTTCTGACAATGCAGTTATTGTGTCATAACCAAATACTTCAATGTTTCTTGAAATCTTCCTACATTCCTTGCTTAGCTCTCCATATTCTGGAAAGCTTCCTATTATCCTAAACACCAAGTATACTGGAACTCCTGTTCCTGCGATAGTAGCCATATGAGTAGTGGCATAAGGTAAGTTTAATTCAATATTCCTTTTTATATTATCAACTTTATAAGATGGGTATATTAAGAAAAAAGCTATTATTACTGCAGAGTAAATGAAGACGCCTATTAAGGAAAGCAGGTTAGCTACGAGGGGTATGAAAAAATACACGTTGATGAAGATCATTCTTAACGCAATGAATAAAAAAGGAGCAGTTATTAGGATTGTGAACAGAGCTGTTGAAACATATTCTTCTAAAGTCATTATCAAGTTTGCTCTTCTAAGAAAAGGTTTTAATGGTTCAAAGTAAGGAAGCAGTAGTCTTGCAAGCTTGATTCTTGAGATTACTTTATAAGAAAGAAGCCTGTAAGGCCTGCTGAATAAAGGAAGCTGCATCATTCACCACCGCGGATTCTCCTCAGGATTTCTTCAGGGTTCTTGTAATAAGTAGCTATTATTCTTCCAACATCCTTGTAGTATCTTATGTTTTCTTTTTTCATCCATTCAAGCACTAATTGTCTTCTTCTTATTTCTTCCCACACGCTTTCTTCAGGAATTCCTTTTTCTTCAATTATTTCATTTAACACGTAACTCCTGTCTGAAGCAAATTCAAAGTAATCCCCTGAAGGAACCCATTTAAACAATTGGTTGGTTATAGGTCTTCCTGTTTCAATGTCAACTCCGACAATCTCAACTACTTCTTTTACTCTTCTCACGTCAATTCCTTTGATTCTTGAGAAACCCATTATGATTATTATGTCCAAGTGCTGAAGTAATCCAGGTGAAAGACTTATTGGAGGAGTTTTAAGCCTGTTAATTACTGCTTCTACTGACTCAGCGTGAATAGTAGCCATTCCAGCATGACCAGTAGCCATTCCTTGGAATAACACATAAGCTTCTTGTCCTCTTACTTCTCCTACTACTATGACGTCTGGCCTTTCCCTTAAAGCAGCTTTAAGCAAGTCAAACATGCTTATTTCTCCTTTTCTTCTTCCTTCTGTTTCAGGACCGTACCCTGGTCTTGCTATTTTTGCTATCCAATGCTCATGAGGAAGCCTTAGCTCAGGAGTGTCTTCAATTGATACTATCTTAGCTTCTGGTGGGATGAACAAGGATAACGCGTTTAAGGCGCTGGTTTTTCCAGTAGCTGTTCCTCCAGCAATGAGAATTGACTTACGGTATTCTATTATCATCCACAAATAAGCAGCTATCAGTGATGGGATTGTTCCAAATCTCATGAAGTCAACTATTGTCAGAGGGTCTTTAGTGAACTTTCTTATAGTGAACGTTGAACCCCTTAAGGCGATGTCTCCTCCTGCTGAAAAAGTAGCCTGAAGCCTTGAGCCATCAGGCAAAGCCCCATCAAGCAGTGGTTCTGCGACTGAAATATGCTTCCCGCATCTTTGAGCGAGCTTTGAAATGAACCTGTTTAACTCGTCATTGTCTTCAAATATTATGTTTGTCCTAAGTGACCCGTATTTTCTATGAAAGACGTAGATTGGGATGTTTGCTCCGTCACAGCTTATGTCTTCAATGTCAGGGTCATGCATTAATGGTTCTATTCTTTCAAGCCCTAAGAAGTCACGGTACAAGTAATAAAGAATTTTATTATACTCCACGTCAGTTAAGGTAATTTCATAATCACTTATCAGTTGGTCTATTTTTTTCTTTAAGTATTCTTGAACTTCTTTAATGTTTTTTACGTCCATTAAGTTGATGTCCAACAAGTCTATTATTAAGTCTTTAAGCCTGTCTAAGGCTTGTTTTTCTTTCTTAGTTAAAGGAGGCTCTATTACAGTGTAGGTTAAGGCTCCTATTTTTGGATTCCATTTTATCACAGCATAAGCATAAGGCTCAATGAGAGGATACCTTACGTTGATTTTTTCAAGAGAAATAGGTTCCCATTCACTTGAAATCTTTTTAGTGATTGCTTCTTTAGGGATTTTATGAATTGATAAAGGAGCTCCTCTAACTTTGCCTTCTTCATCAAGCCTTTGGATTGATAGTACTCCTTTTCCTTTTAACTCTTCAGTTATTTTTGGAAACTCAAAAATGATTGGCTGAGTTTTTCCTTTAGTAGTTATTTTTATTTTAATAGGAGCTTCTGAGACGTTTTCTTCAACATCATAAGACTGTGGTTTTTTAGTTTTCTCTGTTGTTGTTTTTTTAACTTTTAGTTCGTCAACTTTAAGCACTTTTGCAGGTAATTCCACTTTTTCAGCTTTCAATTCTACTTTTCCAGCTTTTACTATTCTTGACGGCTCTTCTTTTCTAACAGGAAAAACTTCTTCCCCTATTTTTGAAATTCCTTCTTCAAGCTTTTTTTCAGTTTTTAGTTTTTTAGCTGCTTTCAACAGCATTCTTTTTATCTTAAGCTTATTGAGTTTCACACTTGTTCACCAGGCTTATTCTTAAGTAAGTCTCATTAAGTTTTTCAACTTTCAAGCATTTTTCACCTTCAACCACTGAACCATTAGCTTCAATCATACTACAATTAAGAAATTCTTTTATAATACTCTTCCTATCAAGCTGGGAAGTTACTCTTATTTCAAGAAACTCGTTGCAAGTTAAAGACACATTATAAAAAAAGTCAGTATGAGGAAGCATTAACACTTGTGAAGAGTTTGAGTTAAAAGAATTAACTTCTTTTAATCCTCTAAGTAGTTTCCCTTCAACATATTTCGCAATATCATTTAATTCTATTTGATACTTTGTCTTCCTAGCAGCATCCATTTCAGAATTAACAGTAAAATAAACACTTACAAGTAAGCTAAGCAAGATGCTTGTCTTCATCACGAATGAAATACTTGCAGGCATAGGCAATCAGCATAAGTCTATTGATACTACTGGCTTGTCAGTAAACCCTATTTTTTTAACCCTAACTACTACTTCACTTGCAGGCTTTCCTTTAATACACTCACCGCCCCAGACAAGGTCAATGTCAGCATAGCACAAAGCAAACTCAGCAACAGCCTGAGAGTATCCAGCAGCTCCTTCAAACACTCTGGAGTAATTATTCAATCTGTACATAGGCACTTTCGTCAGATTATCGTAAAAGAACCAAGTGGTTTCATTACAAGTAGTTGTTCCAGTAGTGTTAGGCCTTCCTATTACCCCTGTCTTCTGGACAAAAGACAAGTAAACAGAGTCTTTGTCAGGGTCTATTCTTAAAGTCGCTTCAGGAACCCTCATCTCATACTCTGTAGTGAAATTGTAATCCCCATGAGCAGTTGAACGAATAACATAATCAAGCCCAATCATCTGATTCCTGTAATTGCTTACTTTTCCAGGTTCTCCTAGTTCTCTTGACAAAGGCAAAGCCCAAGTATAAGCAGCCATAGTAGTCAAAAGCACGATAGTGATTACTAACACGTATGATATTATTGGAGACACTCCTTTCATGCTAATCACTTAGTTTTTTAAGCTATTAAGACATAAACACTATAGGTTTAATAATTTTTCTAAGTGATAGTATGCTTGAATCCATAGCAGTTATCCCAGATGGAAACAGAAGATATGCTAAAAAGTCAAACCTTAGCCTTTTAGAAGCATATGAGAAAGGTTTTAGTAAAGCTGAAGAGTTCTTAGACTGGTGCCTTGAAAAAGGAATAAAAGAAGTGACGATGTGGGCTTTTTCCACTGAAAACCTAAAAAGGCCTAAAGAAGAATTATCTTTACTTGAAAGGCTTTTTTCAAAGCACTTGTCAGAACTTGCTGAAAATGAAAAAGTACATAGGAATAAAGTAAAAGTAAGGATAATAGGAATGAAAGAGTACTTGTCAAAGTTTTCTAAGGAAATAAAAAAAATTAAAACAGCGACTAAAGATTATTCTTCTTTTGTTCTAAACATTGCGTTGGGTTATGGTGGGAAAGAAGAACTTCTAACAGCCTTCAAGCAAGCAGTTTCAAAAAAACCAGTTCACGAAATAACAGAACAAGACATTACTGAAAACCTTTATGTTAAAAAAAGCCCTGACTTGATAATAAGAACAGGAGGATACCAGCGGCTTTCAGGATACTTACTGTGGCAAAGCGCTTACAGCGAGCTTTTCTTCTCCAAAAAACTTTGGCCTGAATTCTCAAGGCAAGACTTTGAAAAAGCAATAGAATTTTACAGTTCCTCAAAAAGAAATTTTGGAAAGTGATAGAATGAAAATAGCAGTGATATCTGACACTCATTTAGGTTATGCTTTTGGAACAGACAGGCAAGAAGATTGTTTCGAAGCATTAGAAGAAGCATTTGACAAAGCAATAAAAGAAAAACCAGACTTGATCCTAATGCCAGGGGATATCTTTGATTCAAGAACTCCAAGACAAGAAGTGTGGGCTAAAGCATTAAAACTATTTCAAAAACCATTACTTGCTGAAAAAAGCAATGCTAAACTTGTTGAAGTCAGTAATGGCAGAAAGCCAAGTGAAATGGCTTTGAAAGGAATTCCAGTAATAGCAATTCACGGCACCCATGAAAAAAGAAGCCTTGGCTTAGTTAACCCTGTTGAGTTGTTAGACCAAGCAGGATTCTTAATTCACCTTCACAAGTCATACGTTTTGTTTGAAAAACAAGGAGAAAAAGTAGCTGTGCATGGTTTTAGTGGAGTTCCTGAAAGAGAAGTGAAAAAAGAACTAGAAGAATGGAGTCCTAAACCAATTCAAGACGCTTTTAACATTTTCATGTTTCACCAGTCATTAAAAGAAGAAATTTACGACGTTGAAGACTCTTTTATTTCAATAGAAGACCTGCCGAAAGGTTTTGACTTATATATTGATGGGCATATTCACTGGAGCAAGTATTATGAAGACAAACGGCTTTTGATTGCTGGAAGCACTATAATAACCCAGCAAAAAGAAAGAGAAGCAAAAATAAAAAAAGGCTTTTTCATAATCGAGACGAACCCTTTCAAACTTGATTTCATAGAACTTGAAAACCAAAGACCTTTCTACTTTAAGGAGTTTTCTTTTGAAAAAGCAGACCCTGTCCAAGTAAGAGAAAAGATAAGAGAATACTTAGAGGTTATTCCAAAAGGAGAAAAAAAGCCATTAGTCAAAATAAAACTTGTGGGAAGAATGCAGGAAGGAAGAACCCCCTCACAAATAGACTTGTCAGACTTCAGGTCAAGAAAAGACATGATAGTATCAATTGACAACGAACTAGAAGCTCAGGAACTTAAAAAACTAGTGGAAGAACTAAGAGAACTTCACAAGTCAAAAAAGAGCATTGATGAAATAGGAGAAGAACTCTTACTTAAAATACTAAGCCAGACAAACTATGAAGGAATAAAACCAAGCCAGTTAATAGGGCCTCTTTCAGAAGGAAACCAAGAACTCGTGCTTAAAATGATAGAAGAAAAAGTAAAACAAGCTATTTCCTAGAAAGAATTATACTTGCTATGACTACAGCGACAAGCACTATCAAATAACTTGTTACTGGTTCTGGGCTTGTTACTACTGTCTTGATGAGCATTATGTCAAAAGTAGTGAAAGAATAAGGCCCTGCTTCAGCGCAGTTACCTGAAGAATCACAACTAGTCACGTTATAATAATAAGTAGTGCCTTTTGACAAGTTGGTAAGAGTTATTGAATGGTTTAACACAAGAGAAGAATCATAAGCAGTAAGGCTTAAATTCGAAGCATTAACACCATACTTTACACTACTGTTAGCCTGTTCGTTAGTATTCCAGATTATCGTTGCATTATGTTCTGTGACATTAACTGCTTGAACATTAGAAATCACAGGAGGAGTAACATCAGGAGTAGAAAGTTTGAGAATCTTTGTAATACTTCCACTTGTAGCAGCCATTATTACATCATTATTATAGTCCACGTTAGTTGCTAAAAAATAGTCATCACTGCCAGTGTCATAAGTGTAATTCCATTCCTGTCCAAAACTCGAATTATAATACATTAACACAGCATCATGATTAGTGTTGTTTTTAGTAAAACCAATTGCTGAGTAATTTCTATTAGAGCCTAGGTCAAAAGTAAATACTGCACCATAGGTTTCATCAAGATAAGGCTCTGTAGAACAATTATAAGTTGAGTTTGATAACTGATTTCCATTACTATCAAATCTTATAGTTCTAAAGTAGTAATTCTCTTCTGTTGAGTTATAATCATAGTAACCCATTACTATTACATCATTATAAGTGATTGTTCCACGTTGAGTATTGCTATAAGAGCTGATAGTAACATTCCATAAAGGGTCCATTGAATTATTATACTTAAACACGCCTGCCTTTTCAGGACTTGGAAGGACATATCCATATGTTATAAGGTTATCTTGAGAATCATTATCAATATCAAGAAATAACCCGCTGAAGTTATAATTTGTTCTGCTTAAAAGACTCCCAGAATAATTATATTTTATTATCCCTGGTTCTACATGCCCGGAGCCATTATCAAATTCTCCTGCTGCAAAAATAGTGTCATTAATGTCACTGGCTACTGTAACTCCAAAAAGCTTGTTGTTATGAGGCGTGACACTTGATGGAACAGTGGCATTCCAAAGAGGATTACCATTAACATCATATTTTACAATATATCCATCCATGTCACCTGTTGAAGCATCATAACCCCTTCCAACAGCAACAATAGCATCATCTGATCCAGTAGCAACATCATAAAATGAAAAATTAGAACTTTCAAGGTAAAAAGTAGTATTCCATAATTCATTTCCACTGTTGTCATATTTTATTATAAATCCTGCATAGACAGATAATGAAGTCCAAGTTGGAGTTCCTGTTTTTTCATCAGGAACAAGACCGCAATTACTATACCCTGCTACAATTACATTATTATTAGAGTCAACCGCAATTGCCTGAGCTCTCGTGGTCTCAGTAGAGCAAGGGAAGTCAATAGTAGCGTTCCATTCGTTAATAGGTTGGATTCCTAATCCGATGCTAATCAAAACCAACAAGACCAGCAGCCATGAAATTTTCATATGTCTTATAAAACACCATGGCTTTTTAAGCTTTACACCCCATGACCTTCAATTCTTTTTCTCCCTATCTTCCATGCTATTTTTGAAAGACTCAGCAGTACTATAATCCATACAGCCATTAGCAGGAATTCATAACTCAAGCTTTGGAGAGGTATTTTTCCTTGAAGAAGCATTACTTGAAAATAACCAGTGTACTTGAAAGGAAGGAATCCGATGACTCCTTGCACGCTTGCAGGAAGCAAGTACAAGGGAATCCACGTTCCTGCTAAGAACCTTTCAAAAGTACGGAAAGCCCACTTCAAACCCCAGTTTTCCTCAATCCACAAAGCACTTAATCCTATCATAAAGTAAACGAAAAACATTAAGACAAAGCCAATAATTAATGAGAACATGAAAGCAGTAATAGTGGTCAATTCCCAAGTTATTTTTAGTCCTAAGAGGAAGATTATTAAAATCAAGAATAAGAGGTTGACTAATGTTTTAAGAACAGTTCTTCCAGCCCTTCTCCAGAACAAGTAACTGACGTAACTGATAGGCCTTACTAGCCTGTAGGCGATTGTTCCTCGGATGACATCTTGGCTTATCACGCCTGAAGGGTCTGCTGAAAAAAAGACCTCACCAACTATGAACATTAAACAATAATAAGTGAAGATATCTAAGAGGTTTATTTGAAACCCGTTAGCGATTAGAGTACTCCAAAGAAAGTAAGTTATGAAAGCATACACTGGAAAAATTGCAATATCTATTATAAAATCAAACAAGTAAGCTTTTCTAAGCTTCATTGACACCAGCATGAGGCTTAGTTCTTTCTTCATTCAACCACCAAGAGACTCATATCTTTCAAGTCCTTTTTTCCAAGTAACATAACAAACCCCAGTCCATGCTCCGATTACTAATAATTCCATTAAGAGTATCTTTGCTACTAACGCTATGCTTACTTGCTGAGTGGTTATAATTACTGGATAAGTCTGAACAAAAATTAAAGGAATAAGAAAAGTGTAAAAAGCCTGAGCAAAAACAGGGAATATTGTTAAAGGATAACCGCTTGGCTCCCAGATTAACTCCCAAATGCTTCTAACGAGAGCTTCTGACCTGCCGACCCAAAAAGTAAGAAGATTAGTGAATAACACAGCTAAGCCTATTGCTATTGCTCCAAGAATAGCGATGACTACTGCTGAAATGAAGTTAATCAATGGTATTTTTAAACCCAGGAAATAAGACAAGAAAAGCAAAAACACCCCTCTTGTAAAGTCGATGAGTCCGAAAAAGTCAATTTTTGAAAATAATTGATTTATCACTGGGTTCACTGGTTTTGACAGTACTGTGTCAAGGTCTCCGTAGATTATTGAATCATGAAAATGCTCTGCTCCTATTAAAAAAACCCAGTAAATGCCCATTGCAAAATAAAAAAACCCAAGCAGCATAAGGATTTGTGGGAAAGTCCAACCATTAATGGAATCTACTCTGCTGAATATGACTGCCCAGAAAATGAAAAAAGCAATAAGAGTAGAGATTCCGCCAAGAAGACCTAATAAGAAAGAAGCCCTGTACTCTATCATTCTTCTGTACCTTATGACTAAATACCTTCTGAAAAGCTTCCAGTACTTCATTTTACTCTTCCCTTCCTGTATATTTCAGCTACTATTTCTTCAAGTTCAGGGTCTTCTACTGTTAAGTCTATTACTTCAACTGCTTTCATGATGTCAGACACTACCTTTTTCACTTTATGTTTTCTTAGGTCAATGATCATTTTACAAAATCCTTCTTCCTGTTCTTCTACTTTTACTTTTTTCAATCCTTCTTCAGCTAGTTTTTTATCTTTAATTTTTGAGTATCTTACAGTGATTCTCTTAAAATGAAAGTACTTCTTTTTCAAGTTTTCAAGTTCCCCGTCATAGATTATTTTTCCCTTGTCAATCAAGATCACTCTCTCACATAATGCCTCAACATCCCCCATGTCATGAGTTGTGAGGATTATAGTGATTTTTTCTTTTTCATTGATTTTTTTCAGGAACTCTCTTACTCTCTGCTTGGCTACTACGTCCATTCCAACTGTCGGCTCGTCAAGGAAAAGTAATTTCGGCTTATGAAGAAGAGAAGCGGCTAACTCACAACGCATCCTTTCACCAAAACTAAGCTTTCTTACTCTCTGCTCAAGCAGTTTTTTAATTCCAAGCATTTTATCATAAAGTTCTAGCCTTTCTTCAAACTCCTTGTCAGAAACTCCGTAAATGTCCTTGTATAATAATAATGAGTCGATTACAGGAAGGTCCCAGAACAAAAGTGATTTTTGTCCAAATACTATTCCTATGTTTTTCACGTATTTTTCCCTTTGCTTCCAAGGAACAAAACCAATGCAATTTACTTCTCCTTTGTCAGGAACTAATATGCCTGAAAGCATTTTTATAGTAGTTGACTTTCCTGAACCATTAGCTCCAACATAAGCAACGAATTCCCCTTCTTTTATTTCAAAAGAAATATTGTCAACTGCTTTTATTTTCTTCTTCTTAGGAAACAAAGCTCTTAGTCCTTTTCCTCTTTCTTTCTTCACAAACGTTTTACTAACACTTCTTACTTCTATCACTGGCTTCATTCAACGTCACCTGTTGTCTTTAATAACCTGTTCTTTGTTTAAATACTTTGAGGGAGGTTGGTTTTATCAAGCACATCATAGTGGGAGTGGACCCTGGTACTACTGTTGGAATAGCAGTGCTTGACTTGGAAGGAAACATAATAGAAGTTGAAAGCGGTAAGAACCTGTCAGTTGCTGATGTGATTTTTGAAATCCAGTCTTTCGGAGAACCATTAGTAATAGCAACTGACAGAAACCCTGCTCCTAAAAGCGTTAAGAAAGTAAAAGCTGCTTTTAAGTGCCTGCTTTTCGAGCCTGAGGAACACTTGTCAGTAGCAGAGAAAAAAGAACTGCTTAGAAACATTGACCCAGAGCTTAAAAAGAAGATGAACAATCATGAAAAAGACGCGTTGGCAGCTGCTTTAAAAGCTTTTAATCATTTCTCAGCTAAAATAAGAAACCTTAGAAAAAGATACGGGCATGAAGAAAAAATAGCAAAAGCTATGCTTAAAAAGAGAAAGTAATCATCACTCGTAAGTCCATTCTTTTCCTTTTCTTATGTTGGAGTAATCTACTAACGCGTCTAATGCGTCAACTGCTCTTGCTGGGCAGTCAAAGACTGGTATATCGTTTTCTTCAAGTTTTTTTATGAGTTTTTCTGAGTATTCTCCTCCAGCAGAGCATACTATTACTGGTTTTTTCTTTTTCTTTGAAAACTTTATCACGTAGTCAACTACTTTAGGAGTTATTGGGGCTGTCTGAAACAATAAAATTAACAGCACTGCGTCCACGTTTTTGTCTTTTCCAATTATTTCTAAAGCTTTCCTGTATCTTTCATCGTCAGCATCCCCGACTAAGTCTAATGGGTTTTTCACTTCAGCATAAGAAGGCAGTATTTTTTTCAGTTTTTGTTTTGAGGTTTTTGAGAGTTCTGCAAGCTTTAGTTTTTTAAGTATTGCTTGGTCTGTTGCAAGTACCCCAAAGCCACCTCCATTAGTCACTATTAAGATTCTGTCTCCTTGTGGAAGAGGCTGGTCCACCATTGCTCTTGCAAAGTTAAACATTTCTATCATGTGTTTTGCTCTTATTGCCCCTGACTGCTTAAAAGCAGCGTCATAAACCTTATCATTTCCAGCAAGGCTTCCGGTATGTGAAGCAACTGCTTTAGCTCCTTCAGAAGTCCTGCCGCCTTTCAGAACTATTACTGGTTTTTTCTTAACTGTTTTTTTAACAGCGTTCATGAATCTTTTCCCATTTTTCACTCCTTCCAAGTAAACGCAGATTACTTTTGTTTCTTTGTCTTCTGCCAAGTATTCTATCAAATCAGTTTCATTAACGTCAACCGCGTTTCCATAGGAAATGAATTTTGACAACCCATAACCTTTGTGAGCCATCCAGTCAACTACCACAGAACCCACTGCCCCTGACTGTGAAATGAATGCTATGCCTCCTCTCCTTGGAGTCTGTAGTTTTTCTTTAGGAAGGAACAAAGAGTTGACTCTTGTCCTTGAGTCAAACACTCCAAGGCAATTAGGCCCAATTACTCTTGTATCACTTCCCTTAATTATTTGCCTTAATTCTTCTTCAAGTTTTTCATTACCGATTTCACTGAACCCACTGGATATTATTACTACTGCTTTTACTTTTTTCTCAACACACTCTTTCAATGCGTGTGGGACTTTCTCAGCTGGAATTACTATCACTGCAAGGTCAATGTTTTGCCGTATAT
>CAZBZN010000015.1:9572-16294 GCA_964496415.1 Microcaldota archaeon | reverse complement strand
GATTTATCATTTGTTCTTAATGAAAATAATCGTCGCTGGGTTATTGTTGATGATGAAGCTCTTTCTGTTCTTGGCAAGAAGAAATTAAGTGAATCTGAAAAGAAATTTTTTAAACCCTTTTTTGATCCTGCTAATTTTAGAGATATTTCAGGAAGATTGTTCATAGTATACCACATGACAAATTCTTGTAATTACAGGTGCAAGTACTGTTACGCTAATGCTGGAAAAGGGCATTCATTAAGTTTGTCAGATGCTTTTGGTTTTATAGATAACTTGAAAGAAAACGATTGGGGTTTTGATAAGTATGCTATTGAATTTCACGGTGGAGAACCTTTGTTGGAATTTGAGAAAATTAAAAAAATTGTTGATTACGCTAAAGAATCTGGGTTAGATCTTAGATTTGACATGCAAACTAATGCTTCTTTAATAGATGATGAAGTATGTGATTTCATAAAAGAGAACAAAATTGGTGTTGGGGTTAGTATTGATGGTCCTAAATTGATTCATGACAAACAGAGGGTAAAGCCCAACGGAGAGGGGACTTTTGATGAAACTATGAATGGGATTAAGAAGTTAAAAGAGCATAATATTAAATTTGGTATTATAAGTGTTGCTACTAAGATTACTTGGGAGCATAAAGAGGATTATTTTAACTTTTTAGTTGAAGAAGGCCTAAATTCTTTTAGTTTAAATCCAATGTACCCTTTTGGGAGAGGTAGTAAAGCTGCTGACCTTTTGATATCTGATGAACAATTGTTAGAACTTTACCTGTTTTTGATGGAGAAAATAAGCAGGTACAATGAGGGTATTAAAGACAAAAAGAAAATGATAAAGTTTAGAAATGTTGATATTATTTTTTCTATTTTAAAGAATCAATCTTATTATTACCGATGTATGCATTCGCCGTGTGGTGCTGGAAGAGATATGCTTGCTTTAGGTCCAGATGGTAATATTTATCCATGTGAAGAATTTGTTGGTGATAAAAGGTTTATTTTAGGCAAATATAATTCCCAACCTCAAAAAATTTTCTACAATAAGATAGTTAGCGAAATAAAAGAAAAAACCTTAGTTGATAACAATGAAGATTGCTCTAAATGTGCTTTTAAATTTGTTTGTGGCGGCGGATGTTCTGCTAGAAGGTTTTATTGCTCTGGAGGATTTGATAATAAAGATGCTAGGTGCTATTTCAATAAAGAACTTATAAAATATTTGTTAAAAAAAGCTTTCTATGACGGTTGGAAGGATGGTTTTTTATTAAAAAGAAAGATTGAAAGAGATAAAGAGGATAAAAAAGTAATCTTGTTGAAGGGTAATCCTATTTCTCCATACAAAGCAGAAGGATTTGCTAGAGTGATATCCAATGAAAAGGATCTTCTTGAAATAAAAGATGATGAAATAGTAGTAATAACGGATTCCACACCTGTTGTTGTTCCTTTTATAATCAAAGCAAAGGGATTTGTGGGGGAGAGAGGAGGATTTTTATCTCATTTAGCTATTGTAAGTAGAGAATTTGAAAAAGCATGTGTTAATGGAATTAAAGAAGCTACAAGAATTATTAACACAGGAGATTTTGTTATTGTTGACGGTGTTAAAGGGCTAGTTAGGGTGATAAAAGGTTGAAGACTTATTATTCAATAACTTATTCAAAGGATTTTTCAGGAAAAGTTAAAAAGAAAAGACTTGCCCTTGATGAAAGTGACAAGATGATATACAGGGGAATAATGAAAGTTATTCATGAAATTTTAGGAGAAGAGGTGTTTCTTAGATTAACTGAATATGGTATTGAAATAGAAGAAAGTGATTTGAAAAAATTAAATGATAAATTAAAAGAGCTATGCAGTTCATATGATTCTATGTCTCATGTAATTGAAATAATGAAAAAGTGCATGAAAAAAATGGATGAAGCAATAAAAAGAGAAGATCCAAAATTTAATTATGAGTATTCATTGAGATTTTTTGGTTATTTCTTTCTCACTGCGCCTTATTATTCTTTGTTTACTAGAAAATTCAAAAAACTTCTTGAAAGTTTTGTTCCTAATATGAGTAAAGAAGAAGTGAATAAAACTTTTTTAGATTTAATTACCTTAGATAAAGAGGCTTATATTTTTGAAATTTTAAAAGAATTAAAAGATCCTAAATTAGTTGAAAAACACCCTTTTATTAAGCATATTAAGGGTGATATAGGGATTTTGAAGTATGCTTCTTTTGAAAATAGAGATAAAAAAAATAAAAGAAAAGAGGCTCTTGAAAGGTTGAGTTTTTTAAGTAAGGACAAATTAGAAGCTTTACAAAGGTGGAGTAATTTGATTAATGATATGCAGTATATTCTTGAAATGAAAAATTATTACTGGCCAAAACTTTCAGAGTTATTGGAAAAGTGACAGGTATGGATCTGTATTTGGATGTTGTTGGAGTTTTGTTTCCTAAAGATAGGGTTAATAAGCTATATAATGATCTCAAGCGTTCTGGTTTATTTCCTAAGGAACTAGAAGAAGAGATAAAAAGATTAAGAAAAGAGAATAGCCTGGACTATAAAAAAGAAATGATGTTAAAAGAAGAAGCTTTGAAAAGAGCATTATTGACAAAGGAAGGAAGAGAATTTTTTTCTGAATGGTTAAAGGAGAATATTCCTAATTTTGAGGAATTAAGAGAGAGTATCAAATTGTTTATTAAAGAGGGTAATAGAGTATTTATTAATTCAAAGTTTTCTGAAGAGATTTCATCATTTATTGCTAAGCAATTGAATACAAATGGTTATGTTAAGAAAAAAACTAAAAAGGAAGGTTTCCTTGTTGATGATAAACTAAGAAAGTTTCAAAGAAAGAAGTATGTTGAAGGAATAGAGTTCGGATTACCCACACCTTCTTACGGAAAAGTTAAGCAATCAAGTCTTGAAGAATTTGGAATTATAATAACGCCTAAAAACTTAGCGGAGTTGGTTTTAGATTTAAGACATAGAAAGTTATTAAATGTGAACAATAAAAATTTTAAACAAAAGACTCTTGATTTTTATGGATTACAAAATAGCAGAAAATTAAAGAAAAAGAAATTTAAAGGGAGATGATTAAGTGGCTGATGAAAAGGAAAAAATAAGAATTTTAAAGGTAAGTGTTGTCGTGCTGACGGTTCTTTTGGTTGGCGTTTTCTTGATGTATGTTTCTGGTTTTGGTTACCAGCATAATGCTGTTTCGCCAATTAAAGCAAAGCAGGTGAGTGAGAAGATTTTGAACAAGCTTGTCCCGCCGCAGTTTAATTACTCAATTGATTCAATAGAGCTTAAAGGAAGCGTTTACGAGATTAACTTAAGCATTGAAGCTAATGGTAAAAGCCAAAACTTTGCTTCTTATCTTACTTTAGATGGTGAATATTTTTTCCCACAGGGTTTCTTGGTTTCTGACTTGATTAATGAAACTGAAGAAACTTCGGAGGGTTATGAGAAGACAGAAAAGCCAGAAGTGAAATTCTTTGTGATGAGTTTCTGTCCTTTTGGAAGACAAGCTGAAAAAGCTTTAAGTCCTGTTGCAAGATTGCTTGAAGGAAAAGCAGTTTTTGAACCAGTGTTCATTGTTAGGGTTGTCAATGATACTGTTTATTCCTTGCATGGTTCTTTAGAAGCACAGGAAGACATGAGACAAGCATGTATTTACAAATACTACCCTGAAAAGTTCTGGGATTACTTGGATTACGTTAACTACAACTGCAGCTTGCAGACAATAAACTCCTGTTGGAAGGAAGCTGCTGAAGCAGTTGGCGTTAATGAGTCAAAAATAGAAGCCTGTGTTGATGAGGAAGGAGTGCAGTTAATGAAAGAGGATGAACAGTTAACCAACATTTATGAAGTGAGTGGTTCTCCTACTGTTTTCATTAATGACAAGCTTTACTCTGGCTCAAGGACTTCTGAAGCTTACAAACAAGCTGTTTGCAGTGCTTTCATTAATCCTCCTGAGGAATGTTCTGCTCAGTTAAGCAGTTCTTCATCAGGTCCTACTGGGGTCTGTTAAGGTGATTTATGATGGCTGTGAAAAAAGCTAAGAGAAAAAATGCTAAGAAAAAGAGAGTAAGGAAAGTTGTTAAAACCAAAACAAAACAAGGCATTGAGTGGAACAGGGACGTTGCTTTGGTTACTTTTGTAGCAGCTGCTTTGATTACTGCTGTTGCTTTATTTTCAGTGTACTTGATAATGACTTCTAGTGAACTAAAGCTTTCCCCTGAAAAAGCAAAGAAAGCTGCTTTGAATTTTATTCAAACAAATCTTGTTGAAGAAGGAACGAAAGTAAGCATTCCTGAAATAACAGAAGAACATGGGTTATACAAGCTTACAGTAGTGCTTTCAAATGAAAACGCTTCAAACACAGTGACTTCATATATTACTGTTGACGGAAAGCTTTTCTTCACTGGAGAAAAACTAACAGTGTTTAACGTTCCAGAGTACCTTATTCCTTCTTAATGACTAAACAAGCATGGCCTTCATGGAACGGGTTGAGTTCAAGCTTTTCAATAACAGAATAACCTGCTTTTTCTATTTTTTCAACTTCTTTTTTAAACACTTGTGATGGTTTTTCGGTCACGTCAATGCTTCTTGCTTTCACCATGTAAACCCCATAGCCTTTTGGTTTTAAAAATAAGTCAGCGTTTTTTAAGAAAATGCTTGCTTGTATTCTTTGAGCTAAGTCTTGGTATATCACGTCAACTTTTCCAACTTCTTTCATTACTTCAAAGTATTGTTCTGGGTTGTTAGCATCTGCAATTATTGGGATTATGTTTTCTCTTTCGTCACACAAGAGCAATAGTTTTTCAAAGGGCTTTGGTGAAATTTCAATTCCTATTATTATTCCTTTTTCACATACTATGTCTGAAAAATGAGAAGCAGTAGTGCCTTCAGCTATCCCAAGGTATAGTACTTTACTTTTTGGCTTTATTGGAAAGTTTTTTAAGCCTTTAAGAATAGCTGCTGCTGGCTTTGACCTGAAAGGATTCCACTGGCGGTATTCTTTTCCACTCACCTTAACTAATTTTTCACCATAAACCTTGACTCCTGGAGTTTTGTTTAAAGTGTACAACTCTTTTTCTTGTTTGAAAACTCCTGGAAAAATCTCTTTCATAGCAGTTCACTTAAAATTTTTAATCATTTCTTTTAATCTTTTAAGGTAAGAGTCATATACTTTTTTTCTTTTTTCTACTGTCAAGAACCAGACTTCTTTTTTATGGTAATAATAGATTATTCTGAAATTTTTGAACCGAACAGAGTAGCAGTTGTTTGTATAATGAAGTCTTTTTCTTTCAGGATTTTCTTTGATTTCATTTATTTTCTTAAGAATAATGTCCTGTTCTTTTTTTTTAAATTTTTTTATGTCTTTGATAAAATTAGGATGAAATCCTACTTTTTGGCTTTTCATTTTAAAGCCTCTTAAATAATTTTTCAAATTCCTCTTCTGAGACTAGTTTTGCTTTTCCTTTTTTTATCTCCTCGAGTCTTTGAAGTGCTTTATTCATTGCTATTTGTTCTTCTATCCTTTCAACATCTTTTAGCACTAAGTTTAAGTGTTTTAGAAAGCTGTAAACTAACTTTTCATCTAATATCACTTTAGTTGTAGTTTTCATAAATCCCACCTTTAGACTAATAACCAATTATTATTAAAATTTTTTATGTTTTTCTGATTTTATGTGTTTTTATTTCTTCTTCTAATTCTTTTTTTAGTTTGTCTCCGATGAATTCTCCTTTAAAGTAGTCTACTTTTAATGCTATTGAGAGTTTTGAAGCTAGTTTTCTTGCTATTGGTCCTCTTTGTTTTTTAGGAGCTTTGTGGATTAAAGGATGCTGGAATATTATCCCATGCTTTGGGGGTTTTACTCCTTTTTTCAAGTGAGCGAATAAAGCTTTTTCAGCACCCATTACTTGAATTGTTGAGGATGGAAGTTCTGCGAGTTTCTTCAAAGAACCAGCTTCGGTTATTAGTTTTGCTACTATTAGAGGTCCTGCTACTTCACATGCGTTTGGCGTTAGTTCTTTTACTTTTTCTTCAAGCAGTTTTTCAAGTTTTTTTCTTTCTTCTCTTAGTGCTTTTATTTTCTCAGCAAAACTGATTATTGCTTTCATTTCTTTTTCTCCAAGTTCAACGCCTGCTGACTCTTTGGCTTTTTGTTTTAGTTCATGCTCTTCTGGAATGTTTTCTCTTTTCCCATAATTCACTACTATTTCAAGGTATTGGTCAATGTTTTTTCTTAGTCTTGAAAGCTCTGGGAAATGCAGTCCGTAAAGCTCTCTTAGTTGTTCAAATAATAAGTTAGTGGTTTTGTCAATAGTTGAAATTGTCCTTGTCAAATTAATTATTAACCTGTCTTTTTGAAGAAGTTTTTCTTTTACTTGTTCTCTTGTTTTTTTAATTGTTTTTTCTCTTAGTTGTTTTAAGTCCATGAGCTCACCTTGTAACCAAAAGATATTTATGCTTTGCTGGTTTAAAAAACAATTCATGAAGGAGAAGTCAAGGTATGATGAAGTAATGGAGTTTTGTTTGAAGAGAGCAGTGTTTTATCCTTCAAGTGAGCTTTACGGCTCACTTACAGGAGTTTATGATTATGGTTCTGTAGGTGCTAAGATAAAACGAAAGTTTGAAGAGTATTGGCTTTATTATTTCACTAAAAAACTTAAAGAACCTTTTTTTGAAATTCAGCCTGCAGTGCTTACTCATGAAAGGATTTGGAAGGCAAGCGGTCACTTAGAG
>CAZBZN010000015.1:0-9562 GCA_964496415.1 Microcaldota archaeon | reverse complement strand
CACTTAGAGCATTTTGAAGATCCTGTGGTGAAGTGCTCTAGGTGTGGTTTTGTTGAAAGAGCTGACCAGATTCTTGAAAAAGAGCTTGGCGAGAGTTTTGAAGGAGTCTCAGTAAAAGAACTTGAAGAGTTAATGAAAAAGCATGGGATTAAATGCCCTAAGTGTGGCGGGGCTTTTGAAGAGGTTACTACTCTTAACTTGATGTTTGATGTTGAATTTGGAGTGCTTGATAATGTTTCAAGGGCTTACCTTAGGCCTGAGACAGCTCAGCTTCCGTACGTTAATTTTAAAAGAGAGTATGCTGCTAATCGTGAAAAGCTTCCTTTTGGCTTGTGTGTTATTGGGAAGGCGTTTAGGAATGAGATTTCTCCAAGAAGAGCTTTTTTTAGGATGAGGGAGTTTACTCAAGCAGAATGCCAGATTTTTTTCAACCCTAAAGCATTAAAGCATGACAGGTTTTCTGAAGTTAAGGATTATAAGGTAAGAGTAGTGCTTGCTGGTGAAAGAGAAAAAGGAGAGCAGGTGGTTTCTTGCAAAGAGTTAGTGGAGAAAGGGTATGATGAGTTTTTTGTTTATTACTTGGCTCGTATGCAGCAGTTTTTTGAAAGTCTTGGCTTGCCTTTGGAGAAGTTTAGGTTTTATGAAAAAAACGAGGAAGAAAGGGCTTTTTATAATAAGCTTCATTTTGATGCAGAGTTTTACTTCCCAATGTTCGGATCATATTTGGAGGTTGCTGGTTTTCATTATAGAGGGGATCATGACCTTTCTGCTCATGAAAGAGAGTCAGGTGAGAATCTTAAGGTTTTGAAGGATGGTGAAAAGTTTGTCCCTCATGTGCTTGAGTTAAGTTTTGGGGTTGACCGTTGTGTTTTTGCTTTGATTGATAATGGTTTTACTAAGAGAGATGGGAAGAACTTACTTAAACTTGACTTAAAAGTAGTTCCTTATGAGATTGCAGTTTTTCCTTTAATGAAGAAAGATGGTTTGGATGAAAAAGCAAGACAAGTCTATGAAATGCTTTACAGTGATTTTGAGGTAGTGTATGATGATTCTGGAAGTATTGGGAAGAGGTATGCTCGGGTTGATGAGATAGGGGTTCCTTTTGCAGTTACTGTTGATTACGAGTCTTTGGAAGATGACACTGTTACTGTAAGAAATCGTGACACTGCGCAGCAAGAAAGGATTAAAATAACTGATCTTGGCAGTTATTTTTCTAAAAGATTTAATAGCTTATGATTTTTAAATAAGAATTTTTTAAAAATAGTTTATGTACTATTGGACTCTTGTATTAATAGCAGTGCTTTGTTTCATGCTTTTGTTTTTGAAAAAAGTAGCTAATGGCTTGGACTACGAGCCGAAAAAATATTACTTTCTTTCAATAACTTCTGTTTGCTTTTGGCTTTTGTTTAATTTCTTATACGTTAATGCTTCACAGAAGCCTTTAGCTTTGCTTTTTTACTCTTTCATGCAAATTAGTATTTCTCTTTCAGCTGGCTTCTTTTTTCTGACTTGTATTTCTTTTGTAAAGAAAGTAAGATTATCTCATTGCTTTTTGTTTAGTTTGCCTTTGTTTTTGTCAGTAGCAGAGATTCCTTTTTATGAGGTTGTCTTGACTGGCTATGGTTATCAGGCAGTTTACTTCACTCATGTTAGGATTTGGATGATTGTTTCTTTACTGGTTTTGCTTTATGGTGCTTTTGTTTTAAGAAAAGTACTTGAAAGAGTAACCAGAACTGACTTAAGGCTTAAGCTAAAAGTAGTCATGATTTCAGCAGTGCTTGCAGGGTTTTCAGCAGTAACAGCAACCGTGTTCTCTTCCTTCTTTAACATTCCTTCTTTTGCTTCTTTGTTCACTGGTTTAAGTCTTTTAATAGCATATCCTGCTTTTTCAACTTAATCATTTTTTAAATGCGAGTATTGAAAAAGAGATTATGAAAGTTGTTAGCATTGGGGAAATAGAACTAGGACACCCGTAAAACGTAAGTAGGATTCCTATTACCCCTCCTGCCACTGCAAGGCTTAAAGTTATTAGCAGGATTCTCATTTTCTTTTTAAGTTCTGGTTTTTCTACTTTTTTCATCACTTCATACAGAATTATTAAACCATAAGTGACTAAGATTACTCCTGTTGCTATCCATGCTAATTCCCATAAGTTTGGGACTACTTGAAATCCGAATTCTTTTCTTATTAAAACATTTGTCTTGTTGAATAAGATCATTCCAATTGCTGGGATGAAAGGAAGAGTTGCTTCAAGCTTGCATTTTTTATCACACCATTTTACAAAGGAAGAACTACAGAGGTAAAAGAAAGAAAAAGCACTGCTTACTGATAAGAGCACAAAGTAAAACACTGCTGTTGCTATTTCCAGGGAAGGAGCTTTCATGAGTAAGTAGTCAAAAAACACCCACAAAGCTATACTTAGCAATGAATAAAAGTAGTATCTTTTTGTAGGGTCTCTTAGTTTGTTCCTGAAGTAAAGTAAGTAATAAATTAATAATGCTTCTGCTGCTATGTACAGTATTTCTATCATTTGAAGAACTCCTCCACTTTAATTGTTATTCCATGCCCTATTTCAAATAATATCCATTTTAAAGGATGAACAGTGTCAATCATTCTAACGATTCTTAAATATCTTTTGTCTTCTTCTATTTTCATTTCAATAGTTCCGTCAGTAATGTATGAGATTGTTGCAACGTCTCTTGGTTCATGAAGCCCTCCTTCTAAGACTATGAAACTCGTGCCGTTCACTGCTTTTATTTTAGCAGTTATCAATTGAAGGAGCTTAAAGACTGATTGTTTTTCACTGTGAAGCAATAAGTCAGAAACAGTGTCAAAAATCATTACTATTTTTCCTTTTTCACTTCCAAGTTTTTGAATTGCTTTTAAAACCAAGTTGTCTAATTCATTAAGCTTGACAATTGACGAGAGTTGGAATTCTTGTTTTTCTCTTAGTTCTGATGGCACTCTCCATGAATAACCGTCTATGAATATCAGTTCTTTTCCAACATACCCGTTTACTTCCCATCCGTTTATTCTCATTTGTTTTAGCACATTAGATACTGGTTCTGTGGTAGTGATATAAATTACTTTTAAGTTTTGTTTTAGTGAAGAGTAAGTTATTTCCCTTACAAGCGTGCTTTTTCCACTTCCAGGAGGCCCTACTATTAATGAAGCACTTCCTTTTGGAAAGCCTCCTTGAAGTAACGAATCTAAGCCACTAATCCCACTTGATATTCTCTCTATCATTTCATCTCCTGTTTAAAATAAAACTATTTTAATTTAAAAGATTTTTTAAAAAGATTTATGTTTTTTTGCTTAAACCATGGTTTTTAGGAAAGTTTTAAAAGCTCTTTTTGATTATTCATAAACGGTGGTATGATGCCTGTTGAAAAAATCCCTCTTGGAATAAATGGCTTGGATAAAATGCTTGGAGGAGGAGTTCCTAAAAACCATCATGTTCTTGTCGCAGGTGGTCCTGGTACTGGAAAGACAAGTTTTGGAATGCAGTACTTGATGAAAGGAGTAGAGCTTGGTGAAAAAGGAGTTTTCATCACTCTTGAACAAAAAAGCGAAAGGATAATCCGTGACATGGAAGCTGCTTTTAACTGGGATATTCGAAAAGCTATTGATGATGGAAAATTAATGGTCATAGACATCGACCGTTATAACTTCCAACACTTAATGGATGTGGTTCAGTCTTGTTCAGTTACTCACAAAGCTAAGAGGATAGTCATTGACACTCTTACAATGCTAAGGTTATTTTTTAAAGATGATCTTGAGTTCAGGAAAGGATTGTTCAACTTGCTTGACTTTCTTTCTTCTATTGATGCTACTGCAGTTATTACTGCTGAAAAGCCATATAGCGTGAGGGAAGAAGTAAAGTTCGGGTTAGAAGAATTCGTGGTTGATGGAGTGATAATGCTTTATAACATGCCTAAAAAGAACCAGAGGATAAGAGCATTAGAAGTATTAAAAATGAGAGGAACAGACCATTCTCAGGGAATGTTCCCTTTCCAGATAACAAAAGAAGGAATAGTTGTGCTTCTTGAGGAAGTGCTTTAAATGAAGGCAGAATGCTTTACTTATGAGATTGGAGAAAAAATAAATTTGAAAAAGCTTTCAAAGCTTTCTTATTTTGAGAAAGGGTATGATGAGAATGTTCTTCTTACTGAAGTGAAGGGCTTAAAAGTTAAAGTTTTTCCAAGTGGCAAGATAAGAGTTTTTTATCCTGGCAAGAGTTTTGAAGAAATAAAAGACTTGTTACTAACAGCAAGTGTTGAGATTTACTCAATAATAGAAGACATAATAAGGATTACTGGAGTAAAGGTTTCTTCAAAGCAAGTGATTGCTAATGGTTACAGGGAAGAATTAGGAGGAGTTGAAGAAGAACTAAGGAAAAAAGAAGGAACTAAAGTTGATTTGGAAGTGCTTAGAAACATGTTTTTTGCAATCTATGACATTTCAGGTGACTTCCAAGCTGAAAGAATTAGCACTCAAGCTGGAGAACTTGTAGGAAGAAGAATTGTTAGAGTTAATTCGCCTTCAAGCAAAGAAGAATTACTGAAGCTCATTAAAAGAGTTTTCTTAGAAAAAGGCTTGGGAGTGGTTGAAGAGATGAAGCCAGAGAAGTCAGCTATAACAATTGAAGCTGTTTTAAGAGTAAAGGAATGTGCTTTTTGTTCAGGAGTAGCTCCAGTTAATAAGAAGTTATGTAATTTCTCAAGAGGTCTTATAAGAGGAGCTTTTGCAGAGTTTAAGAAAATGGAGTCAGTAACAGTTAATGAGACAAAATGCTGGGGAATGGGAGATGACTACTGCGAGTTTGAAGTTTATAGTCTTGCAAGGTGAGGTGACGCATTCATGGATTCAAAACATGCAATATCCGTAGTTGTTAAAAGGCACTTTGACTTAATGGAAAGCGTTAAAAAAGGAAAACTCACAGAAGAAGAAAAAGAAAAAGCTTTAAAAAACCTTAAAACTAACCTGTACAAGTACTTGAAGTTTAATTGCTTAGTTAAAGGAACATATGAAATAAGTTAGTCTGAAAAGTTTTTATACTTCTTTTTCTTAGTTTATTTCATGAAGAAGATCTTAGTAGTTGAAGACGAAGAAGACGAGGCGAAAGTGATAACTCAGATCCTTGAGCGAGAGGGGTATTCTTCAAAAACAGTAGATACTGTTGACAAAGCATTTAAAGAGCTTAAAACAGGAAAATATGACTTAGTGTTATTAGATATAATACTACCATTAAAACTTGGAAATGAACTGCTGGTGAAAATGAAAGAAGCTAAGATAAAAACACCAGTAATAGTAATCACGGCAATTTCTGATAAGATGACTGGAGTGAAAAAAGACCTTAAAGCAATAAACAAGAGCATTGGGTTTATTGAAAAACCATTTGATTCAAAAACCCTGCTTAAAGAGATAAAGAAAAAAATTTAAGTCAGATTTTTATACTCTTGTTCTTTTAATTAGACTATGCTCTCAGCAGCTACAGGAATAGGATTGTTCATAATAGTCCTTTCAACAACAGTAATAGTGCTTTCTTACTTGTTATTAATGAGTGGGTTTTTAAAATACAGAAGTCAATTGTTGATAATAGGTTCAGGAGCTGCTCTTAGTTTAGCACTATTAGCAGTAAGTATCATTGTTTACATTATAGATTATAATTTTGCTTATTTCGTAGAAGTCAGCTTGCTTGTCTTCGCGTTAATGTTTTTATGGTTCTCTTATGAAGCAAAGAATCAGGTTTTAAACAATAAACAGCTTGAATCCCAGCTACAGGACAAAGAAAAAGAACTTGAATCAGTTTTTGAAGAACTTGACAAGCTGACAAGACTTTTAGTAAAAAGAAAGAGGAGAAGTAAATGAATGCTTTTGCTTTTGAAAAAAGTTTTATGATCATTATGTTATTCTTGTTCTTTTTTATTTTGTTATTTCTTGTTTTTATCTTAGTTTATTCTAGATGGGTTAATTCTCTTAAAAAAGAATTGAAGAAAAAAACAGAAGAAATAATGAAGGTTAATAAAAAGCTTGAGGAGAAGTCAAAAAGACTTGAAGCTTCAAGAAAAGCTTTGTTAAGCTTGCTTGAAGAATCAGAAAAAGCTTATGAAGAGTTAAAACAACTTGACAAGCTTAAAACAGAATTCATGAGAGTAGCTTCACATGAGTTAAGAACTCCTCTTACTTCCATAATGCTTTCAGCTGACCTTTTAGTTTCTGAAGTTAAAGAAGAAAAAGCACGTGAGCATGCTGAGATGATAAAAAGAAACTCTGAAAAGCTAAAGCAGTTGTTAGATGAGTTATTAGATTTTGAAAGGCTAAAAGCAGGCGCAGAAAGACCCTTCTTTAAAAAAGCCAGCTTTTCTAAAGTGATAAATGAAGCTTTGGAAGAAGTGAAACCTCTACTTGAAGCAAAAAAGCTTAAAGTTAAAAAAAAGATACCAAGGATTCCTTTGTTTTACTTTGACCCTGAAAAAATAAGAAGAGTAATGGTCAACTTGCTTACTAACGCGATTAAATTTGACGACAAGGGCCCAATAGAAGTAACTGTTGAAAAGAAAAGAAACGCAGTAGTGGTAAAAGTAAAAGACCATGGCAGGGGAATGAGCAAAGATGAGCTTTCAAGAGTGTTTTCTTATTTTTTCAAAGCAGAACAAGAAAAAGAAGGAGCTGGACTTGGTTTAAACATCTGCAAGCAAATAATAGTAATGCATAAAGGAAAAATAAGAGTAAAAAGCAAAGGCCTTGGCAAAGGAACAACAGTTGAGTTTGAAATACCAATAAAGAGAAAATTGTAGGTCACATGAATTTAATTAGCATTTTTCTACTTTTTTCAAGCAAAGCTAGTCTTGAATGCTTAACCCAGGTTTTGAAACTTATTCTTGAACTTACAGCTTCGGCTAGCTCTTCAAAAGAAGAGTATTTTTCTGGCTTTGATTCTAACGCTTTTCTAACGTTTTCTCTTACCTGCCACACTCCAAGAGGAGCATAATAGCCTTTTCTTATCTCTCTTAACACTATCACGCTTGCTTGTCTTTTTATTTTCTCCAAGTACTCTGTGACACTAAGCCTTGCAGCATAATACCCTCCTTCAACGTTTTCAGCATAGTTTTTCCTTCCCCTGAAGCCTTCCCAATCTTGCATTATTACTGGTTTTTCCCATGGCTCTACCCAAGTGCTTCCAGGAGAATAATACTCTATTTGCTCGTAAGACCAGCTTGCTGGAAGCATTATCACTTCAAAATGATTTGACAAGTATTCAGAAGTAAAAACTAAGTAATCTTCAAGCTTCTTGTATTCTCTTATTTTTTCAAGCAAGTTTTTAGAAGCAGTGTCATCAACAGCAGTAATACTCCATCTTGTTGGCACGAGTTTTCTTTTTATTCCAAGCAAGCCAACTGAAAACAACTCCTGAATTTGATTAACACTGATTCCTTTACTGTGAAGGAAAGAAACTGCTTCAACTGCTTTTACTTCATCATTAACTATTCTGTCAACCGCACGTGGAACTTTGGGGTTTTCTTCAATGATTATTTTTTTAAAACCAGCTGAAGGACCATAAGGAGCTGTTGTTGAAGAAAAACTTAATACTGGCTTTGGTTTTTCAAAGTATTCTACTTCGG
Source organism: Microcaldota archaeon (assembly GCA_964496415.1). Taxonomy (GTDB): domain Archaea; phylum B1Sed10-29; class B1Sed10-29; order B1Sed10-29; family JAJRYS01; genus CAZBZN01. Next base: position 1,937 of record CAZBZN010000015.1, on the reverse strand, counting down.
TCATTACTTCTTTTCTGCTTAAGGCAATTTCTTGAAGAGGCTCAACTTGCTTAGAATTAACATCTGCGACTTTTACTGGTTTCTTCCCTCTTATCAAAGAACACCTGTAAGCTATTATCTCTTTAATGCTTTTCTCAATCCAGTTAGAAGGGTCTTTTTCAAGAAGCAAACTTCTTCCAGTAAGAGGCCCTGCAAAGACTTTAGGATAATTATAATGACCTATCATCACGCTTACTGTTTCACCTTCTATTTTTTCACTTGTCTCAAGTTTTTTCAAAAACTTTAATTTTTCAAGAATAGGGCATTTTTCCCTATTACAAAGCATTTTTGTTCCTTTGCATCTCACGCATTGCTCAGGCATAATTATTTATTAACTTAACAGCCATAATAAGCGTGATGGTTAAAGCAAAAACTCATGAGTTTAAAAAAGAAGTATACGTTAAGATCCCACAAGAAATAGTCAAAACATTAGGAGTAAAACCAGGTGATGAGTTAGAGTTCAAAATAGAGTCAGGGAAAGTAATCATTTCAAAGCCTCTTTTGTCAAGCAAAGAACTTGAAGTACTAAGGAAAATGAATTCAGTAAAACATTATGAAAGAACTAAAGATAGGATTCTTAAGCTCTTATCAAAGGAAGAAGTAATGGTTCTTGAAGACTTAATAAACAAAGGCATAGTTTTTGAGTCAAAAAAAGGAAGCAAGAAACTGCTTAGAATCAAAAAAGAAGTCTTTCCATTAGTTGTCTCTTATAATCCACTTGTTGAAAAACTTTACTCACAGGGCTATGTGGTTATTGAAGACCCTTCAGAAGCAAGAGAATTAGAAGAAATGCTCTTAGAGCAAGGTAAGTCAGGTGAAGTTACTGGAGTAAGAGGCTTTGACAAGAAGTATTATGTTGTGCTGAAGTCAAAAGTTGAAGAAATGAAGCCACTGATTACAAAAGCTTTAGAAAGCCCTAAAGTGATAGAAGACCTAGCAAAAAAAATAAAAGTGAACAAAGAATTTTGCAAGGCGCTGATAGAAGTTTTAAGAGAAAATGGAGAAGTTATTGAAAAAAAGAAAAACTTATTCCAAAAAGCTTAACCCCTGCCACCAAACAACGGGTAAACATAAACAGCAAATGCAAGCAACGCAATCACAGTAAAGCTTCTTGTATGAAGTAATTGAGAAACACCACCAAGCACGACTCCAATGATTACAAGCAATCCTAAGCCAATAGTAAACTTTTTTATTTTTTCTCTTAACTCACCTCTTAATCTTTCTTTTATTTTAAACAAGTTCCTTATTGTTATCACTCCAACAAGAAACGCGTAAGAAAGAGCTACGAGAGCTGTTTCTTTTGTTAGAAAGGCCTGGTTTGCTCCATTAACACTGTGAATTATTATTGGTTTTACTATGAGAACCCATGCAATTATTACTATGCCGATTACCGCAGAAGCTTTTTCCAGTTTTCCTAAATGCTCTTTGAAAAGATGAGTGACTGAAAAAAACAAAAACAACATTGCTAACACCATAAAACAAAACTCGATTAAAGCAGCATACAACGCGAGTTCTTTGCTTAAGAAGAACTTGTATAAGACCTGCATCACGCTTATGACTTCAAAACTCATCAATCCTAAAAAGAAAAATCTTTTCGAACTATTAACAAGCACAGTTGTTTGCTTTACAAGCAACAACGCAAAACCCACTACTGCTGTTAAGTGAATTAACAATGCAAAGTCCATGATACTAACTAAGATTACTTTAATTTAAAGCTTGCGGGCAGCCGCGTACGGCTGGCGGACAGGGGATGTTCGAACCACTAACGTGGTTCTCAATCCCCTAAGGCTTCAAAAAGCCTGCATTTACAGGACTTCAGGCCTTCGGCCTTCAGTCCAGTGGAAAGGGAAGATGGTAGAGGAAGAAACCTTTGGTGTCTTCCCTAAGGAAGGGGGTAG
>CAZBZN010000014.1:0-17189 GCA_964496415.1 Microcaldota archaeon | reverse complement strand
CACACACTCGTATCATACCCGCTACAGTCATCCAAACAAGGTGCAAGAGTACCACTCTCGTAATTGCCGAGGGTAGAGCAATCTACTGAATCACTATCACACACTTCACCACTTTCAACAACACCATTACCACAAACAGCTTGTCCTGGTTGGGTGGCGTTGCATCCTGGACTGCCTTCGTAAATCATGGAAGAATTACCAAGCTTACAGCAATTAATAGCGCCTGGGAAGATTTCCTCACCGCTAACAGGGTCACTGCATTGGTCAACACAGAACTCGCATTCTTCGTTTGGGTTAGCTGCTTTCATTAGCCTGCATTGTGCTGCTGCTTGCTGGCATGACGAATACAAAGCGCTTTTTTTACTAGTGGAAGTGCTTCCAGTAACAAGAAAAACCACTAACCCTGCTATTGCTAATACTGCTGCTATTAAAATCAAGTACTCTAAGCCTGTTTGGTTCTTCATCAAAGCAAAGAAAAGAAAAACGAATATTTAAAGTTATGGTTAGCAGGATAACTTGTACTTGAAGCCTGTTCCTGGGTTACTATGACCATAGCAAAAAGGCATGATGTCGCAGAAGAATAGTTTGACATGCCCTACTATTGGTATTCTTGGGCCTATTTTTTTTCCAACAAGCATTTTTTGAGTGACAGGGGTTGAAATGCAGCCGTAGTTTTCAGTAATGCATGAGTAAGCCGTGTTGTTGTATACCATTATTTGGTCTGGGATTGGGTTTGCGTCTCCTTTAGTTATGAGGAAGTACTTGTCTTTTACTTTTATTTTTGCCAGAGCCCTGTGGATTATTTGGGTTCTTGACGGAAAAGCATAGTATACTACTATGTCATTTGACGAGTTTGGAGTTATGATTTTCCCGCTTATGTTTACTCCTATAAATTTTTTTCCGTCAAAAACAGGCGTGAATTCAAGTGAATTTGCTTGGACTTCCGGCGCTTTTATGTCTTTGATGCTTGTTCCTTTTACTATTATCACGTCCCCTATGTTGAGGAATCCTTTTTCAGAACAAGAGGAAACAACAACCATTGGTGATGAAGCTCCTAAAATTGCTGGGAGGATTAAAAAGTAAATAACAGCTACTACGATGAATGAAGTAATCCAGTCTTTTATCTCATCTTTCCAATCGTATTCTTTCTTCCTTTTCCAGAAAAAGTCTTTGAGAGTTTCACGCACGTGCATTGCTTTCGCCTTTCACATAAGCTGTTGCTATCAAGTGAGCCAGCCTCACTGGCTCTGGAATGTTTCCCATCTTTGTTGTTTTTTCTATTAATTCTATTGCTTTTTGTTTTTCAACGTTTACTGCTTGAAAGTAAGCCTGCTTGTATTTAAAAAACTCTGGTTGTGACTGAACAATTTTTTCTTTTTCTTTGAAGTACTTTTTAACTGCTTTGACTGCTTTTTCACTTGGCTTTTTTCTTAACACCGTAATTACTGGCTTTCTTATTTTTTTAAGTTCTCTAAAGTCTAAAAGGTTAAAACCGCCCATCGTAGACCCATGAATAAACACTGCCTTTAGCTGGTTATAATGCCTTGAATTTTTAACTAGAGTTTTTATCTTCTCAGCAGAATCAGAACCATCCACAGTAATCCAATCTCTTACTATTCCTTCAACGTAGTCATTCCCACGCATTATTACTCCAACTATCACTGTTTTTTCTTGTCCTTTTACAAAAGGCCCGTCGTCAAAACCTATTGTTTTTATTCCTTTTTTCATCACATCACTTTATTTGTTTTAATAACTCCTGCATTTCTTTGCTTAATTGTTTAGCTGCTTTTTTCACTGCTTCTATTGGTTTTCCTTTCTTAGTTTTAACGTAGAACACTGGTTGTCCTGTTAATGGGTGCGGGATGTTGTATTGTGCTATTTCAACATTCTTGTCTGAAAGCAGTTCTTCTAAAAGCAGCCAAGAAAAAGTATGGTCTTCTCCTATTAGTTCAAATTCTAACTCGTTTTCTTTTTCTTTTATTTTTTTAAACTTCAAAATACCACCTCACCATTCTTTACCATAATCAATGCTCAGCTTTCTTGACTCAACATTACCACAGTTCAAGCATTTTACTTTGTTTTTTATTCTTATCATCGGGTGCCTGCATTTACTGCAAGCTGCTTTAATCACTCCAAGGTTTTTTTCTTTTATAGTAAGAGTTGCTAATGCTCTTTTTATTCCAAGGACCTTTGTTTTTATAAGGTCTCCTGCTTTTATTTCCTGTGACAAGTCTTTAACAAAACTGTTCTTGATGTTTGAAATTGGAAGCACTCCTGGAACTCCTGGAGGGATGAAAGCAAAACTCTTTGACTTTACAGGAAGTAACTCAACAAAAGCAATGCTTTCAAAAACATCAGTGACTAAACCCAAAGCTATTACTCCCGCGTTTTCCATTCGCGGTATTCTTGTCTTCACTCTTAATTTCGCAACGTGACTCTTATTGTCTATTATTAATTCTCCTATGTTTGAAGAGTAAACGTCATCATCTCTTGAGTATAATCCAAACCCTGGGATGAACTCTAAACTGCTTCCAATATAGTCACCTGGATAAACCATCTTGCCCATAAGTCATCCCTTAAAAAGCAGTGTTTGAAAAATAATTGGTGATTCAAAGTTTATAAACCATTAAGGTGTTTATTGTTTTAAAAAGGTGAGCTCTCTTGCAGACTTGGACAATCCTTCACTTAATCGCAATAGCTTGGATTTTCATATTCATTCATAAAATAAAAAAAATAAACTCTCAAAAACTCTTTTTTAGTTATTCAATACTCTCTTTAGCTGGGTGGTGTTTTTTTGACTTTTTAGTAGCAAACTCTCCAAATATTGAAACAGCTAACATGTTTTATGCTTTTTCAATGACTATGATTTCACTAGCTGCTTTCTTTTTTTACTTGACAGTATGCTTTTTTACTCATGTTAAAAAAGTTGACGTGCTCGCAGCAGCCTCCCCTTTAATCCTTAATATTCCAAGAGTACTTTATCAAAAAATAACTCCTTACCAGTATGGATATCAAATAACTTATTCTTTCCTTGACTACCTTTGGATGGCTTTAATCATTTTCACCTTGACGGCATCTGCTGTGAGAATAATCCTCTTAAGTAGTGTAATTCAAAACAAAGTACTTGAAAAAAAGATGAAATTGTTTGCTATTACTCTTTTAATGATTCCTTACGCGAGTGTTCCGTCAACTATCCTAACAAATTATTTTGGAATGCCTGACATAACTCCAATCATAGCTGCTTTGATGCTGGGCTTTTCTTATCCTTTGTTCGGCGGTGAATGAATTGAAAATAGCAGTTGTTGGAAAGCCTTCAAGTGGAAAAAGCACTTTCTTCAGCGCAGCAACCTTAGTTGACGTTCCAATAGCTGCTTACCCATTCACGACAATAAAACCAAACATAGGGGTAACTTATGCTAGTTATGAATGCGTCCACAGAGAATTAAATGTAAAATGTAACCCAAGGAACTCAAAATGTTTTAATGGAAAAAGATTTATCCCAATAAATTTAATTGACGTGGCTGGATTGGTTCCAGAAGCACATTTAGGAAAAGGATTAGGAAACCAGTTTTTAAGTGACTTAATGGATGCAAAGGGGTTAATTCATGTAGTAGACTTATCTGGGTTAACTAATGAAAAAGGAGAACCAACGAAAAACCATGACCCTGAAAAAGACATATTGTTCTTAGAAAAAGAAATAGACTACTGGATTAAAGGGATTCTTGAAAAAAACTGGAAAAACATTGAAAGAAAAGTAAAAACAGGAAAAGAATTATACCAGGTTGTCTACGAGCAGCTTTCAGGACTTGGAATTTCAGAAGACGCTGTTAAAAGAATAATAAAACAAGGATATGATGACCTGCTTGACTTGGCTACTAAAATAAGAAAAGAAAACAAGCCAATAATTCTTGCAGGAAATAAGATTGACTTAAAAGAAGCACAGGAAAACTATGAGAACTTAAAGCAAAAGTATGAAATAATTCCTGTTTCAGCAGAAGCTGAGCTTGCGTTAAGGAAAGCAGCAAAAGCAGGATTGATTGAGTATTACCCTGGTGAAAATGACTTCAAAATCTTAAAAAAACTAAATCCAAAACAAGAAGAAGCATTAGAAAGGATAAGAAAAGAAGTACTTGAAAAATATGGTTCTACTGGAGTTCAAGAAGTAATAAATAAGCTCGTGTTTGAAAAACTTGGTTATTTCCCAGTCTATCCAGTGGAAGATGAAAACAAGTACTCTGACAAGGAAGGTAATGTTCTGCCTGACGTGTTTTTGATGGAAAAAGGAAGCACTGCTTTAGACCTTGCTTTTAAGGTTCATTCAGAAATTGGTGAAAAGTTTTTAGGAGCAATAAACGCAAAGACTAAAAGAAAAGTAGGAAAAGACTATGAACTACAACCCAACGACGTGATAAAAATTCTTACTCGCTGAACATGTCAAAAGGAGAAAAATCACCTTGACTTGAAGAATCCTCATTATTTGACTCATAATTTACTTCTTCAACACCAGGAGTAACTGAATCTTTATCTTTAAGCCTGTTGTAAGAGTAAATGAAAAAATCAATTATTTTGTCAAGAGAAAGCTCCTGCTTACCTTCAATTGTCTTAACATACAACTCCGTCAGCTTTAAAGCAATCTCCTCATCATTCACTTGCATCACTTCAGTCCGAACTTTTCAATAAGAGCCAAGTCACTTAAGCTTACTTTTTTTCCTTTCTTAAAGTTCTCGTAAGCTTTTAAAGCTCTTTCTTTCAGCTTGTCAAGCTTTTCTTCTTTAGCAACCAATATCCTTGACTTATGCTTTTTCTTCTTAACAGCTTCAAGCTTCTTCTTAAGCTTTTCAACCTCATTAATCAACTTAAGCATTTCCTGATGATGCCTCTCACTTTCAGCAGCATGCTTTAACACCATCTCATGATACAAAGCAGCCTCGACTCTTAACTCCTTCATTTTCTTCATGGCTTTCTTAAACTTTGACGCATGAGCCTTTAACTTCTCAAACTCAGCAAGCTTTTTCTCTAATTCCTCTAATTGTTTTATAATCTGTTTTTCTCTTTTCACTGAAAAAACTTCAGTTTGGTACCTCCAACTAAGAGAATCATACTTTTTCTTCAACCTCTTAAACTCAGCAAGCTTTTTATCAAAATCCTTTAACTCTTCATCAAGCTCTTTTACCTGTTTTTTTAATTCAGCAAGCTTGTCAAAAACCTCTCTTCTCTTAGCCTTGTACTCTTTAACTTTTTCATTTTCAAAGTCCCTTTTCTTCCTATGCTCTTCTATCTTCTTTTCAAGAACTTTTATCTTTTCCAAAAGTTCTTCTTCGTTACTCATACCAAATCCTCTTCACTAACCAGTTCAGTTACTGTTTTTTCTTCAGTATTCTCATTTTTATTACTTTCCTCTGACTTCACAAACTCAAGAACCCTAAAACCAGAAACCACCAAGAAATAAACAACTAAAGCAAGAACAACAATCACTCCAAAATCAAAAAAAAGCTTAAAAGAAAACACTCTAAAAGAAAACACCGAACCTAATTCAACCAAATAATGCAGTAAAAACACTGATAAAAGCAAACCAGCTATTATCAAAGCATAACCAAGAACATTCTTCCTCAACACTTTTCCTGATATTTCTTTTGGCTTGGTCTTAAGTTTTTCTTCAACCTCAATTCTTAAAGCACCTAACTCTGTCTTCAAAGCAGCTAACTCCTGCTTCAATTCCTCATCCTTCTTATCAGAATACTCCTTTAAATCAGAAACAGTAAAACCAGTCTTCAATCCAAACTCTTTTCTCATTTCATCAAACTTGTCTTCAAGCTTCTTGTTAATTATTTCAGAAACCTTAACCTCAAGCTTCTTACCTAAAAACTTCTCAAACTCCTGCTTCGCCTTTTCAAGAACCTTCCTTGCCTTATCCTCACTGACCCCTGTCTGCACCAAAGAAGTGATTATTTCTTCCTCAGGAACATTCTCTGAAAGCATTTGAACAACTATCTCAGACAAACTTTTCTCAGAAGGCTTAGAACTTTTAACAGGCATGATTAATTGTTGAAAAACAACCTGTATTTAAAAGTGGTTGATAAAGTATTTATTAAATAAAACCCTTTATTTTTCCAATGATAGAGTCAATAATAAACCCTGAAAACGTTGAAAAAAGACCTTGGGAAGCATTTATAGCAGGATTCTTGTTCACGATAGTAGCATGCTTGCTTGTACTACAAATGGGAATGAGCGGACATGAAGGTGCTGGATTTTTAATAGTCGCATTCATAAGCATTGCTGCAGCACCGTTCTTTGTAAGAATGTTTGACATTGAAGAAAAAAAAGAAAAAAAGAAAGGCTTGTTCAGCAGGCATGATCAAATAATCCAAGTTTATGCTTTCTTCTTTTTATCAGTAATCCTAGCATCCTCGCTTATCTACGTGCTAATGACTCCTTACGGAGATTCTTTATTCATAGACCAAGCAAAAGACCTGAAAGCAAAAGGCATAATAAAAGCACAAGCAACAGCACCAGTAACTTATGTAACAATGAAACCTGGATTTTTTGAAATACTCAAAAACAACCTAACAATCTTACTACTTGCGTTCATTTTCTCATTAATGCTTGGGGCAGGAGCAGTGTTCCTAATCTCATGGAATGCTACAGTAATAGGAACATTAATAGGAAAAATAGCTGAAAACCCACAGCAATACGGCTTCATAGCAATCTCAAACTCACCTATGATAAATTATTTAGTCGCATTACCAATGACCTTGTTAAAACTCTTACCTCATGGCATGTTCGAATTCGCAGGATACTTCTTCGGAGCAGTAGCAGGAGGAATCCTCTCAGTAGCAATAGTCAAAAACAGGTTCATCTCCTTCCAAATAAAACAACCACTAATAGACTCAGCAATATACCTTGCCTTAAGCGCCTTCCTAATCTTCATCGGCGCAGTAATAGAAGTAATCGTGTGAACTTTACTTCTTTTTCCTCTTACTCTTTGGCTTCGTCTTCTTCGTAGAAGCTTTCTTAGTTTTCTTCTTAGCTTTTGCTTTGGTTTTCTTGGTCTTGGTTTCTTCAACAAGCTCCTCCAGCTTTACGCCGTACTCTTTCTTAAGAGATTCTATTATTGACTCTGGCTTTTCTCCCTTTTCTCTCTTTTCAGAATACTCTGCTAACAGCCTTTCCTGGGTTTTTTCAAAAGGAACTCCGAACTTCTCAGAAATGCCAGCAGCAAGCCTTGATAACTCCATTGGAAATATTATCTTGCTTGATTTCCCTTCAGCTATCTTCTGCAACGACTGAAGGTACAAGTACTTTAGTGTTGGGTCAGTAAACTTTGAAGCAGCTTCCTGTAGTGCTGAGAGTTTTATCTTAGTGCCTTCAGCAAGCTCTTTAGCAGCAAGCTTCTTCTGTTCTGCTTCTTTAAGCTCGTGCATTGCTCTTTGAACTCCTTCAGGAAGAGTAACTGACTGGATTTCTACTTTTTCAACTTCCACTCCCCAATCTTTTGTCACTTCTTCAGTTCCTTTTCTCAGAAGCTCGTTTATCTTGTCAATGTTTGAAATTACTTCAGAAAGCTTCATTTTTCCAATAACCGCTCTTAAAGAAGCTTGAATGTTTGAAACTGCTGCTTTTTCATAATCCTTAACATTAAGCACTGCCTTTTCAGGATCTTTAACTTTGATGTAAATTATCGCGTCTATCTTAAGTTTTATGTTATCAGCAGTTACTACTTCCTGAATCGGGATGTCAACAGTCTTTGCCCTTAAGTCTATTATCTTGTAAGAATCAACAAAAGGAATTAAAATAACCCATCCAGGACCCTTTATCCCAACATACCTACCAAACCTGAAAACCACTGCACGCTCGTATTCTCTTAGCATTATCGCGAATGAAGGAACTTTAGCGTAAAAAACAGCAAGTACCACGCCGATTATCAAAAGCAAGACTAAAGGCTTAAGAAGTCCTAAAACATAAGTAATCAACAATGAAAAGACTACAAAAAATATAAGAGTCAAGAATAAAGCAACTTGCTTTTGCTCAGCATCCATACTACCACTCATGTTTTTATATGCAGCAAGGATATAAAAATATACTGAATTAAACTTAATGATTAATATGAGTGGCTTAATAGTGCTTTGCGTTGACAGAGACGATGATCTTGGAAGAAAAGCAGGAATAAAAGGCCCAATAATAGGAGTAGAGGATAACATAAAAGCAGCTACTAAGCTTTTAGAAGCAGACCCTGAAGAAAGTGACGGAAACACTATTTTTCAAGCAGTAAAAACCTTTAAAGAACTTAAAAAAGACGCTGTTGCAGTAGTAACTATCACTGGTCATTATTCAAGAGGCTATAAGGCTGACAAAAACATAGCAAGGCAGCTTGAAGAAGTGTTAAAAAAGTTCCCTGAAACAGAAGGAGTGTTTTTGGTAACTGACGGCGCTGACGATGACCAAGTCATTCCACTTATCTTATCAAAAACAAGAATCCTCGCAAAGAAAACAGTAATAATAAAACAAGCAAAAGAACTTGAAAAAAGTTATTACGTGCTAAAGCAATTGCTTCATGAGCCTGCTTTTGCAAGAATAGTGTTCGGGCTTCCTGGAATAATCCTCTTAACTATTGCTTTTCTTCAAGAACTTGGCATGAAAATAATCCTCTTAGCCATTGGTTTATACCTCTTGCTTAAAGGCTTTGGCTTAGAAGAGCCTTTAATTAATGCTTTCAGAAACTTCAAAGAAACCACAAGTATTGAAAGAGCTAACTTCCCGTTATACATTGCCGCAGTATTGACTTTTTCACTGTCATTAATGGCAGGGTATGAAAAAGCAATAGAATTAGCTGATCAAAGCTTTTTGAAACAAACAGCAGGGTTTATAGCTGGAATGATCCCATTATTTGGTTTATCAGTAATCCTAACTTTACTCGGAAGGATAGGTGACATGCACTACAGGAAAGACTACTACAAAATAAGAAAATACTTAGTAGCAATAGTAAACGTGATAGCAGTCCTGATCGTAATAGCTAAAGCAATAGACTTCATTTTCGGAATAATCTTATTAGACATGCTTTTGTTCTGGATAATAATAGCCTTCCTCATTTCAGCAATAGGATCAAACTTAATGAAAAAACTTTACTACAAAAAGTACGTGAAACCGCTCTTAAGAAAAGAACTTGAAGTGTTCGACTCTGAAGGAAACTTCATAGGAAAAATAAAAACAATAAAAGACGATAAAGTAACAGTCAAGACAAAACAAAAAGAAATAAGCCTGCCAGCTCAAAGAATAGTACTAGTAGCAGAAGACTTTGCTTCTCTTAATATTAAAAAATCAGCTTTAAAACAAGAAAATACTTAATTCATGAAATTACTTTCTTTATTAATTTTAAGAGCTTCTTTTTTTCAGGACTTTCTTTCAAAGCTACTCTCAGCACGTCTAAGATAGTAGCAGCTGGAATAATTTTAACTTTCTTCAACTCTTTTTTTGACAAGATCAAATCATCCTTGTTAGCACTTGGGATTATTACTTTCTTAACTCCTGCTTCAACCGCTGCTTCTATTTTTTCATTAATCCCTCCAACTGGCAGGACTTCTCCTTTGACTGAAAGACTTCCTGTCATCGCCACGCTTTGGTCAATAGGAATTCCTTCTAATGCTGAAACAACAGCAGTAGCAACACTAACACTTGCAGAATCCCCTTCCACTCCTTCATAAGTCTGTAGGAATTGAACATGAACGTCATAAGATGAGATCCCCTTTCCTTTATACTTTTTTATTATTGCGAACACGTTTTGCACTGCTTCTTTAGCTATTTCACCAAGCTTTCCAGTGGCAATTATCTTCCCCCCTCTCATTGACTGAGAAGGGGTCACAGCAGCTTCAATAGGCAGTAATAATCCTCCATGGCCTTGCCTTGAACCAATTACTGCTAAGCCATTAACTTTACCAACAGAATACCCTTTCACATTAAACACTTCATATTCCTTCTTTATTTCTATTGTTTTTTCAGCTAATTGTTTTTCAAGAGTATAAGCATACTTCTTTGCTTCAAGCACATGTTCTCTTGTGACTATCTTATCTCCCTTTGTTACTGCAACGTCACCCGCAGCTCTAACAAGACCTCCTAACTCTCTTAACCTTAAAGTAAGTCTGTTCTTCCTTCCAGCCATCCTTTTTGCTTCTTTTATTATCTCATCTACTGCCTCTTCAGTGAAATGAGGTATCCTCTTATCTTTAGCTACTTCCTGAGCAACGAACCTCTTAAGCTTTTCACGGTTTTCTTTAGTGTCAGGCATGTCTTCATTCAAATACACTTCATAACCATAACCCCTTATCCTTGACCTCAAAGCAGGATGCATCTTCTGCAAGTCAAAAACATTACCAGAAGCCACGAGAATAAAGTCACATGGAACTGGTTCTGTTCTAACCATTGCCCCGCTTGAATGCTCGCTTTGTCCTGTTATAGGGTATTTTTTCTCCTGCATTGCTGTGAGCAGTTCCTGCTGTGATTTTGGAGAAAGAGTAGCAATCTCATCAATGAACAAAACTCCCCTATGAGCTTTATGAATCATTCCAGGCTCTACTCTTAAGTGAGCTGGAGTTCCTAAGCCTCCTGACTGGAACGGGTCATGCTTCACGTCTCCTAATAACGCCCCTGCATGAGCTCCAGTAGCATCAACAAATGGAGCTGACTTTTTCCCACTATTGTCAACCAAAAGCTTTGGAAGCAAAGGAGCTTTAGCAAAGCCTCTTATCCCTCTCAGCCCTGAAGAAAAAGCATAAGCAAAAACAAGCATTCCAAGCATTAATCCTCCTACTATTATGAAAGCAGCTGTAATGATTTCTGAAAAAACTTTAAAGTAAATTAAAAAACCAATTGAAATGAAAAAAATAAGTGACATTAAAAACACAGGAACTCCGCTTACGTTCATTTCCTGAAACTGGCCTGAAAGCATTGACTTTTTCTTTTCTTCTTCAATAACCTTTCTTCCCATGCCCGCAGGAACTGTTTTAATCTTAGGGTTGTTCTCATCGTTAGGATTTGGATACACCAAGATATCTTCTAGTTTTTCAACTGGAAGAAGTTCAGCCATGCCTTGAGCAAGCATTGACTTTCCTGTACCAGGTTCTCCTATGAGTAAAACGTTCCTCTTTTGCCTTGCAGCTTTTTTAATTATTTCAACTGCTTTGTCCTGTCCAATAACTTGGTCTATTATTCTTTCAGGAACAGGAATTTCTGCAGTTGTCTTAACTTCTTTCATGAATAAGAGTTTAACCTTTTCAGCTTCTTAAAACTTTCACTTTTACCTTGAAAAAACAAACAATCAAATCAAAAAGTTTTTAAATAATAGTGGTTTTACTTTTTTCATAAATTTTGATGTGATGCGTAATGGTGACCAAAAAAACTACGAAAAAGAAAACCACTAAAAAGAAAACAACAAAAAAGAAGACAGTTAAGAAAAAAACAACCAAAAAGACAGTGAAAAAGAAAACAACAAAGAAAAAAACAGTTAAGAAAAAAACAGTGAAAAAAGCTGCTAAAAAGAAAACAGTGAAAAAAAGAACAACAAAGAAAAAAACAACCAAAAGAAAAACAACAAAGAAAAAGAAAACAACAACCAAAAGAAAAACAACAAAGAAAAAAACCAGTAAAAAGAGAAAATAATGCGCTATTCTTTTTTTATTTTTTCACACCACCTTTAGTTTTACGACCCAACTAGGTCCGTAATAATTATACTTCCTACCAAAATCATTAACAAACTTTGCATGCTTGATCATTTCAAAAAAGTTACCTACAAGAGTACAACCACTGACAGGCTTTACTGGTTCTCCTTTTTCAATAAGGCATCCTGAGTCAACTTGAAAAGAAAAATCACCTGAAAGCAGGTTAGCTTCATACAAGCCTAAAAAATTAAACACCTTCAAACCATCAACATCTTCTTGGCTTATTGTTTCAATTGGCTCAAGAATAACATTACTAAGTTCAATTGAAGGAAGAGACTGATAATCCCTTCTTACAGCATTCCCTGTTGGGGTTGTATTCATTCTTGAAGAGGTCTTAAGGTCAAAAATAAACTGTTTCAACACTCCTCTGTCGATTAATTTTTTATTAAATGCTTTAACTCCTTCATCATCAAAAGGATAAGAAAAACCACCATAATCCAACAAAGGATTATCATAAATAGAAAAACTAGCTACTTCTTGCCCTATTTTTCCTTCGAAAAAACTTTGTTTAAAGAATACTCCTTCTCCATCAAGAGCATTCCCTAAAAAATAGTTTACAAGTTCAACAACAGCTTGCTTTGAAAAAATAACATCATACTCGCCAGAAACTTTTTTACCTTCAGCTGTTAAAAGACAATCATTATAAACTTTTTCAGTAAAAGCATTAAAGTCAGGAACCTGTTTGAATACTTCACCATCATAATAAAGACTCCTTCCTTTCTGAACAGACAATTCAAAAGAAACCAATGCATCATCATAACTTCCTGAAAACCCCTCTGAATTAACTAAAAAAGTTTCTTCTCTTACTTTCTTCACTTCTGCTTGAACCAAACGAGCTTCTTTACCATTAAAAAAACTTACCACGTTATTTATCACTTCATAAACATCATCTAAAGAAAACTCAACCACCTCCTTATCAAAAAGCTTCACCTTCTCATACCTTTCATTTGGAAAACAAAAACCATAAGAAGGAATCATACTCTTCTTAGCATGCTTTACTGCTTTTTCAAAGTCACTTAACTTGTCAAAATAAGCAAAACCCATCATATCATCCTTCAAGACCCTAACACTGTATCCTGTTGTTAAAGAATACTCAGAAGATTCAATCTTGTCAAGCATCGTCCTTTGAGTAACTTCTTCAATTACATTACAGTAAACTTCTACACCGTCAACTTTTTCTTTGTTCATTGCTTTTTTTACAAGAGTTTCTAACTCACTAAGCAAGTCTAATCCCCTCAAGTCTTAAACTTGGACCACCATCACTAACTCTTACCTGTTGGCTTCCTTTTCCACAAGTTCCTGGAGAAACATCAAAGTCCTTTCCAACACCAACTATTTTTTTAAGGACTGAAAGGATTTCTCCTGAAAAAGTAACATCCCTCAAAGGCTTTTTAAATTCACCGTTTTCAAAATAAAAGCCTTTTTCAGTAGTAAACTGAAAAGTTCCTTGAGAAGTTGAAGTCTGACCAGCTTTAACACCATCAATAAAAACTCCTCTTCCTTCAAGCAGTTCTTCAAGTTTAAAGTTTCCTCTTTCAAAAAAGACATTACTCATTCTAACTAAAGGAAACTCATAAACACTCTCTGCACGAGCATTCCCTGTAGAATTAGTCTCAAGCTTTCCTGCTGTTTCACGAGAATGAAGATAATTCTTTAAAACACCCTTCTCTACTAAAACTGTCTTTTGAGAAACCACCCCCTCGTCATCGAATGGATAAGAACCATTAAACTTGCCTGAAGGGTCATCATAAATCGTGACCTCATCAGAGCCTATCTCCTCTCCTAACTTTCCTTTAAGAATTGACTCTCCTGAAATTATAAAATCAGCTTCACAAGCATGACCCAAAGCCTCATGGCATAATGTTCCAGTCATTTTAGGACCTAAAACAACAGTATACTTATCTGGCTTGACCCTCTCAGCAGATAACAGACTCAACGCATTAGCACTTACTTCTCTTGCTTTCTCCTTAGCTTGGTTTAGGATCTCAAGACCACCAAGACCTGCAAAAACTTCAGAATAACTTTGTCTGTTATCGTTTTGTTTTGCAGTAGCAGAACAAAAGACTGAAACATAGTCCCCTGAAAAACTTAACTCAGCTCCTTCAGAATTAATGTAATACTTTGAAAAAACAGAATCATGGTAAACAGTTGAAAAAGCAGCAAGACCTTCTGCCTTCATTAAAGAATTAACTTCTTTCACCATAGGTATCTTTTCTTCAAGAGAAAAATCTGATAAATTAATAACTGACTTAAACTTAAACTCTTTAACAATTGTCTTTTCTTCACTTAACTTAATGTTCATGCTTCTCTTTGAAGACAACTTTGCTAGCTTTACTGCTTTCCCAAAAACTTCTTTTAATTTTGAAAAATCATTAGAAGATGCAAAACCAAAACTTCCATCATACAATACTCTAATTCCATACCCAGTAGAAGCTCCTGACTCAACCTCTTCTATTTCCCCGTTCTTGATTTTTATAAAAGATGTCTCTGCCTCGTAAATTCTTATGTCAGCAAAAGGAACTGACTCAAAAAGATGAAATACTTTTTCAACGTCTAACATTTTTTATCCTTCCTATGCTTTTTCTTTGGAGGCAGTTCATGAAAATTAAGCATCGGAGGAGAAGCTATTGGCTTCTTACTTTCACTTATCAGCCTTCTTAATCCCTCCCTTACAGCATCACTTAAGTTAGAATAATAACCTGCTTCAATTAACTGCTTCACTTCTTCAACCAACCCAACAGGCACACGAGCATGTATTACAATAGTGTTACTATCTCCTTTCATATGTGTTACAAAAGTAATATGTATATTTAAATGTTTTGGTTAAATATGAAAAATCCTCAAACAACTATTAAAAGACCAATCGTCATAAATTAAAGCATGAGAATCACTTTCCTAGGAACAAGCGCAAGCATTCCAACAAAAGAAAGAAACCTCTTTTCAATACACTTACAACACTTAAACAACAGATTCTTATTTGACTGCGGAGAAGGGACACAAAGACAAATGTTCAAAGCAGGATTATCCCCTTTTAAAATAACAGCAGTATTCATAACTCACATCCACGCAGACCACTTACTTGGATTAGCAGGACTACTACAAACAATGAACTTCTTGGGAAGAAAAGAACCACTAACAGTTTACGGGCCTGAAAAAATCAAAAAATACGTGAACTTCTTCAAGTCATGGGACTACACTGAATTCGGGTTTGAAATAAAAGCAAAAGAAGTAAAAGAAGGGAAAATATTTGAAAACCAAGACTGTATAATAAGTGCTTTTGAACTAAAACACTCAGCCCCATGTTACGGTTACCTCTTCGAAGAAAAGAGAGAAATAAACCTTGACAAGAAAAAATTCGAAAAACTAGGACTAAAAGAAGGACCCTTACTAAAAGAACTGAAAGAAAAAGGAGAAATAACATTCAAAGGAAAAAAAATAACTTTAGAACAAGTAGCAAAACCAAAAAAGCCTGGAACAAAAATAGCAGTAGTAGTAGACACTCTTCCAATACCAAAAATAATTGAAAAAGTAAAACAAGCCGACGTACTAATCTGTGAAGCAACACATTCAGATGAACTAAAAGAAAAAAGCCATGAATACTTTCACATGACTGCAAAAGACGCTGCAATGATAGCACAAAAAGCACAAGTAAAACAATTAATCCTAACTCATTTTAGTGCTAGGTATGAAAATGAAAAAACACTAGAAGAAGAAGCAAAAAAGGTTTTTAAAAACACTCTTGCTGCAAAGGACTTGATGGTTATTGACTTATAAAGTCACTCCATAATCCTAAATACTAAATCCCCTTCTCTTACCTTATCATTAACCTTCAAACCAATTGACTGTCCTGGCTGAGCCTCCTGAATGTTTTCATGCTCAATCTGCATTGACTCAACAACCTGCTCAAAATTAGTCGTCTGACCTTCAATTGAAATCCTATCCCCAACTTTCAGAGGTTTTTCAAGCTCAACCACAGCAACCCCTATCTTGCTAAAGTAATGAGTAACTTTTCCAACCTTTTCTTTCATAAGACCACCAACTGCTTATTATCATTCCAAGTTTTTAAACTTATTGAAAGAACTAAGCTTTAAATTCAACTCATACTTAAATTCAAAACATGAAAGCAAAAATACTACTAACACTCATCATGCTGGGAATAATAATCCAAGCAGGATTCGGGAAAAAACTTTACTCGCAAGATATAAGCATTGAAGTCCTAGAAGACGGCTCAGCAATTGTTAATGAAAAATACTTGATAGACTTAAACCAAACAGAAGCACAAGAATTCAACAACATTTCAAAACAAAACCCATCAAACCTAACAGCCTGGCAGAACTTCTACAGCATAATAAAACCAAGCGTCATCAACCCAAAAGACTTAATGATAACAGCAACAAAAATAGGCGGCGGACAGTTTGGTTATGAAATCCTGTTAACTTACAAAGTAGAAAAATTTGCAGAGCTAAAACAAGAAAAAGGACGCTATGAATACTGGGTAATAAAAGGAGATAAAACAATATTCTATGACAATAACTCAAAAATATTCTCACTTCCAATAGACTCAGACCTAACAATAAAAATCAAAGGAATAAAAGAAGAAGACTTAACAAACATAATACCCAACCCATGGTTCAAAAGTGGAAATATCATAAGATGGACTGGAGGAACTTCTGCAAAAGAATTAAAAATAGAATACGTAAGAGAAAAAAAGATAAGTGAAAGCTTTGACCTAACAGCTTCAATAAAAGAACTCCTAACAGACCCCCTTAACCTAACAGTCATAATAATAATCATCGGACTACTAGCAGTTTACAGAAGACAAGTCAAAAAAATAATACTTGAAAGCCTCTCAGGAGAAGAAGAAATAGAACCACCTAAACGTCACGTATAAACTTTATTCTCCCTCTCACTACTGGCTCAACCTCTAAACCTAACAACATCGCAGCGTTCTGAAGATTAAAATCATCAGTAACAAGCACAGCTTTTCTCTCATAAGCAAGAGCAAGCACTGAAAAATCAGCTTCGCTTAACCCTACGTTCTTAAGTTTCTTCATAACATACTCAAAAGCCTGCTTAGAAGGAGAAACCACTCTTACAATCCCTTTCTTAACACCAGCCTCTGCAAGCATCTTTGACTTCAAATCCTTCAACTCCCCCAAAACCTCAGGAGTAGTAAGCCCCTTTCCAGGAAGCTCTGAAGCATTAATAAAAACAGGAGAGTCAAAAACTTTAACCTTCATACACTCACCATAAAAAGTTTAAAAACCATCAACAATATTAAATAAGCAGTTTAAAAAACCTGACATCCAACTCCAGCAAAGGGAAGGTAGCTCAGCTTGGGAGAGCGCAAGGCTGAAGACCTTGGTGTCGCGGGTTCGAATCCCGCCCTTCCCATACAGCCGCGTACGGCTCGCGATGCAAGCTTCAAAAAGCCTGCATTTACAGGACTTTCAGTCCAGTGAGCGGCTTGCGGATATAGGA
>CAZBZN010000013.1:413-18420 GCA_964496415.1 Microcaldota archaeon | reverse complement strand
TTTTGCCCAACCTTTACCTCCTGTAAAAAGGGCGTCTGATATTATCGCTGAAATTAAAAACACCACTAAGTATTTTGCTATTTCAATAATGCTTAACATGTACTCCCCTCCTATTTTCTTATTAGGCTCACATTTGCAGTGATTCGAAAATTTTTACGCATTATACCATGTGTTTTCAAACATATAAAAATAATGTTTTATTTCCTAACAAAAAACGACTGAAATAGCGCAATTTCCTTACTTAACTCTTTTTGCTTTGTTATTTTAACTATCCTTACCATCTCCTTTCCGCAAGTGCTGATTTTCCCGCAAGTGCTGATTTTCAAACGTTAGGTCTTCACCTAACAAAATCCCTACCTTTTTATACTCCTCCTGCTCTTATTGTTTATGATGAGGCTTGCATTGACCTGCGTGTTTGCTCTCGTGTTGTTTTCGGTTGGGTTAGCATGTATTAGTATTCCTAATGCTGACTTGTTCAGCGAGCCTGAGTGCGTGTTGGTTAATTCGTCAACAGCAGCTGGGTTGCGTGAGTGTTATGCTTTTTACCCTTCATTGCCTTTTAACAAGACTAAAATTATGGAACGCTTGCAGGCTTTCAAAAACTATTCTTGTCTTGCGGATAAAAATACTCCTGGCTGGAGCGAGTGTGTTACTAGAGAGGTTAATTGTTCTGATGGCGAGTGTGCTAAGTGGGTTTACGTGAGGACTTCACAGCTTTCAGATGAAGATATTGAGATAATTGCTGATTTTTTGTCTAACGGCTATTCAGTGATAAAGCAGACTGATCAAGAGTACGCGGAGTTTTTGAAGAATGCTTCTAAGGTTAACAGTGACCTCTCTACTTGCGATTATTATTATGCCGTAGCACATAGGGGTAACTGGACTGGTTTTGTCTTCAGTGAATTCAGTAATAAGACTAAAGAATGCTCTTTGATGCCTAGGCCTTATTGTGCTCCTGTAATGGTTAACATTGTATGGAATGACCTTGAAAATTTCAGTAATGCTTCTGAAAATCATAAAACCACTAGCAACACCGTCTTTGTTCTCCTTATAGTACTAGCTTTGCTTATGATTGCCGTGGTTGTCTTGCTTAGAAAACGTTAGATTACTTCTAGTTTTTAATAGAAAGGTTTGAATATGAATAGTAGAACCAATCATGGAGTACTATCCAAAAAAGTAGATTAAATTAGTTAAAACCAGTTCTTGGTTTGCGCTGAACGCAACTAGCAGCATCCTAAGTGTGTTGTAATAATGCTTAAATCAGGGCTTGGTTTCAATTAAAAGCAAATGATATTGTAAAAGTGGTTCTTGTGGATGTTCCAGAAATGAAAAAGAAATTAGCAAAATATAAGGAAGAGGACATAATTTTTACAAAGCATAGTTTGGTTCAAATGGATCATCGGCAAATTTCGAGAAAAGATGTAATCAATGACATCATTAATCCCGCTAAGTTGGTTTTTGTGAGAGTCCGAGATGCTAAAGAAAAGCATTATGATTGTTTTTTTGAGAAAAGTAAAAGAAGAGGGCATGTATATGGTATAATTATAAATGATAAATGTTTAGTAGTTACTGCCATTAAGATTGGTAGGAAGTGGCAAAAGAGGGTTGATAGATATGCGAAGAAAGTTCAGTATAAGCTATGATAGAAAAATTGATGACTTGTTCATTTACTTAAGTAGAAAAAAATCTTCAGCTAGTGTTGAATTTGGTGATGTTGTTCTTGACATTGATGCTGATGGCAAAGTTGTTGGTGTTGAGGTTCAGGGTGCTTCTAGACTTCTTAGTAAAATTTCAGGGGTTAAAGTTTCTAAAAGTGACTTGGAGAAGATTTCCCAAGCTGTTGTTGAAGTTTCAAAAATCCAGAACTCCTTAATCGTGAAGATCTTTCTAAAAATTAAGCCTGAGAAGGAAATAGTAAGCCCTATCGTGGTTCCTTGTTGAGAACCTTAACCAAAAGATTTTGAATATGAAAAAATAGTAGAACCAATCATGGAGTATTATCCAAGAAAAGTAAGATAATTGTGATCATTGAAATAAGAGCATATTTTCTGAGAATTGCTGGTTTTCCCATTTTTCGTAAGGTATAAAAACACCTGTGACTAAAAAAAGATTGGTGAAAAAAGTGAAAGGGGATTTAGAAAATAGAGGAAAAACTGACTTTTATAGCAAGGTTAGATGATAGAGGCAGGGTTCTTGTCCCCAAATTAGTTAGAGAAAAATTAGCTATTTCTCCTGGAAGCAAGGTGGTGGTAGCTGTTAGACTTGACAAGCCAGGGTAGTCTAATTTGGCAGGATCCCAGGCTGTTGACCTGGGGATAGAGGTTCGAATCCTCTCCCTGGCGTTTTTATATCAAACATCCTTTATGTGAGTGAGTGTTATGGAAGAAGTGTTAGAAAAAGTAGCAAAGCTTGGGAGAATAAACATAAAAGACAAAAAGCTTAGTGAAGAGATAAGAAAGATTCTTGAATGGCTTTCTGACTTGCCTAGTTTTGAAAAAGGAGACATGACCAGCTCTTTTAGTCTAGAAAAGCAAAGAAAAGATTCTTATGAAGAATTTAAAGAAAAAGAACAAATCGTCAGACAGTTCCCTAAAAGGAGGGAAAGATTTTGCGTGGTGTGAAAAAGCTTAGCACAAAAGAAGTTCTTGACTTGGAAAAAGAAGAACTTCAAGAAAGGATTTTTTCGCAGAAAAAGTTAATTGAAAAAATGAGTGACTATCATGCTTTTGTTTACGTGGAAGAAAGTCCTGAAATAAAAGGCCCTTCTATTGGCGTCAAGGACAACATTTGTGTTAAAGGAAAGCCTGTTACTGCTTGTTCAAGAATACTTGAAGGTTATGTTGCTGTTTATGATGCTACAGCGTATAAAAAAATAAAAAATGAGACAACTTTTCTTGGTAAGACTTCTTGCGACCCTTTTGGGTGTGGAAGTTCTGGGGCTGGAAGTGACTTTGGCAGGACAAAACATCCTTTTGACCCTAAAAGAGTACCAGGAGGAAGTAGTGGTGGTAATGGTACTGCATTAGCGTTAGGAATGATTGACCTTGCGTTAGGAACAGATACTTTTGGCTCTGCGAGAGCTCCTGCTAGTTTCTGCGGAGTAGTGGGCATGAGGCCCTCGTATGGCATAGTGAGCAGGCATGGTCTTCTTGACCTTTCAATGAGCTTGGATGTTGTCTCTCCAATGGCCAGAGATGTTTTTGGAGTAGCATGGGTCCTTTCTAAGATAGTTGGAAAAGATGACTCTGACTTAACAACAACAAGTGTAAAAATTGATCTTGACCTCCTTGATGTTGATGTTAAAAAGCCAAGAATAGGAGTACTAAAAGAGGAAATGTTGAAGGAAGTCGATCATGGAATCCTAAAGCTTCTTGAACAAAAAATAAGAATAATAGACGTGGAAGTCACTGAAGTAGATTTTCCGTTATCTTTAGAAGATATTGTTAAAGCTTATTATATTTTAATGCCTGCAGAGTTCTCAAGTTCAATGCAAAGATATTCAGGACTCTTGTTTGGCAAGAGAGTAGGGAACAAATGGGAGGATTTTTTTCAGTTAACAAGGTCTGAATTGCTGTCAGAAGAACTAAAACGCAGGATAGCGGTTGGGACTTTTGTTACAATGAAAGAAAAGAAAAGCAAGTATTATGAGAAAGCATTAAGTGTTTTTTCAAAGTTCAGAACAGAGATTGAAAGATTGTTTAAGAGTCTGGAATTAGATGCAATAATTACTCCTACAATGCCTGTGGTTCCATGGAAGTTCGGTGAGGTTCAGGATCCTACCAAAGTGTATTTAATGGATGTTTTGACAGGAATAGCGTCTGCTGGAGGACTGCCTGCCATATCTATTCCAATAGGTGAAGTGAAAAGCCTTCCTGTTGGCATGCAGATAATTGGAAGAAGATTCCATGACGCGCGTGTGTTAAGGCTTGCTAGGATGTATGAAGAGGGATTAAAATGAAAATAGGCTTAGAAGTTCATGTTCATCCTAAGACTTTGTCAAAATTGTTCTGTAAGTGTCCAGCATCTTCAAAGACTCCTAACGAAGCAGTATGCCCTATTTGTACTGCTCAGCCTGGAGCAAAACCAATGGCTCCAAACGAAGAAGCAATTAAAAAAACAATAATGTTGTCAGAATTATTAGGATGCAGGATTTCAAGTAAGATAAGGTTTTTAAGAAAGCATTATTTTTACCCTGACTTGCCTGCTGGTTTTCAAAGAACAAGTACTCCGATAGGAGTTAATGGAACCCTTGCAGGAGTAAGGATAAGAGAAGTGCATCTTGAAGAAGATGCTGGAAGATATGACCCCAGAAAAAGAGTAGTAGATTATTCAAGAGCAGGAGTGCCATTGATAGAAATAGTCACTGAACCTGACATGAAATCAAAAGAGGATGTGAGAAGATTCCTCAAAGCATTAGTTGATGTTTTAGAGTATTCTGGCATCTGGAAGGACAAGCTGATTAGAGCTGATGTGAACATAACAGTAGATAAAGGGGAAAAAGTAGAAGTCAAAGAAGTTAGTACTTTTAAAGGAATACTAAAGGTCATAGAACTTGAAGGAAAAGAACCGTCAAAAACAAGAGTTACAAAACACTATGATGAGACCCGTCAAGAGACCTTTACTGCTAGGGAAAAAGAGCTTGAAGAAGACTATAGGTTCATACAAGACCCTGACATACCAGAGATATTAATTCAAAAGTTTGGTTTAAGACCTTATGAAGAACTTTTGAAGAGCATGGTTGACTTAGGACTGCCAGCAGGCGCTGCTAGAACTATTTTGGTAAACGGCTTGTCAACTGCGTATAAAAAAATGAGAAAAAGAATGACTACTTCGGAAATAACAGAATGGGTTCCAGTAATCTTAGGAGAGTTAAGATTCAGAGGAATCCAACCAAGAACCTTTAAACTTGATGATGATTTTTTCATGATAATAAATGCTCTTAGAGAAAAGAAGATCACAAAACCTCAGGCTGTAAGCATGCTAAGAGACTTGCTTGACAAAAAGCAAGTCAAGCCGCAGCAAGTAATTTTAGAAGAAAAAATAGTCAAAGAAGTAATTAAAGGAGTTATAAAAGAAGAAAAAAACGCTGTAGAAAAATACTTAAAGGGTAAGAAAACTGTGATTCATTACCTTGTTGGTGTGGTTGTTAGAAAAAGCAAGGGGGCAATACCACCTGCTTTGGCAAAGAAAAAACTGGAAGAAGCATTAACTGAAGACAATCTTAATGATCATAAAAAATAATCATGATAGATAGGTTCATATTATCTCTTTCTCTTCAAGGAATTCTTTAATGATTTGAAAGACTTTCTCATGTCCTTTTGAATTAGGATGCAAGCCATCTTCTAACAGTTCTTGATAATTTGTTTCTTTTAGTTTCTTGAATACTTCAACAAATAAGATTTTTTCTTCTTCGCAAATGTTCTTGATTACTTCATCGTACTTTTAAATGTATTCGTTTTTGTAAAACCTGTCTTTGTCCCATGGGATTGGTGTTGTTTTTGTTTCGTCAACAGGCGTCAAGCCAACAAATATTACCTTTGAAGAGATTTCCTTAGATAAACTAACAAGCCTTTTAATGTTTTGCTGGAATTTTTCCAAAGGCACGCAGTTCTTGTTTTTAAAAAGGTGAGAGTCATTAACTCCTATGCTGATTATTATAACCCCTTCACTGTCCTTTAGTCTTGCTTTTGCTTCTGCTTGAAATCTTTCCAACAGAGAATCAGTAGTGTCTCCTGACACTCCTAAATTATAAACAAGCACGTCTTCTTGTTTTTCCTCTAAGAACTTCCGTAGTCTCTGAACCCATCCTCCTTCCTTGTCCCAAGCACCATAAACAATGCTGTCACCGAAAACCAAAAACCCTTTCATGAGTTTTAGTAATAACGTGTTAGTTTTTAATTTTTTGCTTACAAAGGGTGAAAAATTAGAATTCCCACAGCCCTAGCCTTCCTTTTACTGGTATTGGTTTTTCAAAGCGTTTTGGATTGCGAAGGATGAACCCGTATTTGAACGGCCTTTTAGCGAATGGAAGAGTCCACTTTGTGCCTGCGAGGTGTTTGTCTTTGTCTTCTGCGAATTCTTTTTCATTATTGTATTCTTTCACGTCCACTAGTTCAACACTTCCAATGATTGCCCCTGTTGGAAGCGTTGAGTGTTTTCCGCTGGCGTGAATAAGGAGCTTTCCCCTGTATTTAGTATTCCAAGAACGAAGCTCTATTGTTTTCTTCCCACTAATGACCCATTCAGCGTAAGGCTGACGCAGTGAAAGAACTTTCATAAGACTCTCATCATTTTTAAACCTTCGCATTTTTCGTTAGAAGGTTTATAATTGATTCTGGCTTAAATTCTACAACATGGCTTATTTTTACTTTAAGTTCTCTTGAAGCAAGCTTAATCCCTTCAAGTTCTCTTGCTTTTCTTTTATCAAAAGTGACTTGGACTAATGAGTATGGTTTTCCTTGTTCAGCAAGCACAAAATCACATTCACCGTGATTTGACCAGTAATAAAGTTCTGTTCCTTGCTTAAATAATTCTATGCCAATTAATGATTCAAAGCATTTTCCAAGGTCTGGTGAAGGTCCTTTACTAACAGCCCATCTTAAGCCAAGGTCAATTGGATATACTTTCCTATGAAACGCAAGTTGTTCTCTTATTGAATGAGAATATCTCCTAACTTCAAACATTATCATTGAATCTTTTAAAGCATTCAAGTATTTTTCAGTTGTATGAAAAGCAATTTTGAAAAGTTTTGAAAGCTTGTTAATAGACACCAAACTCCCTGCGTTTCTTAAAAGATACCTTGAAATTTCCTCAGCTAAGTGCAAGTCCAGGTCATGGGCTGCTGCCACGTCTCTTGAAACAATTCCTTCATAGTACTCAACTAAAAGTTTTTTCTTAACATTAGGGTTTTTTTCCAGGAAAATTTCAGGATAAGATCCAGTAGTAAAGAGTTCTTTTACTAGTCCAAGGAATGCTTCTTCTTCTCTTGGGTCAAAAGGGTTTATTCCTCTAATCTCAGAAGCTTCTAATAAAGAAAAGGGATAAACCTTAAAGCTTACTGTCCTTCCCGCTATTCTTTTTTGCACTTCTTTCCCAAGCATTGCCATTGTAGAGCCAGAAATTATTAAATCAACTGGGTCTCTTCTGTCATGAATGCTTCTTAAGTACTTGTCCCAGTCTTTAATGTTTTGAATCTCATCAAAGAATATGAAAGCTTTCTTACCTCCTATTTTTTTTGCTTCTTCATATACTTTTTTAAAACCAGCGTCTTGAAGTTCAGGGTCTTCAAAATTAACGTACACTGCTTTTAACGGATCTTTTTTAACTATTTTGCTAATAAGCTGGTACATGACTGTTGTTTTCCCAGCTCTTCTTGGACCAAGTATGACTTTTATTTTTCTCTTACCAAGCCAGCTGAAAATTTCTTTAGTTATTTTTCTTTCCTCTCCTGTTAAGGATGATGGTACTTCTCCTACAGACCACCATGGGTTCCAGGTTTCAAGCACTTGCCTTAAACTCATAAGTTAAAAAAAAAGCTTTACTCATTTAAATACCTTCGCATTTTTCGTTAAAAGGTATAAATTCTAAAGTCTAATAGTCGCTTTTACGACCAAAATTAGCAAAAATTAGTCGCTTTTGCGACTAATCACTTATTTAGCTGAAAACTTGAACTACTCTTCTTCCGTCTCCTTGCGTTTTTTTCTTTTTTTGATCCCTAATTTCCGGGCAACTCTAGTAACCGTGATATCAGATGGTTCTTTACCCATCTTCTCCCTCAAAGCTTCTCTAACTTTTTCAATAAAGCTCAAGAGACTCTTATTAAATACTAACTCCTTGTTAATAATTAAACTGCATGAAGTTGGTGCTGTCATGGTTCATGAAAAGTTTATGAAAATGGCAATTGAAGAAGCGAAGAAAGGAGACAATCCTTATGGAGCAGTTATTGTTAAAAATGGTGAAGTAGTCGCAAGAGGGTATAATACTGTTGTAAGTGATAATGACCCTACAGCACATGCTGAAATAAACGCGATCAGAAGCTTAGCAGCAAGAATTAAGAACCGTCACTTAGAAGGTTGTACTTTGTACACTACATGCGAACCATGTGCATAAGCGCATGCCTTTGAGCTGGGATATCAACAGTCGTGTATGGCGTTTCACTCGAAGACATTATTGACCTCACTGAAAGACAAATCAATGTCTCATGCGAAGATATTATCTCAAAAGCAAAAGGATTCAAAAAAATAAAAGTAATAAAAGGAGTAATGAAAGAAGAATGCCTTGAGTTGTACAAGTAGGGTGCTTTGAGGGTTAGTGAAGTTTTTTAAATCACTGGCTTTTTATTTAGAAGCATGAGTGCTGTGAACTTAAGGTTTTTGCTGGTGTTTTTGCTAGTTGTCGGAATAAGTAATGCAGCGTTGACTACTATTATTATTAATGCTCCTTCTGAGAATGAGTTCATTCATGGAGTTTACTTGCTTAACGCTACTGTTGGTTCTGGGGAGTCAGCTGACAATGCTAGTTTCTGGTATTCTACTAATGGGATTGACTGGACTTTAATAGGAACTAATGATACTGCTGGTTCTGAGTTCACTTACTCCTGGGATACTTCTTCCCTTAACCTTGAAGGAGTAACTGTTAAAGTGAATGCTTCTAATGACACTGTGACTGTATCAAACACTACCACTGGAATTACTGTTGACAATGTTGCTCCTTCTTTTGTTTCAGTAAACGCTTCTAACATTTCAGAGCATAATGCTACTATTGTTTTTTCTTGTTTTGATGAGTTGTCTGATAACAAGACTAACGCGTCAATCAACTACGGGACTACAACCTCTCTTGGCACGACTGTCACTAATTCTTCTTTCTTAACCCAGCATAACATTACCATTACTGGCTTGCTTGAGAACACTACTTATTATTATAACGTCACTGCCTGCGACCAAGCTGGAAACTGTAATACTACTGGGCCTCATAACTTCACTACTCTTAGCATTTCTCCTTTGATTGTTAATGTTTCTTCAAGCGTGTGGAGTAATTACTCTAACATTAGTTTTTCCACTAGCGAGGATACTAATGCTTCCATAAACTATGGTAATACAACTGATCTTGGCACTGTTGTGAGTAATTCTTCTTTAGCGTCTTCTCATTTCTTCCAGTTGTCTCCTTTAGAGAACGGCACTACTTACTATTACAACATTACTGTTTGCGACCAGGCAGGCAACTGCAACACTACTGGGCCTTATAACTTCACTACTTTGGTTGATACTACTCCTCCTACTTTAGGGAGTTTTTTGGTTAATGGAAAGACCACTGTAATCGTGAACCAGTATGATAACGTGACTTTCACTGCTGGCGTTACTGACAATATTAATGTTTCCAGCGTGTGGGTTGAGATTGTTAATGTTGACGGTACTGCTGTTAACTTGACCATGAGTTATGATGGTGGTAATAATTACTCTGCAGTGTTTAATGCTACTAAGAGCGGTCTTTATAATTTGACTTTGTATGCTAATGACTCTTATGGTAATCTTGCAGTGTGGAATAGTACTGCTGAGCCAAGGAACTTTTCTGCTTATGGTTACTTTTCTCTGTCAACTAATATTTCTTCTCCTTTCAAGAACTTTACTCTTGGAAGCAGTTATTCTTTCCTGTTGAATATTTTCAACAATGATGACATAACAGAGAATTATACTATAAATGTTGGCATTGATAATGTTTCTGGCTGGAGTGTTTCAGTAAACCAGACTAACGTTACTAATGTTGCTAGTCTTTCAAGTGCTTCAGTACTAGTAACTGTTGGCGTTCCTTCTAATGCTTCTCAAAGCGTCACAGTGTACTTTAACGTAACTTCCAGTAACACGAGTCATTTAGAACAGGGTAATGTTTCTTTTGTTCCAGCAAGCATTAGCTTCAGCATCCCATCATTGTTTAGGATTACTGATAACGAAAACCTAACTCAGTACTTGTTCTTGTTTACTAATTATAATGGTTCTTACGTAAAGCAGTTAAAAGTAGTTAATGTTTCTGGTTTTTCCTGTGAGGTTGACGGCAACGACTCTTCTTTGTTTAACGTGTCCTGTGGCTTGTATAATTCTTCTTCCTTAGTGTTAAGTGGTTATTATAATTCTTCAGGAGGATACTGCTTGTTTAACATTTCAAGCCTTAGTGGTTATTATAACTTCACTGTTAATGTTACTGATTCAAGAGGACATAAGGGAAGTGCTTATAGGACTGTTTATCTTCCTTCAGGTTTAAGGCTTAATGCTTCGTCATGGAGTAGTAATACTAATCTTGCTTACTTTACTGCTTATGGTTATGTGTATTATGATAATACTTCTTACAAAGTAAGTCTTGCTAACTCAAGTTTTGATAATGTTAAGGTTTCTTATTCTTCTTACTTGTGTTCTGGGAGGACTAACTCTAACGGGTACTTTAGTTTTAATTGTCCTACTCCTCCTGAAGGAACTTACTCAGTAAACGTTACTGTCACTGGAGTGTGGAACATTACTAGTATTTTCAATAATTCTTTGACTGTTTCAAAACAAGTACAAGAACAACAGGAGGAGAAACTAAGCATAGAAGTTAATGCTTCAAGCATTGAGCTTGAAAACCAAAGCGTTGACGTATTAGTTACAGTGTTGAATAATTTTGATGAGTCAAAAACTCTTTCATTAACTGTTGAAGAGGCTTCTGAGTTCAAGCACTTTGACTTAGAAGCTAATACTACTCAGTTAATTGTTCCTGCTAATGGTTCTGAAACTGCTTTGATTAAGGTGGTTCCTTTTAAGAATCCAAAGCCAGGGGAGTATTCTGTGAAAGTCACTGCAGGAAGCGTGAGCACTAGTTTTAAAGTAAAGATAAAAGAAGAAGTAGGTGAAGGGGTTAGCGTTCATAAGTATGTTGAAGTTAAGAAAGACAACTCAAGTTCAGTGATTGGAATAATAGTAACGAACAACTTGAACGAGACAGTAGAGGTTAATGTCACTGAAGTTATTCCGAAAACAATAGCTGAGAATGTTTCAATGATTTCTTTCAGTGAAGAACCTACAATAATAGAAGAGGATCCTGTGGTTGCTTGGACTTTGACTCTTAATGCTTCTCAGTCAAAAACAATAACTTATACTGTGAGTAAAGCTGTTGGTAATGTTTCTCTTGCTCCTGCTCAGGTCATGATTGTCAGCGTTTTGAGAAAAGAGGAAATAGAGCTTACTGAAGTAAAGCCTTCTCATAGGCTTCTTTACGCAGTAATAATAGCAATAATAACAGCTTTGGTTTCAGGTTACTTGTTGTTTAAGGAGGAAATGACTTTGATCCTTGAAAGGGTTAATGAAAAGCTTCCTGAAAGACTAAGGTTTTACAGGAAAAAGCAAAAGCCAAAGTATCCTTTTGAGGAAAAACTTCAGCAAATGAAAAAAGAAGAAGAAAAACCAAAAGAAAAGAAAGGATTTGAATGGCCTGAGTGAATTCCGTTCACTTTACTGAACGAAATACATGCATTTTGTTCATTTAACTGAACGTATTGCAAATTCTTTAGGGTTTATTAATCCTATTAAAAATAATGGTATTTTCTTTTCACCTACTGGAAAACCATCTAATACTAAAAAGTCTGGGTTTTGTGATCTTGTTTTAGATGCTCCTCCAACTTCAAAAGCTTTTCCTTTAACTAAATAATCAGGAGTCTTCTCACCTCTTTTCCCTTTTAAGTAACAATCAGGTTTCATGTGTTGTACGAAGAAGTCTTCTCTTAAAGCTCCTTTATCTGGTTCTTTTCCAATCTCCCAATTAAAGTAACTTCTTAAAGGAACTGGTAATAAAACTTTAGGTTCTTTCCTTACTAATGAAGAACCTTTAAGACATGGTAAGAAAGAGTAAACCAAGCCAGCTCTTTCAAGATAATACACTAGTAACTTTGCAGTGTTCTTTGATATCTCCAAATGATTAGCAATTGAAGAGTAACTTATTTCAAGTGGTTTTGAAGAAGCTGTAAAGTATAAGAACTTATAAGCAAGGTTTTGATAACTAACATCAACGTCTTTCATTACTGCCAAGTCATGGCTTATCGCCCTGTCCACTGCTGACCTTAGTGCTAAATAAGTTTCAACCCCAGTTCCTGGGTATGCTACTCCTCCTTCTTTTAAGTATTCTGGCAGATACTCCATCAGTCCAGCGTTTTGCCTAGCAAGCTCGCTTGCTTTTGAAATTAACTGTTTATAACTAATAAACGGTGCTTTTATTCCTCTTTTTATTATAAGGTATTCTGAAAAAGTAAGTGGGCTTAACTCATACAATAACACTCTTCTTGAAAGGTCAGCTCCTTTTTTTATGTCTATTGCTGATGAACCAGTGAATATTACTCTTACTTCACTTTCATCATAAATTGTTTTAAGATCCTGCTTCCAATGGTCTTTGAATTGGATTTCATCAACATAAATTGTCTTATAGCCTTTTTTCTTAAGTTCTGAGATTATCTCATATAAGTCAAAAGGTCTTAAGTGTGTTGAGTCAGCTGAAAAGTAAACGCTGTCTTTTGTTTTCTCAGCTAATTGAAGTAATAAAGTAGTTTTTCCAATTCCACGCATTCCGTAAAAGCCTATGAAAAACTCTTGGCTTGTTTTTCTTATAATCTCATACAAGTATCTCTTGTACTTGTATTCTTTTGCTTTTCCAATAAGCTTTTCACTAGTAGCTATGATTTTTGATATTACTGCTTCTTCCATGCTTTAATTAAAGAAACAAATCATTTAAAAATCTTTGCATTTTGTTCACTTTACTGAACGAAATACATGCATTTTGTTCACTTCGCTGAACGAAATGTTTTACCATCCTCTTAGCTTGTAGAATTCTCTTTTCATTTCTTCAAATGCCTCTGCTGCTTTGAATTCTCTTCCATTGACTATTACTGGCTCGTTAAGAATCCTGTAAGGAAGCGTGTCTTGTTCTTTTGTCAATCCTCTTCTCACGTCAATGCTTCTTTCCAAGTCAAGAATCTTTGAACCAACTGACTTAAAGTCTTCCATTGTCTTCGTCACTCCAAGCACTGTTTCAAACAACGCTGAATAGTCTTCTTCGTCAAAGTCAAGGAAAGAACAATGAGAAGCACTGTCAACAAAAGCCCTGAAAACCATTAACTCGTTAACTAGTCTTGCTTTTCCTTTTCCTGAAAGCCTTTCCTGTAAAGGCATTTTAAGTTCTCTTGAAATAGTCCAAGCCTTCAAGTGACAGCCGTGTCTTGGTCCTAAAGTATAAGTTAAAAGCATTCCTGGAAAAGCTCTGGGATCATAAGCAGGCAAGCACATGTTTTGTTGGTGGATTGCTATTTTTTCAGCTTCTTCTCCTATTGTTTTTGCAGCGTGTTTTAATCCTTCACCAAGATCCCATGGAAGCTGTCCTTGCCTAAAAGCAATATCAGTGATTAACTCAAGAACCTGTTCTTTTGTCTTGACTTGTCTTTCAATTAACCCTTTTTCACTTAACTCCATGACCCACCCAATTATGTTACCAGTGTTTATAGTATCCAAGCCATGCTTGTCACAAAGCCTGTTAGCTTGAATCACTAACTCTGGGTCGTTGAATCCTATTTGAGGACCAAAAGCCCAGACAGTCTCGTATTCAGGACCTTCATGCAAGCTTCCGTCCTTATGTCTTACGTATCTTGCGCAAGCAATTGGACAGTTAAAACAAGCTCTTCTTTCAACTATTTTGTCTTTAAAGCCTTCATAGTACAATGGTTCAGCGTCTTTGAAATGAGTCTGCCTGAAGTTGTTAGTAGGCCAGCCGTCTGCTTCATTAACCATTCTTGATATCAAAAGAGTTCCCTGTTCTCCCCATGAAGCTTGAGTTTTAACAAGCTTTTCAGTTAGTTTTCTCATTAATTCTTTTGCTTTTTCAGAGTCTGCTGCTGGAAACTCCAATGACCCATTTACTGTTACTGCTTTAAGCAGTTTTGAACCCATTACTGCTCCTGCTCCTCCTCTTCCAGCACTTCTTTCATCAAACTGTATGCTTGCGAACCTTACTTTTTTCTCTCCAGCTTCACCAATGCATGCTATTGAGCCTTTTGACTTAAGTTTTTCTCTCACGTAGTCAGTGCTCTTCTCCCATAAGTCAAAAGCTTCAACAAGAACTGCTTTCCCATCACTCACTTCCAACACTACAGGCCTTTCTGCTTTTCCTTTTACTCTTATGACGTCAAAGCCTGCTTTCCTCATCATTCCTGCAAAAAACCCTCCAGCACTTGAACACAAGTAATAACCAGTAAGCGGTGAGATAGTAGTAACCCATATCCTGTTAAAAGCAGGAGCCAACCCTACAAAAGGACTAGTAGAGAATATTAACACGTTCTCCTCTGACAGTGGTTCGATGTCTTCTACTTTTTCCTCACTAAGTAGTTTTGCTCCTAATCCTCTTCCACCAACCCACTCATTAAAATAAGAGTCATCAAGCTCTCTGACTTCAGTCTTCTCTTCTGACAAGTTCACGTCAAGCATTCTTGGCTTCATGTTACCACCACACTACCTTTTAAGAAACCCGCAGAATAAAAAAGTATTTAACTGAGTTTTATTCTGCTTTTTCCCAGTCAACTTCTGAATCCAAGTCTTCAACTTGTTCTGAGTCTTCTTCTGCTTCTTCTTCGCTTAACAAGTCAACCAAGTCTTCATGCATTTCTTTTACTTCTTCCCTAAGGCTTTTCAACTCTTCAAGAATCTGCTTCAACAACTCCTCCATGAAACCACCTTATTCTTTCAAGTTAAAATAATAGAAGTTAAGAAAGCAGTTCTTCTGCTTTTGAGTAAAGTTTTTCCTTTTTCTCCTGATGTTTTTTGAGAAAAGCTTTTATTCTTTCAGCTAGTTGTTTTTTGCATTCACCGCAAAGCAATTTTCCTGACTTGCATGCTTCGTATCTTTCAGTTAGTTTTTTCTCATCTTCTTCAAAGAACATCAAGTACAAGTCATAGATCCTGCATTTTTCAGGCTGTCCTCCTAGTTTTCTTTGCTGTTCAATGCTTTCTCTTCCTCCAGTGAAGGCGTTCATTACTTTTTTTTCAGCTTGTTCAGGGGAATCACTTAATGAAATCATGCCTAAGGGGTTGCTTTTGCTCATTTTTTCTTCTCCAGTGAGTGAAGGTAGTAGCTTTGAGTAAGTAGCAGCAGGTGGTATTAGCTTGTTTTTAGGTGCAAGGTCTCTTGCTAGCCTTATGTGTGGGTCTTGGTCTAAGCCTACTGGGACAATTACTGGTTTTGGCCCTCCGAATTTTTTTGACTGTGGAATAAATATGTCTCCTATTTGCAGTAAAGCACTCATGTAATAACCAAAACCATGCTCGCCGTAGATTGCTTTTATCATGTTCATTGTAACGTTTTTTGAAAACAAGTAACCGTCTCTTAAAACTTGTATTTCCTGTGACTGTTTGTAAAAGTAATTGTCTTCTTTTATTCCTAAAGCGAGCAAGTCAGCAATATTGTCTATTGC
Organism: Microcaldota archaeon; assembly: GCA_964496415.1. GTDB lineage: Archaea > B1Sed10-29 > B1Sed10-29 > B1Sed10-29 > JAJRYS01 > CAZBZN01. The sequence continues at coordinate 2,951 of CAZBZN010000013.1, read as the reverse complement.
TATTTCATGGCTTTTTTCAAGGCTTTGGTTGTTAGAATGGTATGCTTCAATGTCTGCTACAGCATAGTAGATTTTTGCTCTCATTTTTTGAAAGCTGAGCATTTGTTTTATCACTAAAAGGTTTCCTAAGTGAAGGTTACTGCTTGGCTTTATTCCAGTAAGTACTGCGAAGTCTTTTCCTTGTTCATGAGCTTGAATTATTTTATCAAGATCCCTGTGAGCAAAGATTATTTTTCTTTTAAATAACAGGTTGTCTGGGATTTTTTCTATTAATTCTTCTGGGATGCTTGAAAGCCCGAATTCTTTCATTGTTTCTTCATAGTCTTTTGGGATTTCTGTTTTCCATGGGTCCATGTAGTAAATTAAGAGTAACTTATTATAAAAGGTTTTTAAATGCCCCCAACCAAAAGATTTATATACCTTGTTACTCACAAAAAGTAACAATCTGGTGGTGTTATGAGATTAATAAAAACTCTTACGATGGGAATCCTGCTAATAACATTAGCAGTTACTGGGTTTAGCCTTAGCATTAAAAACCCAGGAGTAACTCCTTCACTGCAAACTCCAATAGCTAGACCAATAACACCAATAATAAAACCTCTTCCAATAAGACAACCTATAATAACTCCTAGTAACCAGCCTCCAACCGCAGTAATAACAACTAACGCTACTTATGGGAATGTTCCTTTAACAATAAGCTTTGATGCTTCACAATCAAATGACCCTGATGGAAGCATTACAAAGTATTCTTGGGATTTCGGAGACGGAACAACTGGTTCAGGAGTAACAACTACTCATACTTATAATAATACTGGAGAATACACCGTAGTCTTAACAGTCACTGATGATGACGGAGCAAACTCAACTGCTTCAGTAAAAATAAAAGTCTTTGAAAAAGACTTACTGATTCTTGAAAACAATTCACAATATTATTTCACAGAGGATGTTAAGCTTGCTCCTCTTACTTATGAAAACGTCAGCATCACTGTTAATGGTTCTAACCTTGACTGTAACAATGCAGTCATAAAAACAAAATCAATTATATTAACCTTGATTCATGGTGGTTCTGCTGAAAACTGCAGGCTTCAAAGCACTTCAAGTTACGCAGTAATAATGAAGTCAAAAACCAGCTTAAAAAACACTCTCATAATCAATTCATCAAAAGGAATAAACACCCAAGGAAACAGGATAACTGTTGAAAACGTGAAAATAATAGGGGATGAAAACTCTCCTACAAGACTTGGAATTTATGTTTCAATCTTAACAAGTTACAGTGAATTCAAAAATATCACACTTGAAAACGTTTACGTCGGAATAGAACTAAGACTAACCAAGTATAAGAATACTTTCAAAAACATCACAATAATAGGAAAAGAAAAAAAGGCAGTAATTCAGGGATTAAATGGACAGCCAGTAACAATAATCCTTCCAGCTCTCTCAATCACCTCTTATCCTGAAAATTCTTCAATTAACCAAGAATTCATAAACATAAAAATGGTAAACGCAACTTCCTCATTTCCTTTAAACTATGGTGGAAAATCAACAGTAATCAATACTACTATTGACGGAGAGTACTATGAGAATTACTATGCACTGGAAATCAATACAGGAAATACTGTAATAACTCATTCAAACATTACAAACTCAAATATTACAAGCTCACAAATTATTAACTCAACCTTAAACAATGTTAGTGCAGAAAACGCTGTAATAATAAACAACACTCTTATTTCAGGATGCTTGACAATAGAAGGAAAGAAACAATGCATCATTCCACCAGCTACTGCTTCAAACGGTGGAGGAGGATTTGTTGCCAGAAAGACAAAATTAGAACAAGAAAATACTACTAATGAAACAAGCATAACCCCTGCTCAAACTGAAGAAAACACTACCTCAAACCAGTCAAACCAAAGCCTAACTCAAACTAATAATGTAAATGTTCCAAGCCAAAACACTCAGGGTCCTGTTAGAATCACAGGACTTGCTGTCTCAAGAATAGACAATTCAATCCTTACAGGAGTATTGATAGTAATTTCATGGATTCTGCTAACAAACGACTACATAAAACTTGGTGGAAAACCCTTAAAAACCAGAAAATCCCCAAAACCAAAAAGTATTTAAATGTTATTACTCAAAAATAGTAACAATCTGAACGGAGGTAAGAGAGGATGAAAATAGGAAAATACTTAAGTCTTGCAATAACAGCAATACTCTTTATAACAACAGTTAGTGCATTTAACATCCATTTTGAAGGAATAAAGAGCACTTACTTGTCAAACGAAAGCAAGATAGAAGGAAAAGTAGTTGGAAACCATGATCTCTGCTGGGTATCCGTGAGTATAAAAGACCTTAACACAAGCAAAACAGTTAAGACATTTTCAAGAGATGGAAAATGCTGGTGGCCTGGCGGAGATGCAAGTGAAGAGTTTAAATTCTCATACCCTATAAGTGGATTAACTCCAGGCCATGATTATAAATTAGAAGCAACTGCTGATGACAGATGGAGTGACACTGAAAAAGCCTCAGTAAAATTTAAAC
>CAZBZN010000013.1:0-403 GCA_964496415.1 Microcaldota archaeon | reverse complement strand
AATTAAAGTTCCTGAAAGACCTCCAAGATACATTGAAGGCTACAACATTGACAAAATAGTAACAGAAGGCTCCTCATTTAAAGTAAGGTTATACAATAAAACACTTAACCCTTTCAAAATATGCCAGATAAAAACATATATTGATGGAAAAGAAGACTACTTTAAGGACCCAAGAGGATGCCTTTATAAAATGGACGTGACTGTAATAGTAAACACTAAAAAATTAAAATTAGAGCCAGGAAAAGTCCATACTTTCAAAGGAGGGTATGTTACTGCTGGAGGAAAATTTGTGGCAGTAAAAGAACTGAAATTCTACGTCAATAAGATTCCAGAAGCAACAATAGAAGGCCCTGACACAGTAAAAGTAGGAGAACCAATAACCCTTGAAGCAATAGTTGATGAC
>CAZBZN010000012.1:0-19574 GCA_964496415.1 Microcaldota archaeon | reverse complement strand
GTACAACATTTCAGATGGAACGTTAGAGGTTGATTTTCCTTATGCTGAAAAAGACGATAATTTGATTGCTTACTGGCGTTTTGAAGGAGACGCTGACGATGAAACTGGAAGGCATAATGGCAGTGTTAACGGAGCTACTTATAATTCAAGCGGGAAGTTTGGTGGAGCTTATGATTTTGATGGAGTAGATGACTTCATAAACGTGTCTGATAGTGATGATTTTTCATTCACTTATGGCAATGGCACTGACAAGCCTTTCTCGGTAGTGTTTTGGGCTAAAAGTGATAACTGGAGTAACACGGGCGGGGGGCTTATAGGCAGGTATTTTTACCCTGATTATTTTGAGTGGCTGGTGTGGGCTGCAGAGAAATATTCTGCAATTGGTGTAGGGTTGTATACTGATAGTAGTAATAAGATTGGCAGGTTTTCTTCAGGTTATCCTAATAATGGTGAGTGGACTATGATTACGGTGACTTATGATGGAAGCAAATCGGATTCAGGGCTTCATATTTACTTTAATGGGGTTAATGTTGATGGTTCAACAGAATACACTGCTGGAACTTATGAGGGTATGAATAACACTCCTATTACTCTTGAAATAGGAAGGTATAGAGGAAGTACAATCAGATATTTTAATGGTTCCATTGATGAGGTTAAGATTTATAATCGTTCGCTTTCACAAGAGGAAATCCAAACATTATATAATCAAGGATTACAATATGTGAATACTACTGCGACATGGGCTTCTGGCTCTTTGAGTGTGCCTGTTGGTTATAAGTTAGCTAATTTGACTTTAGTTTATTTCGGTGTTGATGTCAATCATTATATTGATAGGGTTGAAATTTTGGATGCTAATGGAAGTGTTTTGTCTACTTATGACGAAAATATTGCTAGTGGGACAAGCGTTACTTTGACGAGTAGTGATTTTGATAATGGTTTTGATAGTACTGCTGGGACTGATTTTAAGGTTAAGGTTTATTTGGTTGGTAATGGTAGTTCTACTCCTGTTATTGAGGAAGTTTATGGGTTTTTTACTAAATCTGTTGAAGAGGTTTCTACTAATTTAATTGTAGTGGGTGCTTCTGGTTTTAGTTTTCCAGAAGTTTTAGTTGTTTTCATTTTGGCATTTGCTGTTTTTTTGTTTGATAATCATGCTTTTTCTTTTTCACGTTTTAGTAGTTAGTTTTTTAAATCTTTGCTGTGTTTTTTATTTTAAGCATTTATTTAAGAGGTGTCTGTAATGTTACTGTTGATTTTAGTTGGGGTAATCTTTGTAATAGTAATATCCTTCATATTAATCTACAACTCTTTAGTGGTTTTGAGGAACAGGGTTGATAATGCTTGGGCTCAGATTGACGTTCAGTTAAAGAAAAGGCATGATTTAGTGCCTAATCTTGTTGAGGTTGTCAAGGGATATGCTAAGCATGAGAGGAGTGTTTTTGAAAACGTCACCAAGGCTAGGACTGCTGTGATGAAGGCTTCTTCTTTGAAGGAGAGAGTGAAAGCAGAGAACATGCTTACTGATGCTTTGAAGTCTTTGTTTGCTGTTGCAGAGAATTATCCTAACTTAAGGGCTTCTGAGAACTTTAAACTGCTTCAGGAGGAGATTTCAGGCATTGAATCAAAGATAGCTTACGCAAGACAGTTTTACAATGACAGCGTGCTTAACTATAATGCTCGGATTCAACAGTTTCCTTATAGTTTGATTGCTAAGTTGTTCGGGTTTAAGGAAAGAGAGTATTTTGCAGCTTCTGAAGAGGAAAAACAACCTGTGAAAGTGAAGTTTTAGTGAGAGCTGATGTATGACCAGATTGCTGCTAACAAAAGGAACTCTTTTATCATTGTTGCTTTTTTCTTTTTGTTAGTTGCATTGCTTGGTTATTTTTTAGGTGTTCTTTTTTCAACTCCTTTGACTGGTCTGGTTTTTGGTTTGGTTTTTTCTTTGTTTTTCTTTTTGCTTCAGTATTATAACGGTGACAAGCTTATTTTGAAGGTTGTTGGGGCAAGGCCTGCTAATCCAAGGAATCCTAAAGAGCTTTATTTGATTAATACTGTTGAAGGGCTTGCTATTGCTGCTGGGATTCCTACTCCCAAGGTTTTTGTTATCAAGGATGATGCTATTAATGCTTTTGCTACTGGAAGGAATCCTGCTAATGCTTCGGTTGCTGTGACTACTGGTGCTTTGGAAAAGCTTGACAGGCTTGAATTGGAGGGGGTTATCGCTCATGAAATAAGCCATATTAAAAATTATGATGTGTTATTCATGCTTTTGACAGTTACTTTGATTGGAGTAACTATAATGCTTAGTGATTTTTTAAGAAGGCTTGCTTTTTATGGGGATCATGACAGTGATAATGGCTTATTGTTATTAGTTGCTGTTGTTTTTTCTTTGCTTGCTCCTTTAGCTGCTTATTTAATGCATTTTGCTTTGTCAAGGCAAAGAGAGTTTTTAGCTGATGCTAATGGCGCTTTGCTGACTCGTTATCCTGAAGGTCTTGCGAGTGCTTTGGAGAAAATTTTGGAGGATGAGAAAAAAGGAAAGGATGTTGTTGTTGACAGCGTTGAGGTTAATAGGGCTGTTGCTCCTTTGTTTTTTTCTAATCCATTAAAGAGAAGGGGTTTTGTTTCTAACTTGTTTTCTACACATCCTCCGTTAGAGGAAAGGATTAAAAGGCTTAGGGGCGTTAATATATAGTGAGGTGAGTTTTGTGAGTAAGGCAGTTTTTGTGCTGTTGCTGTTGTTGTTCAGTGGGTTCGTGTTCGCTGAGAAGATTGGTGTTGACAGTGACTTAGTGAGTTCAGTAGAGTCAGGGCTTCCTGAGGAATTAAATAATTATCATGCAGTGAGTTATGAAATTAAACCTAAGACTTCGATAGGCGAGATAGTGAAGAACATTACTAATAAGACTGTTGAGGAGATAAAACAGGAGATTCAGCAGAGTAATTTTTCAGGTGAAAGGATTTCAGAGATAGCTAAGAAAATTGGGGTTGAAGTAAAAGCAGTAGTGCTTACTAAGGTTGAAGAATTAAAAGAAAAAGTTTTGAAGAAACTGCAGAAGAAGGACTTGATAAAGTACAGGTTTAAGCAAGCTGAGCTTTACAAGTATGAGTATGCTTTTGAGAAGAGGACAAAATACATGGACAAGGTTATCGAACTAGCAATGGATCAAGGAGTTAACACTTCAGAATTGGAGCAGTTGAAGAGTGAGTTTGAAGAAAAGTACTTAGAGCTGCAGAATGCTTCTGACAAGCATGAAGTGCTTCAGGAACTGAAAGCAATCCTTCAGGAGTTCAGGGAAAAAGCTCAAGAGTTGATTCCTGATTTTGATGAAGAACAAGTGCTTGCAGAGGTTGAAAACGAAACTGGAAGCATGAGAGAAACTGTGTGGGCTCATTTGAAAGAAGTTGCTTTGAAGGTGTTTGATAAGAGAGTTGAAATGGCTAACAAGACAGTTAATGTTTTAGAGGAAAGAGGTTATAATGTCAGTGAGCTAAGGGCAAAGCTTGATGAAATAATTGGCTTAAGGGATGACTTGTCAGCAGCTTATGATTCAATGAACAGGAGCGAGGTTCTTGCAGTGCACAAGGAGATAACTTCAAAGTTCATTGAGTTCAGGAAGCTTCACGGGTCTTTGATTTCTGAGGCTGCAAAGGAGAAAGTGCTTGACAAGGCTGAAAAGGTATTAGCAAGGATTAAACAGAGGGCTGAAGAATGTGGGATTGTTTATGACTTCAGTGATTTAGAAGAAGCTTTGCAGAAGGCTAAGGAAACAAAAGATTTAAGCGTGTTCAGAGAGGTTTTCTCAGAGGAGAAACAGGACTTAATTAACATTCTTAAGTGTGTTAGTCCAGAGGGTGAGAGTGCATGAATAAAGCAGTGGTTGGTTTAATAATTGGAGTGATAATAATAGCAGGTGCTTTGTATTATTATCAGAGCACAGCGCAGGCAGGACAGGCAGAGCAAGTAAACGAGCAGACTTTAAGTTCTTTGGAACAGGACTTAAACGCTTTAAGCAGTGTTGAAGAAATTAATTCTTCTGAATTAGTGCCTGCAGAGGACTTTTCTTAAACCCTTTTGTTTTTATTTTTCTCTTTTCATAATCTTATCATGCCTGACCTTTTGTTTTGTGCCAAGTATCCTTTTACTAAAGAAGCTAAGGAACTGCTAAGAGAAGTAAAACTTGATGAAGCAGGAGTTTTGCTTGAAAAAGCTGTTGAAAGAGTTAATGATGCTTTTACTTATTCTGCTTCAAGGCCTGTTGAGAGGTTGAAGCTGCTTTCTAATGCAGGTGATAAGGTCTTGTTTGAGAGTGTTGTTTCTTTTGCTCTTGCAAAACTGCTTGTTGGAGTAAGTGATAACCGGCTTGCTGTTAAAAAGTTTGCTGAGGCAGAGTCTTCTGATGTTTACTATTTTCTTCAGACTGGCAGTGAAGAAGAGTTATTAGAAGTATCTCGTTCTTTGTTTCCAGTGGAAAGCAAGGATGGTTTTTTCTTGGTTAGGTTTCAGGATTATGCTAACAATGTTCCTTTTGGTGATGAGTTTAAGTTGGTTAATGTAATGCTTTCTAAGGGCTTTGTTTTTTTGGATAAGTTTAAGCTTGCTAAACTTGTTAAGTCTGCTTTTTATAATCAGCTGGCTGGTTTTTCAGTTCAGAAAAGCGAGCTTCCAGAGTCAATAATTAAGACTGCTGAAGAATTGTTTAAGAAAAGGGCTTCTGCTGTTGACTTGTTTGAAGAGTTAGGCCCTGTTGAAGCTACTGCTTTTCCTCCTTGCATTAAAAGAATAATTTCAAGGCTTAAGTCAGGTGAGAAAGTAGATCATACTTCAAGGTTTGTTTTAGCTACTTTTTTTGCAAGTATTAACATGCCTTTAGAGAGGGCTGTTGATTTTTTCAGGGACCAGCCTAACTTTAATGAGAAAAAAACAAGGTATTATTTAGAGCATGCTTATGGGGAAAAGACAGGAACAAAGTATAGGGTTCCTTCTTGTTCAAAGATTCAGTCTTATGGTTTGTGTTATAATGACGAGACTTGCCTTTGGAAGAACCCGTTGACTTATTATAAGAGAAGGAAGTCGGAGAAGGTGAAGAAATGAGTTTAAAGTTTATAAAAGAAAAGCTTAAGGAGTATTATTTAAGGAAAGGAGTTGAGGCTCCTCCTGATTTTAAAAGAAGAGAGTTTGGTTTTGGTGATGATAAAAAAATAGATTACAGGCATGTTAGTTTTAAGACAGAAGAAGAGCTTAATAGGTTTTTTGTGGACAAGGCTCCTCTTTATGCTAGTTTTTCAACTGCTTATTATGAGTTTCCTTCAAAAAAGCCGATGGAAGCTAAAGGTTTTCTTGGCTCTGATTTGGTGTTCGAGTTTGATGCTGAATGCAATCATAACACTTTAACTTGTGAGGATTGTTTGGAAAAAACAAAGCAGGATGCTATAAAGTTGATTGAAGAGTTTCTTATTCCTGATTTTGGCTTTGATGAGAAAGAGCTTAAGGTTAGTTTCAGTGGTAATCGTGGTTATCATATTTATGTTTTTTCTGAAGCTGTAAGGCATTTAAACTCTAAGGCAAGAAGGGAGATGGTTGATTATGTTCAAGGAAACAAGCTTAACGTGAGGTATATTTTAAAACAGAATCCTACTCCTGATTCTCCTGGATGGTATGGGAGAATTGCACGCACGGCTTTAGAGATTGCAAAAACAAGTAATTCAAAGGCTTTTGCTGACAGGGAAAAAGCAGTAAAGCTGATCAGCCAAGGCAATTATTCTTTTTTTAAGGGCTTGGAGGGGCTCATTGAGAAGAATGTGGTTAAAAGAAAAGCAAGACTTGCTGCTGATGTTGACCAGAGTGTCACTCTTGACCTTTCAAGACTTATAAGGATTCCTTCAACAATTCATGGGGGTTCTTCTTTGCTTTGTACTTTTGTAAAGAACCTTGATTCTTTTAACCCGTTCAAGCATGCAGTGGTTTTCTTTAACCCACCGGTAAAAGTTAAGTTTTTGGCAGATGTTTCTGAGTTTTGTTTGAAAGACCAGTGTTTTGGTCCTTTTAGAAAAGAAGAAGTTAAGGAGCTTCCAGAATATGCTGCGATGTTTTTAGCATGTAAGAAAGCTGTTGAAGTTCTTGAATAAATAATAAAAAGAATGAATTACAGAAACTAAAGCATGGAATATGAGGATCTAAGAAAGTTTCAAAGGCTTGAAAGAAATGATGTTTTAAAATTGGTTGAGCTTCCTGAGAATTTTTATGAGCAAGCAAATGCTTTAGTTTTAAAACTTAAGAAGAATTACGAGGCTTCTGGAAGAGAAGAGGATTTAAGGCTTTACAACAATGCTAAAAGGGCTTTGGAAGAAGTCTTTGAAAGAAGAGAACAGAAAATTCTTCTTAAAGCACTTAGAAGTGTGAAAAACAATGAAATTGATGACTCTAATTTAGTAGGGTTTGAGAAGAAGTTTTTCAATGACCTTTTAGAAATGATTTCAGAGTACCGTAAAGTTTTTTCACAGTTTGCTGAAGGCAAGGTTTTGGTTGAAGAAAAAGAAGAGGCAATGGAAAAAGTTAAGGCAATAAATGAAGGAGAAGTTTTAAATACTGTGCTTGTGAGAATATTGAAAGACATTCCAAAGTTTGTTTCTTCAGACTTGAAGGAACTTGGTCCGTTTAAAGCTAATGACATTGTAAGGCTTCCTGAAAAAGAAGCCCAAATTCTTGCTGAAAAACAGTTTGTTGAAATAATTTGAGGTGCATGAGATGAAAGTTCCTAAAGAGATAAAAACTTACTGTCCTAAGTGCAGAAAGCACACTGTTCATAAAGTAACTAAAGTGAAGATGCAGAAGTCACCTGCTAAAAAGAGAACTCTTTCAGCAGGACAGCAAAGACACTTGAAAAAAGCAAAAGGGTACACGAGTAAAGTAGGTGCTAAAGCAAATCCTGTAAAGCAGACTCATAAGAGCGTCTTGCTCTTGCAATGCACTGAGTGTAATAAGATTCAGCAGAGGTCTTTGGTTGATTTAAAGAAAGCTGTTGAGATAAAGAAGAGTTAGCAGGTGATGGCATGTCAAGGTTTTTGAAGGTAGTTTGTGATGATTGCGGTTCAGAACAGATTGTCTTTAGTCACGCAGCAAGTGAAGTTTATTGTTTAGTCTGTGGGAAGAAACTAGCTGAACCAACAGGAGGAAAAGCAAAAATCCTTGCAAAGAAGTTCAGTTTTTTGGAGTGAGTGTTTTTGAAGAAAGAAGAATGGCCTGAAAGAGGAGAATTGGTAATAACCAAAGTTAAAAGGATTACTAATTATGGGGCTATTGTTGATCTTTTAGAGTACCCTGGAAAAGAAGGGTTTGTTCACATTTCTCAGATTTCTTCTTCATGGGTTAAGAACATCAGAAGCGTGTTGTCTGAAGGACAGATGAAAGTTGGGAAAGTAAAATCAGTTGACCCAAGAAAAGGAACTATCGACATCTCCTTTAGGGATGTTTCAAAAAACCAAGAGAAGAGGAAAAACGAAGAGTGGAAGAGGCAGAAAAAAGCAGAAAAACTTATTGAGAGAATAAGCAAGAGTCTTAAGGAAGATTATGAAGAAATGCTTGAAAAGATCACAGAGGCTTTTGAAAGGAAGTTTTATGACGTGTTTTCTGGTTTTGAGACAGCAAGCATTAAAGGAGAAGAAGCACTTAAAGGAATAAAACTTCCTGAAAAATGGAAGAAAGAGATAGTAAAGGTTGCTAAGGAGAGCATAACTCCTCAGCAAGTAGTAGTAAAAGGAGTGATGAAGATAAGGGTTCTTGCTCCTGACGGCATAGAAGTGATAAAAAAAGCTTTAGAGAAAGCTGTAAAAGAAGGAGCTGAAATAGAATATGTTTCAGCGCCAAGGTATAAGATAAAATGTAAGGCTTATGACTATAAAGAAGCAGAGTTAATTCTTAAAAAAGCTCTTCAGGTTATTGAAAAGGAAATAACTAAAGCTGGAGGAGAGTTTGAGTTTGAAAGAGAAAAAAATTAAGATACTTAAATGCGTGAATGGGCATTATACTCTTGATGAGTCATGTCATGTATGCGGGGCGAAAACTTTTAATCCAGAACCACTTAAGTATTCTCCTGAAGACAAACACGGGCGTGAGAGAAGAAAAGCACTTTACGGTGTTTGAATGATTAAAAATGAAATAAAATTATTAAAAAAGCCAAGGCTTAAAAAGCCTGTTCTTATTGAAGGCCTTCCTGGCTTTGGTTTAGTAGGAAGACTTGCTGCAGAGCATTTGGTAAAACAATTAAAAGCAGTGAAGTTTGCTGAGTTTTACTCTCCTGGTTTTCCTCCTCAAGTGAAAATCCTTCCAGACGGAACTGTTTCAATGCATAAGGCTGAGTTTTATTATTCAAAACAAAAAAAGAAAGACTTAATCATTTTACTTGGGGATGACCAAGCTGCTACTATAGAGTGGCAGTATTCGGTATGCGGGGACATTATAGAGTTTGCTAGAAAAAACAACACGAGCATGATAATAACTCTTGGAGGTTATGGTGTTAGGGGAATTCCTAAAAAACCAAGAGTTTTTGGAGCAGCAACTGACAAGTCATTAATAAAGACTTTTTCAAAGCATGGTGCTTTGTTCGGGAAAGTCGGCGGTGACATCATAGGAGCAGCAGGGTTACTAATAGGCATTGGCGCTTTAAGAGGTATTCCAGGAGTATGCTTGATGGGTGAGACTCATGGAAGTTACGTTGACCCAAAGGCAGCTTCAAGCGTGCTAAAAGTTTTAACAAGTTATCTTGGTTTAAAAATTAGTTTTAAAGAACTTGATGAAAAAGCAAAAGAAATAGAAAAAATGATAAAAAGAATAGAAGAAGTCCAAAAAACACAGCAAGCAACCATACCAAAGCCACCTTCTCATGAGCCTTTAACTTATATAAGATGAGTAGTCATGCGTTTGATAGCTGACCTTCACTTGCATAGCAAGTACTCAAGAGCTACTTCTGAAAAGATGACAATTGACTATCTTTCAAAAGCAGCAAAAGTAAAAGGAGTAAACCTTCTTGGCACAGGTGATTTTACTCATCCAAAGCACTTAGAAGAATTAAAAGCAAAACTTTCCAGAACTCAAGAAGGATTTTACGAGTACAACGGTATGCTGTTTTCCTTAACAAGCGAGATTTCTTTAATGTACTCACAAGGAGGAAAACAAAGAAAAGTGCATGTATTATTGATAGCGCCTGACTTTGAAACAGTTGACCAGCTTAATGAAGGATTTGACAAATGGGGAAGAAGAGACTATGACGGCAGACCAATATTTGGAAGAACACTTCTTGAGTTAATGGATTTGGTTCTCGAAACCTCAAAAGATGTGGAAGTGATACCTGCACATTGTTTTTTGCCAAGTGAAAGAGTAGTTTGTAATTTTGGTTCTAAGAAGATCTGCGACCTCTCAAAAGGAGACAAGGTTCTTACTCATAAAGGAATTTTTAGAAAAGTTACTGGAGTTTTCAGTAGAAATTATTCTGGAATAGTTTATGAAATCATTCCATGGTATATGAGAGAAGGAGTAACTTGTACTCCAGAACATCCTTTTTATGCTATTAAATCAATTAAAAGATGTTCTTGGACTAAAGGAACCTGCCGCCCTATTTGTTCACAGGTTGATTTTTGTAAGAGGAAGTATTTTGAAGATTACTCTCCTGAATGGGTTCTTGCTAAGGACTTGGAAGTGGGAGATGTATTGCTTTATCCTCGTTTTACGAAGGTTAAAGATGTTAAGTATGTTTTTGTTGGTAATAATTATTCTAAAAAGGGTAAGTTTGGCAAAGTCAAAGCAGATAAGGATTTCTGGAGGTTCATTGGTTATTACCTTGCAGAAGGCTATTCTAATAAAAGAGATGGGATTGGTTTTGCTTTTAATGAGAATGAACAAGAATACGCAGATGACGTTAAAGACATAGCCTATGAGTTGTTTAGGCTTAAGCCAAAAGAAGTTCATAAAGACAAGGGAAATATTGAATTTATCTTTTATTCCAAGGATTTGATGCATTTCATTGAGGGCTTTTGTTATTCTTCTAAAGAGAAAAATGCTTTTACAAAGTCATTACCAGAGTTTACTTTGTACTTGCCTTTTGAAAAACAAGCAGAGATATTAAGAGGTTGGTGGAGGGGTGATGCTGGTTATACTGTTTCACCGTTCATTAAAGAACAGATGAAACAAATTTGCTTTAGGTTAGGAATAATCCCTTCAATAGCGGTTGATTCAGTTGAAGAATACAATAAAAGAGGAGAACATTTTATCAAAGGTAGGAAAATTAAAGCGAATCATGATTTATATGTGTTTTCAAATCTTTCTTTTTTCGAAGACAAGTTTAACTTGTTATCAGACAAAGCATTTAAGAAGTTTAAGACAAAAAGAAGAACAAGGCATGGTTGGATTGATGAATTTTATGTTTATCTTCCTATAAGAAAGATTAACAAAAAAAAATACAAGGGCAAAGTATTTAATCTAGAGGTTGAAAAAGACCATTCTTATGTTGTTAATGTTGGAGCAGTTCATAATTGCTGGACCCCATGGTTCGGGATATTTGGTTCAAAAAGCGGTTTCGATTCTCTTGAAGAAGCATTCCAGGAAAAAACAAAATATGTTCATGCAATAGAGACTGGGTTGTCAAGTGACCCTGCAATGAATTGGAGGATTTCAGCATTAGACAATATTACTCTGGTTAGTTTTTCTGATGCTCATTCCCCTTATCCCTGGAGGCTTGGAAGAGAAGCAACTATTTTTGACGTTAAGTCTTATGAGGAAATGATTAAAGCAATCAGGACAAGGAAAGGGTTAGAAATGACTATAGAAGTTGACCCTGCTTATGGAAAGTACCATTATGATGGTCATAGGGCATGTGGGGTAGTGTTATCTCCTAAAGAAGCTGAAAAGCTTGGAGGGATTTGCCCAGTATGCGGAAAACCATTAACCATAGGAGTAGAACATAGGGTTGAAGAGCTTGCTGACAGGCCAGAAGGATTTGTCCCAGAAAACGCAGTTCCTTTCAAAAAACTCCTGCCATTGCATGAAATAATAAGCCATTTAATGAATTCTAACATTGCTTCTAAGAAAGTCATGAACGAGGCTGAAAAACTAATAACAGCTTTTGGTTCAGAGCTGACGGTTCTTCTTAAAGCAAGCTTTGAAGAACTAAGAAAACACACCAAGGAAAAAATAGCAAAAGCAATAATAATGAACCGTGAAGGAAAAATCAAGATAAGACCAGGCTACGATGGAGTATACGGCGAGCCGATATTCGAAGGACTAAACAACGCAGATGATGACCCAGCGCAGAAAAAGATATTTCATTTTTGATTTGCTTTAAAAGATGGTGAAAGAGTATGGATCAAGGATATGCTGATTCAATAGAGAACCTGAAATCAATGGCAGAAGTATGGATTCATTACGTGGATTATGAGTCTAGGCAAAATCAACTAGTTCCGTTCATAAGTAGGATCTTAAAAGAACACAAATGTAAGAGAGTTCTTGATGCTGCTGCAGGCATTGGCTTTGAAGCAGCTTGCTTGTATCATGAAGGCTATGAAGTTGTTGCTAACGAACTTAATCCTTTCTTACGTGAAAGGATGAAAGGCTTCCTTAAGAACAAGAAGGCAGAAGTGAAGGTTACTGGGTTTAACTGGCTTGAGTTTGACAAGAGGTTTGAAAAAGAAAGCTTTGACGCCGTGCTGTGTTTAGGAAATTCACTTACTTACCTCCTTAACAAAGAAGCTCAGGAAAAAGCTGTTAGGAATTTTTACACCTTACTTAAAAAAGAGGGGGTTCTTGTAATTGATGAGAGAAACTACGAGTTGTTGAAGAAAAATCCAGATGTGTCCCTTATAAATAGAAAATCATGCTATTATAACTCCTCGGTAAGAGTAAAGATTAATTTTTTAAGGGAAGACAGTCTTATTACTTCTATTGGCGACAAGCCTAGTTATAAGGAGCGCTATTATGCTTTCAAGAAAGGAGAACTCTTGAAGCTTCTTAAAAATACTGGCTTCAGTGAAGTAGAGCAATACTCTGACCTTAAAAAAGGCTTTGATCCTAATGCTGTTTTTTACCAGTATGTATGCGTTAAGTGATGTTGTAAAAAGATACTTTTTTAAATTGTTGGCTGGTTAATATAGCTGTATGGAGAGCACGCGTTTCCAAGGTGCTTTAGAGTACTTAATAGTAATAGCAGCAGTACTAGCTATTGCAGCTATTGTAGTTCTTTTTGTGTCTGGAAGTTTTGGAGTAAGTAAAAAAGGAGCAGATGTTTCTGCATGTAAAGCAGCTGCTGCAAGGTGTTCTGTTGAAAAAGCAACTTCTCCCGGAGCGCCTTGTGATTATTGTGAACAAGAATGCTCGGGGTTGGGCTCTATTTTTGTTACTAAATGCAAACAAGGGGCTGTTGATGAAATATCAAGTACTCTATCAGAATGTGAGAATAAAATAATTAATTCTTATATCGATGGAGAATATGTTGAGTTGTATGAGTCTGCAGATACGTATTATGGTTCAGGATCAACTGTGGTGATGTCTTGTTCTTATATCGAAGGTTCTCAGATTACTAACTCACATATTGAATCCTCTACTGTACTTTATTCTACTCTTGAAGGAGCTTATTTGGTTGATGCTTATGTTGACCCATCAACAGTGGAGAACTCATCTCTTGATGATGCTAATGTTACTAACTCTTCAATTTATTACTCTAATGTTTCAAATTCTTTTGTAAGTAATAGTTCAACTGTTTATAATTCTTCAGTTGATAATGCTGTTACTGTTAATTCTTCTATTTATGACTCTGAAGTAGTGAATTCAACTGTTCATGATAATTCAACTGTTTATAATTCTTCAGTTGTTTCTTCAGTTATTTCATTAGACTCAACAGTACATTCCTCAGTTGTTGAAAATTCAACGATAACTAATTCTTCTAACGTAAATAATTCTGTGACCAACTCATCCACTTTGATAAGTTCGGTTGTTGTTAACTCGTCACTTAACTCTTCTACTTTTAATGATTCAGTTATTTACAATTCCAATTTGTCAGAAGAAGAATCATCAAATGCTACTTATGAAAACAACTCTGTTATTTTATATTGTTCTGATGGCACGCCTTATGGGCAGTGTTCAGAGACTAAACCTTTGTATTGTGATAATGGGACATTGGTCCCGAAGTGCTCGATATGCGGATGTGATGCTGGCTATGTATGCAACGTTAGCGGCGAGTGCCAGTTTGAGTTTAATGAATCAAATGAATCAGGCAATTTTTCTTTAAATGAGACATCTAATACTTCTTCAAGTGTGGGTGCTAATGAATCTGGTAATGTTTCTTCGAATGAATCTTCATATGCTAATGTCCCACCTGTTGCTAGGTTTACTTACCATCAGCAATATCTTTCTTTGTTTGTTTTCAATGACACAAGTTATGACCCTGACGGAACTATTTTATGGCATTACTGGAACTTCGGAGACGGGCTTACATATAACACTACTTCATGGACTGTATACCATAATTATTCAAGCCCAGGTTTTTACAACGTTACTTTGATTGTTTGCGATAACTCGTCAGAAATTAATTCTACTTGGGCTTTTGTGAACGCATCATGGTAGTAAAAAATAAGAAACCTTTTCTCATTCTAGTTCTTTGTCAATGGTTCTGAAGTAACCTACGAGGTCTTCTGTGATTATTTTTTCTTCTTTTCCAGTAGCCATGTCACGCACAGTGACTTGGTTGTTTTCAAGGTCTTTCAATCCTACTATTACCACGAACGGTATTTTCTTGCTTGCAGCGTATTCCAATTGTTTCCTTAGGCTTCTGTTCATTAAGTCTGTTTCAGCGCTTACTCCGTTTTGTCTTAAGAGCTTAGTGAATTCCACTGCTTTGTCTCTTGCATCGTCATTTGCTGGAGCAATATAAACCATGCATGGGTAATAAACTTGCTTTAACTCTACTGCGTCAAGCAGTCTGTCAATGCCTAACCCGAATCCTACTGCTGGAAGGTCTTGCCCGCCGTATATTTTTATCAGCGAGTCATATCTTCCACCTGAGCAGACGCTTCCAAGGTTTTCTTTTCCTTTGATTAAAGTCTCGAACACGAACCCAGTATAGTAATCTATTCCCCTTATTATTGACAGGTCTATCTCAATGTTCGTGACTCCCATTTTTTCAGCAGCTTCAATTATTCCGTAAAGTTCTGAGAGGTCTGCTTGTTTTGAGTTAAGCATGCTGAGGAATGAATCTATTACTTTGTCATTTAGTCCTATTCTTTCCATTTCTTTCTTAACTTCTTCTTCTCCTATCTTTGGAAGCTTGTCTAATGCTCTGAATGCTTGTATTTTCTTATCTTCAGGCACGCCTGCTTTTGCTGCTATTTCTTCCACGATTTTCCTAGAGCTTATTTTAAAAGTGAACTCTTTGTCAGTCACGCTTCTGATTAAGTCATTAGCAACTGCTAAGATTTCAGCATCAGCAAGAGGGCTTTTACTTCCAATCAATTCAAGGCCTGCTTGCCAGAACTCACGGTAACGTCCTGCTTGTGGGCGGTCGTATCTCCACATGCGTGTAATGTAATAAAACTTGACTGGTTTTGGAAGGGAAGGATCAGTAGCTACTATTCTTGCTATTGGCACTGTGGGGTCAAACCTCAGTCCAAGCTTCCTGCCGCTTTTGTCTTCAAAAACATATATTTCTTCTTCTATTTCAGGACCGCTTTTAGCAGCTAGAAGTTCAAAGTCTTCAAAAGCAGGAGTGCACACTTCACCATAACCGTATAATTCAAAGATTCTTCTCATTCTTGAATAGATTTTGTTCCTTAACGCCATTTCTTCTGGAAGAAGGTCTCTTGTTCCTCTTGGTGGCTTCCATTCTTTTTTCATAAAGCATTCCTCAAGCATTAATGGGGCCGCGCCGGGGATTTTCTCCCACAAAAGCAACTTATGCTTGCTCTTGTGGATTCGAACCCCGACTAGGGGATTTCTGCATTGGTTGCTGGATGCCAACATCATGGTTTGGATTCCACAGTCCCCTGTGCTACCATTACACCAACGCGGCCATTGAAATGTTACGCGAAGTTAGTATCATTTCTTTTTTATATTATTTGGTTTTAGGGTTATAAACCTTAATGATTAAAAATGAGCTTGGTGTCTTTTGTTTTATGAGAGTAAAAAAAGGAGTAATATTGCTTGGGCTTGCAAGTCTTTTTAATGACATTGGAAGTGAGATTATTGCTCCAGTGCTTCCTTTTCTCATTACAATGTTTGGAGGCTCGGGAGTTGAGTTAGGAATAATAGGAGGGTTCAGGGAAGGACTTTCAAGCTTACTTAAAGTTTTTTCAGGTTATTTTTCTGATAAGTTTGGTAAGAAAAAGCCTTTTGTGTTTTCAGGTTATTTTGTTTCAGCTTTTTCAAAGTTAGGATTGTTTTTTTCAAAGACCTGGCAGCATATTCTTGTTTTTGTTTCTTTTGACAGAGTGGGTAAAGGAGTGCGTGATGCTCCAAGGGACGCGATGATCTCTAGCCTGATGCCGAAAGAGAAAGGAAAAGGTTTTGGAGTTCATAGGGCTCTTGACACTTCTGGTGCTGTGATTGGTTCAATAATTGCTTTTGCTTTACTATTTTCTGGTGTTAATCTCATGGGTATTGTTTTGGTTGGAGCTGTCGTGTCTTTTTTGTCATTGTTTCCTGTGCTTGCTGTCAAGGAAGGTAATCTTAAAAAGTCTTCAAAGTCTTTTATTATTTCAATTAAGTCTCTTTCTTTTAATCTAAAGGTTTTCCTTCTTGTCGTGGTCTTGTTTTATTTGGCTAACTTTAGTTACATGTTTTTCATGTTAAAAGCAAGGACTCTTGGCTTGTTTGCTCCTGTATTGCTTTATGTAATTTCTAATGTTTTTTATGCTGGATTGTCGATTCCTTCAGGGTATTTTTTTGACAAGTTTGGCTGGAAGGTGCTGGCTTTTGGTTATTTTGTTTTTGCTTTGACTTGCATTGGTTTTGCCTTTAATGATTCTTTTGCTGTTTTTGTTTTGCTTTTTGCTTTGTATGGTTTTTCTTATGCTTTAATTGACGGTAATCATCGTGCGATGATTTCAGAGCTTTCAAGCAGTTCATTAAGAGGAACGGCTTTAGGAGTTTATCATACTACTGTTGGTTTGGTTGCTATTCCTTCAAGTATAATTGCTGGTATTCTTTGGAATGTTAATTCTTCTTATCCTTTCTTTTTCAGTTCATTGGTAAGCATTTGTGCTTTAATTTTGATTCTTGCTTTAAGCAAACATTTTAAATGAGTATTTCTTATTATGATTCATGTTTGATGAAGTAAAGCTTAACAGAGAAAGAGGTTCTGTTTGGACTCTTTCAGGAAGAAAAATCCTTTCCCCGCCACTTGTTTTTCACAAGTACCCTTCAGTGCTTGAAGAAGAGTTTGGGAAAAGAGCATGGGAAATGTTTCATTCAATTGTTTCAAAAGAAGCTGAGAGGATGACTTATAAGTTCTTGGATAGTGCTCCTGTATCAAAATACTTAAGGGAGAAGAATCCTGGTTTAGAGGAAGTGATAAAACTCGTTCTTGGTTTGCTTGAAGCAGAAGGGCATGGGGTTATTGAGTTGGTTGACTGTCAGCTTCCTGAAAAGTCAGCTACTTTAAGAGTTGTTAATTCTCCAATGAGTGAAGAATACAAGGAGAGGATAGGGGAAAGCAGTAGGCCTGTATGTGATTATTCTGCTGCTGTTTTTTCAGGGGTGTTTTCAGCTATTTATGGAAGGGAGCTTGCTTGTGTTGAAGTAAAGTGCTCTGCAATGGGTGAAGAGTACTGTGAGTTTAAGGTGATTCTTCCTGAGAAAAAGCTTGATTATCAACTGCTTTAAGTGGTTTTTATGAAAGAAGCAATGTTTTACAAAAAGTTGAATGATGACGTAGTACAGTGCTTGTTATGCAATAGGTATTGTGTTATTAAAAATGATGAGTATGGTAATTGTGGGGTTAGGAAGAACATTAATGGAAAGCTTTATTCTTTGAACCATAGCAAGGCTTGTTCAGTAGCAGTTGACCCAATTGAGAAAAAGCCTTTCTATCATTTTAAGCCAGGAGAGTATGCTTTTAGTATTGCTACTGCTGGATGTAATTTTCATTGCCTTCATTGCCAGAATTATGAGATTTCACAAGCAAGAGTTGATGAAGTTCCTTATTATGACCTACCGCCTGAATTAGTAGTAAAAGCAGCTGAGGATAATAATGTTCCAATTATTGCTTATACTTATACTGAGCCTACAGTGTTTTTTGAGTACTGTTATGACACTGGTTTGATCGCTAAAGAAAAGGGCATTTTTAATGTTTTTGTGACTAATGGTTATGCTTCTCCTCAAGCTGTTGAAAAAGCAGCTGAGTTTCTTGATGCTGCACGCATTGACTTGAAAGGAGACGCAGAGCACTATGATAAGGTCTGTGGAGGAGTAGTTTATGAGAAAGTACTTGAGTGCATTAAGAATTATTTTAAGACAGGAATGCACTTAGAAATAATAACTTTACTTATTCCAGGGCATAATGATGACGAGGATTGGATAAGAGAAGCTGCTGGGTTCATAAAAAGCCTTAGTCCTGATATTCCATGGCATTTTACCAGGTTTTATCCTGCTTGGAAGATGATGAATGTTCCTCCAACTGACGTTAGAACTCTATTAAAAGCAAGAAGAATAGCTGTTGATGAAGGGATAAAATACGTGTATGTTGGTAATGTGTTAACTGAGTATAATAATACTTATTGCCATAACTGCGGAGAGCTTTTGATAAGACGTGATGGTTTCAGTGTTGTTGAAAACAAGCTTGAAGTAAAAAAAGGAAAGGCACGTTGTCCTAATTGTGGAGTTAAAATTCCTGGGTTTTGGTAGTTACTGGTGCATTGATGCAATCATTTTTGAAACTAAGTCAAGCTGGTCTACTCTTTGAATTAATGCATGCGCGTAAAGGAACCCTATTCCAATCATTATTATTAAGATTATTACTGCTATTAAGAGCATTGTGTTGATTTTTAGGATTTTTTGCTGTAAGTATTGTGAGTAACCAAGTTTGTATTTTCCTGTTTTGTCTTCCCATACTAGTACTTCTTCTTTTGCCATTTTATCACCTCATAACCATCCTAAGAAAGCAGCAGCAAGCAATGCAGCTACTCCGCCAAGTCCTCCTAAGACTGTTACTAAAATTGTTAAACCGTTTATTGGAATGTTTACTCCAAGCAGGAATTTTATTGCTAAGAGGGCTATTATTCCGATTATTGCGTTTGCTATTATGTTTCTTAGTACGTAAATGACTACAAATGCAGCTATTATTAGGATTGCAGCGTATACTATTAGTTCCCATCTTCCTGCAAGGGCGCTTATTGTTCCAGTAATGGTTTGGTTTCCTATTGCAGTCAGGTTCATTTTACTCCCTTTTTAAACTTTTCTATCAGCAAAGCTTTAAATACCATTAGTATTAGTAAATTACTGCTTTTTAATGCTTTTTATGTGATTACCGTGGTTGAGTATACTGAAGCTCAGAAGCAAATAGCAAAGCTTTTACTTGAAAAACCAATGACTGTAGAAGAATTAAGAGAAAGGCTTAGTTTTTCAGCTAGTGAAATCAATGAGGCTTTAAAGGGTCTTATAAAGTTAAGGTTGATTGAGAGGGATTCTGAAGGCAAGTATTCTTTGATAAAGTATGTTAAGGATAAGTTCACTGAAGTTGAAGAGAACTTTAAGGCAAAGTTTATTATTGAGGCTGCAAGTCCTGACGAGCAATCACTTAAAAAACAGGTTGAGTTGCTGGAGTCAAGGATTAAGCTTGAAAAGATGAAGATTACTTTTTTTGAAAAAGGAGAGATAATCAAGAATGGTGATGTTTATTCTACTTTCTTTGACTTAGAAGCTTACTTTTCAGAGTTCAGGGACGTGGTTAATTTTATTGTTAATTATGGTCCTTCCTCAGTAGAATTATTAGAACCAAGCGAGTTTAAGCTTAATGCTTCTCAAGCACAGGACTTGCTTAATTTGATTGTCTCTGCTGTTCACTATTATATTACTTTAATCCTTGACACGAGGTTTAAGGAATACCTTGAAAACTTGAAAAAACAGCAAAAACGGTGATTGACGAAATATTTTAAGGCAATTGTTAGAGGGAATCACGTAAAGTTTATAAATGCAACATAAATCATTCTCCTAAGAACAGCGGATGAGCTGTTCTTATCTACCTTTATCAAAAACCATGATTTGTAACAAAAAAGAGGTGAAATGAAAGATGAGAAGTATCAACATAAAAAGAACAGCTGCCATAGCTGCTGGTGCAGCAATGATAGGAAGCGTATTAGCACCAGCACTGGCAACAATAGGACCAGACCAAGCAACAGTAGATGCCTTAATAGCAAACATAAAAGCAAACCCAAATGACGTAAGCATCGTAGTAGGAACAAACGGAGCAGAAATCACTGACGGAATAGCAGCAGCAAAAATAGCAACAGTCTTAGCATCACTCAACTACGAACAAACAGAAATCTCAAGCGAAGACTTAACATGCACAACTGACGGAACACCAACAGTAGAAGTAGAA
>CAZBZN010000011.1:3348-21276 GCA_964496415.1 Microcaldota archaeon | reverse complement strand
GGATATGGATTTAGGCCATTTGGAAGAGGATTTGGCAGAGGCCTTGGATTAGGTAGAGGATACGCTTGGAGGGCAAGAGCATTAGCATACCAGCCAGTGTATCCAGCAACCTACCAGCCATTAACAAAAGAAGAAGAAAAAGCAGAAATACAAGCAGAAATAAAGGATATTGAAAGATATTTAGAAGAACTTAAAAAAAGATTAAAAGAATTAGAATGAATAATCAGTGAGTTATATGATAATAGCAGTTCCTTCAGAAGGAAACAGTTTAGACAGTAAAGTAGCAGAACACTTTGGCCGCTGCCCTTTTTTTATAGTAATAACAGTAAAAGAAAACAAAGTTCAGGATTTTAAAGCAGTGGCTAATCCTTTTGTAGAGAATCATAGACCTTATGTTGTAGTGGAGTTCATTGCAGGCTTTAAGCCAGATTATGTTTTATGTGATGGTATAGGTCCAAGGGCAATAAACTCCTTAAACCAACAGGGAATAAAAGTCATTAAAGGGTGTTCTGGAAGCATAAGTGAAGTAGTTAATTCTTTTTTAGAAAACAAACTCACTGACTCTGCTAATCCCTGCAAACACTTAAAAGGTGAATAAATGAATAAGAAAAAAGCATTAACTTCTGCTGCAAAGTCATTGTTGAACAATTTTCCAGTACTGTTTGGCGTTATTTTACTTGTAGGGTTGTTTAACTCAGTTGTTCCAAAAAGCTTTTATCAGCACGTATTCAAGGGAAGTTTATTGATAGATCCATGGATAGGTTCTACTATTGGAAGTGTGTTGGCAGGAAATCCAGTGACTAGTTATGTGATTGGAGGAGAGCTTTTATCTCAAGGAGTAAGTTTGGTTGCTGTTCTTTCTTTCATAGTTGCATGGGTGACAGTTGGAATAGTTCAACTGCCAGCAGAATCAATCATGCTTGGTAAAAAATTTGCCCTCACGCGTAACTTCATTAGTTTTATATTATCAGTAATAGTGGCAGTCGTTACTGTCTTATTAATGTGGTTGATATGAACTTCAGAATAATCACTGAAAATATGAAAGTACTTTTCATTTTTTTAATCTTGTTTTTATATTTGATAGTTTTTACTGTGGATAAGACCATATTCTTTAAGGCACTTGGTTTTTCAGCAGGAATATTTGTTAAGGTCATTCCAGTATTATTTTTAGTCTTCATTTTAATGTTTTTGGTTAACTGCTTTGTGAGTAATGAAACTCTTGTAAAGTGGCTTGGAAGCAGTGCTGGAGTGAAAGGATGGCTTTTTTCAATAATAGGAGGAGTGCTTTCAACAGGACCAATTTACTTGTGGTATCCTTTCTTAAGTGATCTTAAAGAAAAAGGAGTAAGAACAGCATTTATTGCATGTTTTCTTTACAACAGGGCTGTAAAGCTTCCTTTAATGCCTTTGTTTGCTGCTTACTTTGGTTTTAAAACTTTAATTATATTAACATGTGTCATGATAATATTTTCTGTCATTCAAGGGTTAATTGTTGAAAAAATTGCGGGGTGATTTAATTGAAGATAGCTGTTGCTTCAACTGGAAGCACTGAAGACTCTATGGTGAGTAATGTAGGCGGAAGAGCTCCTTTCTTTTTAATTTACGAAAATAAAAAGCTAGTGAAGACCTTAAAAAATCCTTTCATGTTTGGAGGAGGAGCTGGCTTTTCAGTAGCTCACCTGCTTGCAAAAGAAGGAGTAGAAGAAGTGATAGCAGGGAACTTTGGCCCTAATATGATTCAAGCATTAAAAACAAAAGGAATTAAAATAAGGGTAGTTTCTAATAAGACAGTAAAAGAAGCAATTGAAGAAGCATAAGCAAATAGGAGGGAAGTAGGAATGAAGAAAGCATTGTTATTCTTTTTACTAGCATTGGTTGGTTTTTCTTATCCTGTTAATGTTCATGTGTTTTATGGTGAAGGATGCCCGCACTGTGCTGCTTTATTAAATTATTTGAGTTCTCTACAACAAGAATTTCCTGAATTGAAGGTTTCAAAATTTGAAGTTTATCATAACTCATCTAACCTTGAAAAGTTTTACAAGTATGCTGAAGCTTATGGCATAGAAGTAGAAGGAGTACCTACTTACTTCATAGGAGACAGAGCTTTCATTGGGTATTCTTCTTCAATGAAAGAAGGGATAAGAGAGGTTATTGAAGAGTGTGCTGCTAGTGGGTGTGTTGACCCTTGGGATTTTGTTACTAAAAATATGAGTTCTTCCCAAGTTTCTTACTCTAAGGAAGTTTCACCTACTAGTTTTAAAAAAGGACTAACTTTAGCATTAGTGGTAACAGCTGCTGCTGTTGATGCTATAAATCCTTGTGCTTTTGCAGTATTAATAATTCTTCTTACAACCGTGTTAGCAGCAGGCACTAAGAAAAAAGTTCTTTTCTCTGGGCTTGCTTTTACTATTGCTGTTTATATCTCTTACTTTCTGATGGGCTTGGGGATATTTACTGCAGTGCAGTTAACTGGATTGACTTACTACTTTTACAAAGCAGTAGGCTTTCTTGCGTTGGTAGTTGGTTTGTTTAACTTGAAGGATTTCTTTAAGTTTGGTGCTTTTGGTTTTGTAATGGAAGTCCCAAGGTCATGGAGGCCTACTATGAAAAGAATCATAAGAAGCGTTGTAAGTGTTCCAGGTGCTTTCATAGTAGGGCTTATAGTAAGCTTGTTTTTGCTTCCATGCACTAGTGGGCCTTATCTTGTGATTCTTGGCTTGCTTGCAAGGCAGGCAACAAGAGCTTATGCTATTCCATGGCTCTTACTTTACAATGCAGTATTTGTTCTTCCAATGATTTTGATAACTGCTGCTGTATACTTTGGAATAGCTAAAACTGAAGAAGCAGAAAAGTGGAGGCAGAAAAAACTTAGAGTACTTCACTTAATTGCTGGGATAATAATGATTTTGATGGGTGTGGTTTTGTTAAGTGGGGTTGTTATGTGAGGTGAAAGGGGTTGCCTCGGAGAAGAAGGTTTAGAAGGATATTGTTTTTTCCTGGAGTTTTTTATTTCAAGCCTGCTGGAAGAAGAATGATTGAGTTGGAGGAGGTTATTCTTGAACTTGATGAGTTTGAAGCAATAAGACTAAGTGATTTTGAAGGCTTAACCCAAGAAAAAGCAGCTGAGAAAATGAAAGTATCACAACCTACTTTTAACAGGATCCTTTCTTCTGCTCGGAGAAAAATAGCTGATGCTTTAGTTAATGGGAAAGCAATAAGGATTCAGACTGGTTATGAAGGATTCAGTGTTCAGTAAAGCTTTTAAACAAGTTTTGTCAGAAAACTTAATGCCCGGCGGTCACAGCGGACGGGAAACACCCGGTCTCATCCCGAACCCGGAAGTTAAGCCGTCCAGCGATTCGGTGTGTACTGCACTTACGTGCGGGAAAGCCGAGACGCTGCCTGGGCACTTGCTTTGATTTTAGGAAGTTTTTTATACTCTTTTTGAATTATTTGAGTCTGATGAGAAAACAAAGGTTTGTATTAGATACTTCAGCTTTTACTGGTCTTAATAAGAGTAAAAAGGAGATTAACAAGCATATTCTTGAAATGATAAAGCTTATTTCAAAAGCAAAGGATGCTGGAATCACTTGTTATACTCCTCCAAGCGTGTGGGAAGAAATAAAGCATTTGCTTGAAAACAAAGGAATAAGCAAGAGGAGTATTAATTCTCTTGACGCGTGGCTTGTTCAAAAAACTCCTTCCAAAGCAGAGTTAATGATTCCAGCTGCTTTTATGTATGAGTATATAGGGGAAGTAAGAAACAGGATTAATAAGGGCTTGCGGGAAGCTGAAAAAGCAGTGATTAAGACAAAACATAAACCAGAGTCTCATGCTAAAGTCATAAAAGAGCTTAGGAACAATTACCGTGAGAAGATGAGGCAGGGAATGGTTGATTCAAAAGAAGACCTTGACGTGTTGCTTTTAGCAAAAGAACTTAACGCAGGGATAGTGGCTTCTGACGAAGGGATTAAGAAATGGGCTAAGGAATGGGGTATTCGTTTTATTGATT
This sequence comes from Microcaldota archaeon, assembly GCA_964496415.1. GTDB lineage: Archaea > B1Sed10-29 > B1Sed10-29 > B1Sed10-29 > JAJRYS01 > CAZBZN01. Next base: position 17,264 of record CAZBZN010000011.1, on the reverse strand, counting down.
CAGAGGCTTTTCCTAGACTTTTAAAGGAGTATATTAAAAAGGTGAGTTAAGTGAGATGGTTTTTTGTTTTACTTTTAGGATTGGTCGTGTTGTTTGCTGGGTGCATTCAACAACCTAAGGAAACTCCTGGGTTAAAGGACTGTGGTTCTAATGTTTCATGCTTTCAGGAAGAAGCTTTGAAATGCGGCAGGGCAAAGGTTAAAGCATTTCAGGAAATCCCAGGAGTTGGTGGTGCTTCTTATTATGCTGAAGTAAGAGGAGGCTCTTTAGAGAACTGCTCATTTTATCTAAGGATAATTGAAATATCTTTGCCTGATAATGCTTCTATTGAAGAGAAAATGGCTGCTGTGCTGGTAAAAGGCAAAGAAGCAGAATGCTGGCTTCCAGTAACTGGTGACTTTGTTTCAGAGATTAATGAAAACTCATGCAAGGGGTCATTGATTGACTTGATAAAAGCAGGAAAAGCAGTAGCAGAAGCAGCATCTTAGTGGAATTCATAAACCATTGGTTTTCGCTCAGTGGAATATTCTCCAAGAATTATTTTTTCAAATTCTATTGGTTTTAGTTTTTCAACTAGTTCTTGGGCTGCTTTTAGTTTTCTGCTTGATTCAGCGTAGATTGTAAATAGTTTTTGTCCTTTTTTTACTTTGTCTCCTTTTTCAACATAGAGGTATACTCCTGCTCCCTTGTCTTTTGGAGCTCCAGCTGCTCTTGCTATTGAGTTTATTTTTTTAACGTTCACTAAGAAAATCCTGCCAGTTTCTTTTGAGTAAATGTCAAGGGATTTCTTTCCTATTTTTATGTCTTCAGGTTCTATGTCAGGGTTTCCTCCTTGGGCTTCGATTATTTCCCTCATTTTCTGTAAAGCTTCTCCTTTTCTAAGAATTTTTTCAGCAAGAAGCCTTCCCTGTCCTTTTTTTACTTTTCCACCCATTTCAAGAAGCAACCCACTCATGACTAATGACTTTTCAACCAAGTCAGGGCTCACTTGTTCTCCTTTTAAAATTTTTAAAACTTCCCTTGCTTCTAAAGCAGGCCCTACTGCTTGTCCTACTGGATCATAACCAGGAGTTATTATGCAATTTACTTCCATTCCAAGCGCGCTTCCTATTTTCATAAAGTCTTCTGCTAAAGCCTGTGCTTCTTTTTTAGAAGCTACTTTTGCACCTAAACCAATTGGGATATCTATAAGAACATGTGTTGCTCCTACTGCTTTTTTCTTTGCGAGTATTGAAGCAAGAAGCACTCCCTTTGGGTCAAGGTTTAATGGGTGTCTTATTTTTATCAGCTTGTCGTCAGCTGCTGCGAGATTAACTCCTCCTCCCCATACCATGCATCCGTTTGTTTTTTCAACTACTTCTTTTATTTTTTCAACGCTTAAGGATACTGGTGCTAAGACTTCCATGGTGTCTGCTGTTCCAGCAGCTGAAGTTATTGACCTTGAAGAGGTTTTTGGAATAGTCAATCCTGCAGCAGCTACTATTGGTACTATGATCATGGTAGTGCGGTTTCCAGGAACTCCTCCAACGCAGTGTTTGTCAAGGATTGGTCTTTTTTTGAATTCAAGCGTTGCTCCTGAGTTTATTATTGCTTTTGTCAAGCCTATGGTTTCTTTGTCGGTTAGCCCTCTTATGTACATTGCAGATACCAAGGCAGTTAATTCCACGTCTGATAAGGTTTCTCTCATCACGTCTCTTATTATGGCGTTTATTTCTTCTTTTGAGAGTTCTATTCCGTCTAATTTTTTCTTAATGTATTCAACTGTTTCTGGTTTTTCAATAGGTTCTATTCTTACTTTTTGATTATTTTTTAACCCAAGCCTTTTGACAAGGTCAGAGAAGCATCCGATTTGTCCTTTTTTAATATACTTTTCTGTAAGGTCAACTATTGCTACTGCTTCTTTGCCGTTTGTTTTTACTTTTACCCTGTCCATTATTCCTACGTCAATGTCTTCAGCGTCTTCTTTGTTTAACACTACTACGTTTTTTCCTCCAGCAGTAACGTCTATTTTTTTAACTTTGAACTCGTATTTCATTTTCTTACACCAACAAGTTTAGGATTTGTTTTGTTTTCATTTTCTTTTTAGCTCCTAGTTTCCTTGCTTTTTTGCTTACATAGTCAGGTTGTTTGGAAAGCATTTGCTTGAAGGTTCTTACACCCTTTACTATTACTGCTGCTTGGTTTAGTTTTTCAATAGTGTCTTTGTTGAAGTACCCGCAGCAGATAAAGCCTTTTTCTGCGATTATTAATAGTAAAGGTGCTTTTGGCAGGTTTATTTTTATTCCTAATGCTGCTCCTTTTTCTGTTTCTATTATGTCAGTGTCTATCATTTTCCCACTTCTCTTTTTTAAAACATCCACCTGTAAGTATTGCTTATTACGAAGTAAGCGTCAGAGGGGGTTATTTCTCCTAATTCTGTTATTATTTTGGTTATTTCGTTTTTTGGGATTACTTCAAAGGCTGGGTTTTCTATTTTTAAATTTCTCATTTTTGTTTTTAAAACTTCTTCTGGGTTTCTTTGCTCTATTGGTTCTGGTTTTTTTAAGGTTTCTGGATCAAATTTTAGCAGTTCTGTTATTGAAAAGAATGGTTTCCTTTCATTCAGAGCGCAGAGTGAGAGCACAGCGCTTCCTATTTTGTTTACTACGTTTCCTTCAGCAGTTATTGCATCAGCACCTATAAAACAAGCGTCTGCTTTTTTTATGAAACTTCTCATTGCAGAATCAACTATCAAAGTTGTTTTGACTCCTGCTTTTGCCAGTTCTTTTGCAGTTATTCTCCCCTGATAAAGAGGTCTTGTTTCGCTTACAATTACTTTTACAGGTGACTCTTCATTTGCATTTATTATAGCTTTTACCACTGTGCTTGAATGGCAGTGAGTCATTATAACGTCGTATCTTTTAATTTTTTTAGCTGCTTTTTTTATTGCTTCTTCTTGAGTTGTTTTTATAAGCTGTTTGTATTTTTCTACTGCTGTTTTAACTTCAAAACCAGTTGCTTTTAGGAAGTCAACATATTTTATCCCATTTCTAAGCATTGGTTCCGTAGGTCTTACGGCTATTAGTTTTTTCTTTATTGATTCGTATTGTTTTTTTGTTTTAGCAAGTGTTAGAAGGCTTATTCCTTTTAACGCAACATTGGTTGCTCCTTGTATTTTAAGAGTTTTGATTGCATTGATTGTTTTTGTTATTTCATCCATGCGTTGATAAAAACAAGAATTGTTAAAAAACCTTTCATTTCAGCAAGCTTTTTATTATCCTGTATCTTTCAATGTCAGGAAGGGTTATTACTCCTATTATTCTTTTTCCAGAGAATACTGGGAGCATTGCTACTTCTTTTTCCTGCATTTTCACAAAAGCAGTCATTAGGCTTGAATTAGGGGTTATTCTTGGAGCTGTTACCCCAATCATGTCAAAGGTTAAGTCAGGGGTTAGTTTTTCAATTTTTCTTACGTCTGCGATTTTAACTGGTTTTGAGGTTACTATTACTGTAAGGGTTCCTTTTTCCAGCAGCTTGCCTATGTTGTCCAATATTTTTTCTTTTGGTCTTACTTTTAGGAAGTCTTTTCTTATCAGTTGTTTTACTTTTGCTCTTTTTAAGCTTAGTTGGAGCTTGAGGTTTTCGTATTCAGAGATCGCGCCGAACATTATGAAGATTGAGATAATGCTTATCCAGTAGTTCTGTGATAAGAGTGAGAGAATTAGAAGAGTTATTGATATTCCAAGGCTTATGTTTCTTGCTATTAAAGTTGCTTTTAAGTAGCTTGTTTTATAAGCTATTATTGCTCTTAGGATTCTTCCACCGTCAAGTGGGAAAGCTGGAAGGAGAAGATTAAACCCACCGAGTAAGAGATTTGCGTAGTAAGAGTAAAACAAGACAAGCTCTAAAGATAGTTTCATGCTTGTTATAATGTCAAAGGCTTTTGAAAAGTCAAGGCCGATTGATTTTATTAAGATGAATAGTAATCCTGCCATTAAAAAGTTAAATAAAGGCCCTGCTATGGCCATTTTTATTTCTTTGCTTGGTTTTATTCTTGTTATGTTCATTACTGCCATTCCTCCTATTGGGAGGAGGATTATTTTTTTCACTTTTATCTTATTCCTGATAGCTATTATTGAGTGGCAGAGTTCATGAAGAGTGACAAAGCTAAACACGAGTAGTAGGAGTATCATTAGTACTGGTGAAAACAGCAACAAGAAGAACATGAAAGCTAAGAATGACCAGTGTATTTCAATACTAATTCCGCTGAGTGTTAGTATTTTATAAGAAGATTGCATTATAGGACCTCATGGTTGCAGGATTATGTGATGTTTGTAATAAGCCTTCAACTCATTTAAATACTTGTTGGAGATGTGGTGCTAGAGTATGTGACGAGCACTTTGATAAAAAGACAGGGTTATGCGTTAGGTGCGTGAGGGGAACAGTTTATGAAGTTTAAGGATTTTTCTAAGGTTCTTGAGTTTTTAGGACTTACTGAAAGAGAATTTGAGCAAAGGCTTGAAAAGAATGATATTGTTAAAGTTAATTATGATGGATTTAAGTATTATCGTTTTAGGGAAGCTTTTAGGAAAGTTGAGAAGGGAACGGTTATTGTTCTTGACCCTCTTACTATTGTGAGAGGTTATCCTAAGATTCCAAGGGCTTTTGTTATTTCTTCAGCATTTAAGAAAAGGCTTTCAGGTGAAAAGGTTTTTGCAGAAGAAAAGATGGACGGGTATAATGTTAGAACCGTGATGCTTAAAGGGAAGCTTTATAGTTTTACAAGAAGAGGGCTTTATTGCCCTTACACTACTTTAAGAATAAGACACCAGCTTGAAAGTGATGGTAGTATAGCATTTTTTGAGGAAAACCCTGAGTTAATGTTATGCGGGGAGGTTGTTGGTCTTCAGAATCCTTATCAGGAGAAGTCTTACCCTGAAGCAAGAGAGTTTGGTTACTTTGTTTTTGACATAAGAAACATGGTTGATAATAGTCCTGTTTCTTATGATGAAAAACTAAGGCTTGTTGAAAAGTATGGCTTGAAGCATGTTAATTTTTTCGGCGAGGTTAGTTCAGGTGAGGAAGTTTTAAAACTTGTCAGGAAGCTTGGTGAAGACGGCAGAGAGGGGGTAGTGCTTAAGAGTTTTGATGGCATGAAAATGCTTAAATACACTGCAAACCAAAGCACTAATAATGATTTGAAGTATGCTTTTACTTTTTTTGAAGATTATGGTTTGGCTTTCATGTATTCCCGTGTTTTAAGAGAAGCTTTTCAAGCTTATGAATTAGGGCTTGAAGGCAAAGAACTTGAAAAAGAAGCAAAAGAGCTTGGTAAAAGTATTTTGATTCCAATGGTTGAAACAATCAAAAGGATAGCTGAAGGAGAAGAGGTTACTGAGGACTTTGAACTTCTTGTTCCAAGTGAAGAATTTGGGTTTAAGTTTGTTGAGAACCTTAAAAATCTTGGGGTTATAGTTACTGTTAAAGAAAAAAAGAAAACTTCTAAAGGGGTTAAGTTTAAGCTAAGCAGGCATTATCCTAAGACTAATGATAAGACTAAAGCTATTCTTGAAGGAGCGTGTGCTGATGAATGGTGACTTGAAGAACTTGTTAAAATTGCCTAAGAAGAGCAAGCTTTTGCTGGTTTTTGAAAATGATTTTGGTGAATGGGAGAAGGTTGTTAACCTTAAAGGAGAAGTGGTAGTGATTGTTCCTTCTGAAAAAGCAAGCCTTGTCAAGGATTTGATTAGAAAGTTTGATGCTTGCGTTGTTTTTGGAAGTAGGCAGTTTTCAAAGGCTTTTGAAAGACTTAAGTCAAGGTTGCTTTTTGTGAACTGCAAGCCAAGAGAGTTTAAAAGGCTTGTTGAAACAGGTTTTTCTCAGGTTGATGCTCAGGCAAAAGAGCTTGCAAGAACTCTTAAGCTTGGAAAGGTTAAGATATTGTCCCAAGCAACTAATCTTGTCATAGAGCCTGGAAAGATTGTGAAAGATGAATTGCTTCCATCTGAAAGGTCTTACGGAGTCGTGCCTTTTGGAGAGGTTATCGTTTCAGTGAAGTCAGCTAAGGGAATTGTTTGCCCTGATTTTGGTTTCTCTTCAAAGAAGGAAATCATTCTTAGGAATGGGGTTACAGTTAATTTGAAGAAAAAAAGAAAGCTTAAAAGAATCAGCATTGGCGTCAACCCTCTTGTTGGTTTTTCCGAGGAGAATAACATGAGAAAAAGCAGGGGGATAGTTACTCTTGAGTTTGATGATGGCAGCCTTAGTTTTTTGATAAGGCCTGAAGTGTTCGTTGGTGAAAATAAAGTTATGAGTTCTGGGGCAGTGTTAGTATGAAGTGTTTGGTTTTGGCTGATGAGAAAAGCATAAAATATTTTTTAGGTGAGGATGCTGTTACTGGAGTTCTTTTGATAGCTAAGGAGAAAGTGCTGATTACTCCTGAAATAAGAAAAGTTGAAGGAGTTAGAGTGATTAGGAGCAACAGGGTTTTTGATGAGTTAAAGAAGCAGCTTCTTAGTTTTGGTATTAGAAAGGTTTATGTTCCTTTTGACTCAACTGACAAAGTTTTTCTTGAAAGACTTATGAATGTTGTTAAGGTTGTTGATTTTTCAAAAGAATTACTTGAAAAGAGGATGGTTAAAACACGTGAAGAGGTTAAAAGCATAAAAGAAGCTGTTAGGATTACTTGTGAAGTGATTGGAAAAGCTTCTGAAAAGATAAGACAGGGCATCAGGGAGAAGGACTTAGCAAGATTTATTTTAAGTGAAGGGTTAAAAGAAGCTGATGGCATTGCTTTCTTTCCTATTGTTTCTGCAGGAGTTAATACTTTAAAGATTCATCCTTTGCCGACGAATAACAAAATAAGAAAGGGAGAGTTTATAGTGGTTGATTGCGGTTTTAAAGTCAGTGGGTATTGTTCTGATATTACAAGGACTTTTGCGATAAAGCCAACTGAAGAGCAAGTAGAACTTTTTAATATAGTACGTGAAGCTCAGGAGATTGCTGTTAAGAGAATCAAGAAAGCTAAGTTTTTTTCAGAGCCAGCGAAAGCAGTAAAAGCTTTTTTCAAACAAGAAGGAGTATTTGAAGACTGGTGTTATAGCTTGGGTCATGGGATTGGTTTAGATGTTCATGAAAAACCAAGCATAACTGTCAAGTCTAAAGATAAAGTTGTTAAGGGAGTTACTTTTGCTTTAGAACCTGGTCTCATAACTAAGACTGGTGGTTTAAGAATAGAGGATGACTATTATTTTAATAGGAAGGTTAAAAAGTTATCAGGAGAAGCTTTTTTGGAGTTGTAGGAAATGATTTCTCAAGAGGCAAGGGATTATTGGAAGCAGAAGGTTTTAATTTTTTTAATCATTTTGCTTTTTGGGATTGTTTCTTTTTGGTTTGATGAAAGCGTTTTAAGTTTTGTTAACTCTATGAGAAGCCCTTTGCTTGACGTGGTTATGCTTTATGCTTCTGAGATTGCTGGCATAACTCTTGGAATACCTTTAATCATTTTAATAGTTCTGGTTTTAAGGCATGAGCATAAGAGGAAGTTATTAAAGGCTTTCTTATTAGGTTTGTTTTTAGATTTAGTGGTTGTTGGGTTGTTAAAGATAACTATTAAGAGAAGCAGGCCTAAATCGTATGATTTCTTAATGAAGACAGAGGCTTTTTCTTATTCTTTCCCTTCTTCTCATTCTTCAAGAGCTTTTTTCATGTTTTCTATTCTTTCAAAGTACTTTAATTATAAAGTGTTCTTTTACTCAGCTGCTTTTTTAGTAGCTTTTTCAAGAATATACCTTCAAGTGCACTACTTGTCTGATGTTATTTTTGGTGCTTTGATAGGTTTGATTTTGTCAGAGTTAATGTACTGGGTTGTAGAAAAGGACTTGCTTTGCTTAGAAAAAATTATAAACCTTAAGTCCTTTTTGAAATAAAGGGGTTTTAAATGGACTTGGTTACTTATCCTTTCATCATGCTTAAGAAGAAGATAAGCTTGATTCTTTTGCCAGCTTTAGTTATCTGCTTTTTATTATCTGCTTCTGTTTATTTTTCAAATGAAGATATATTTTCTGTTACTGAAAGATTTTTCGGAGGAGAGATTTCACTGTCAGCTACGAATATTTCAAAGTATGATGAGATAGGAGCTGATGGAATAATCCCTATCATGAGGTTCGGAGGAATAACTAAAGGTATAACAACTTCTCAAGTTGTTGAATTCTTTTCAAATCCTTTTTCAAATATTATTGTTTTATTGGTTTTTGTAAGCTTGTTCTTACAGTACTTGGTCTTTGCAGTAGTATCACGCGCGGTATTTAATTTCAAGAACAAGTACAATTCTTCTTGTTTTAAGGGGCTGACTTTTTCATCAATAGCGCTTGCTTTTATTGCTTCTGTTGTAGTGTTTTTCATTTCTTCTTTTTCACTTCAAGGCTTTCAGTTAGTGCTCTTGCTTAACTTTGCAGTGATTTTTGCTTTAGCTATTCCTAATGCTGCTGCAGGAGACTCTATAGGAGAAGCATTGTTTAATGCTTTTGACTTCTTAAGGTTTAATTTAAGAGGAGTAATCAGAGTTTATTTGCTTTCAATGGGCGTAGCTTTAGCTGTTCCAATTGGATTACTTTTAGTTTTTACTTTTCCTTTGTCTGTCCTTAGCCCAATAATAGTTCCTTATTTTAACATACTGCTAACAATACTTGGCATAAGTTTTGCTTTAGTTTATCAGTTTATTATTTGTTCAAGAGAAGTTTATGACTTTCACAGGAAAGTTGAGACAATGGCTCATGCTTATCATACAAGGCTTGCTAAGAGGGTGAAGTGAATGGCTTTGTTTACTTTAAAAGAATTAATAGTTTACCTCTCATCATTAGTATTGCTTTTCATAGGCTTTTTTGGAATGAAGTACTACGGGCTTCCTTATTCACTTTTAGTTTTTCCAGCTAACTCCACCACTTTATTAATAACGATAATAATGTTTTCTTTTGGCTTGTTGTTCTTTGGCTATGGTTCTCCAATTGTTAGTTTTTTTGCAGGGATCTTTTACGGCTGGATTTACAAAGTAACTGGAATTCCAAGTAGTTTTGTTATTTTTGGAATGCTTTCAGCAGTGATAATCCTTATAGCAACTGTTAAAATGGGTCTTAGCTTGTTTGAAGACCTTACAGAAAAAGGAAATTTCAGAGAATCTTTAAAAGTTTCTTTTATTAGTATTGCCTCAGCACTGATAATATGCATTGTAACTGACTACTTAGTGGTTACTTTGTGACCTATGGTTTTAAATATTTCAACGTTTAGTAATAAATCTGAACAGACCTTTTTCCAGAATGCGTCACCGTTGCCTTGGAGGGAACGTTTCCGTTCCCTCTCTTGTTTTGTTAAATCCTAAGACTTTTAATTTTGAAAAGAGTTAATTTTACCATGAAGTTTCATTACGCTCCAGACGTTCAGGAGAAAGCAAATGACATAATCAGAACTCTTAAACTTGAGCATATTGACTCTTCAAGGATAATATACATGAGGAGTTATGGCTCAAAAGCCAATGCTTATGCAAGAATATGGGAGCTTCCTAAGATATGGCAGAAAGCTTTAGGAGTAAAACCGCATTATGTAATTGAGGTTTTGTCACAGCATTTTGACAAGCTAAGTCAAGAAGAAAAAGAAAAAGTGATAATTCATGAGCTTCTTCATATCCCAAAAAAGTTTACAGGAGGGCTTGTTCCTCATAAGTGCTTTGGAAAAAGAAGAGTTGATTCAAGGCATGTGAAAAAACTTCATGAAGAGTATAAGAGGGCTAAGGAGCAGGGTTTTTAGAGTTTTTAGATTGTTTTTTCAATAAGGCTATTGTTCTTTTGACTATGTCTTTTTTTCCTTTTAAAGTGATTCTAAGTCCACCCTGAAGTTTTTCAATTTTTTTGTGCACTGTAAAGGGAATTGTATGAAGTAATTGTATTTTTTCATAGCTTAAAAAAATAGTTTCTTCGTATGGTTTTAAGTGGTTTAATATTTCTTCCAATAAATTATCAAGATCTTTGTTAACAGCAGAAGTAAGCACTGCATTTGATGCTATTTTTTTGGAGGGTATGAGGTCTTTTTTATTCATCACTGTTAAAATAGGGGCGTTTGTATATGATTTTATTATTTCTTCTCCAAGTGCTTTTTTTGAACTAATTTCATGGTCAGAGGAGTCAAGCACATGGATAACAAGGTCTGAGATCTTCATAACATTTAAAGTGCTGTGGTAAGCGGGAATAAGTTTTTCAGGGATGTCTTTTATGAATCCAACAGTATCAGTAAGTATTACTTTTATGCCAAGATCCAAGAGACCACACCGTACAATGCTTGTCGTAAAAAGTTCATCTCTTGTAGGTGCTTTTTGCTTGCCAATCAGTATATTAAAAAGAGTACTTTTACCAGCATTAGTATACCCAACCATTGGCACAATATAATACCCTTTTTCTTTTAATTTCAATAGGGGGTTTTCTTTGACTTGCTGGAGTCTTGCTATTTTGTTTTTAATGATTTTTATCTGTCTTCTTAATTTTAGTCTTTCAATATCTCCTGCAATAGCGTACTTTCTTTGCATTTCAATGAGTTTTAGTTGAAGGCTTCCTAAAGGAGAAGCGTGTTTTTTGAAAAGTGCTAAGATAACATCTGCTCTATCATATATCTTCACATTATGCTTCTTTTCCATGATTGCTTTCTTTCCCGGCTTTATATTTGTGTCAATAACTACCTCTGAGCCTACTGGCACTTCACTTAACTCTTTTACTTTTGTATAAGTTAATTGTAGTGTGTCTAGTAAACCTTCTATTTCTCCGCTACCAATCAAAAACACATGCTGGGTCTGGAGCATAAGCATCTCCTGTTGTTAAATATGTATAAGCTCTGCAGCTTGGACATTGTTTAAGAGGGCACTTTTGGCATTTATAAATTTGTAAGGTTAATGCAAAGGTTTAAATACTTGGTAGTGCAGTATTCTTTTAGCATCCTAGGTCCCTCGAATGAGGGTTAAAAAGAAACCCATGAGGTTTTCTTGCCTGGGCTCTGTCCACGTTTCATCATTTTTGATGGGACGTGGGAGAATTGCAGGGGTGACTCCAGCATCGCCCAGGAGGTGATGAGGGAGGTGCAGTTCTTTCTGCTTCGGCAGGAAGAACTTGTTACCCTTGCATTCACATCTTTTTTGCATTAATCTGTTTTTTGATTTGGTTTGGTTAAGATTAAATACTAACTTTTCCTATACAATTAACCATGAGTGCGCCTTGCCTTGTTTTCGTGACTGGTGGAGTAATGAGCGGGTTGGGTAAAGGAATAACCACTTCTTCTATAGCAAGGTTGCTTGCATGCAAGGGTTTTGAAGTCTCAGCCATGAAGATAGACCCTTACATTAATGTTGACGCTGGCACTATGAGGCCAACAGAGCATGGTGAAGTGTTCGTGACAGCTGATGGTGGTGAGATTGACCAGGATTTAGGGAATTACGAGCGTTTTCTTCATAAAACATTGTCAAAAGACCATAACCTTACTACTGGAAAGGTTTACAAGAAGGTTATTGAAAAAGAGAGAAAAGGGGATTATCTTGGGAAAACAGTTCAAATAATCCCTCATTTGACTGATGAGATAAAAAAGGCTATAATGAAGAATGCTGAGGGTAATGATATTCTTTTGGTTGAGATTGGCGGTACTGTTGGTGATTATGAGAATGTTCCTTTCTTGGAAGCAGCTAGGCAGCTTAAGCTTGAATTAGGTCAGAGGGTTGTTTTTGTTCATGTTTCTTTTGTTCCAGTGCCTGGGTTTTTAGGAGAGCCTAAGACAAAGCCTACTCAGCATTCTGTGAAGTTCCTGCAGCAGATGGGCATACAGCCAGACTTTTTGGTATGCAGGTCAGTGAGGGAGGTTGACTCTGTACGTAGGCAGAAGCTTGCGTTGTTTTGTAATGTTAAGCCTGAGTGTGTTATAAACAATCCTGATGTTGAGAACATTTACGAGCTTCCTTTGGTTTTTGAGAGCCAGGGTTTTGGTGATGCTATTCTTGATAAGCTTGGGCTTAAGCCAAGAGGAAACCAGCTTTACTTGTGGCAGAGGATAGTTGATGAGTTTAGGAATGCTTCAAAGGAAATAGTGGTGGGTATTGTTGGTAAGTATGTTGCCACTGGCGAGTTTGAGTTAAAGGATTCTTATATTTCAGTAAATGAGGCTGTAAAGCATGCTTGCGCCAAGCTTGGCGCTAAGCCAGTCATTAAGTGGATTAACTCGTTAAGCGAGAACATTACAAAGGATTTGGAGGAAGTGGATTGTGTGATAGTTCCAGGTGGTTTTGGTTCTTCAGGAGTGAAAGGAAAACTTGAGGCTATAAAATACTGCCGTGAGAACAAAAAGCCTTTCTTAGGGCTTTGTTTTGGAATGCAGCTTGCAGTGGTTGAGTTTGCTAGGAATGTATGCGGGCTTGATGCTGATTCTTCTGAGATAAACCCGCATGCAGAGCATAAGGTTGTTGATATTTTGCCTGAGCAGAGAGGAATTAATGAAAAAGGAGGAACCATGAGGCTTGGTGAGTTCCCAGCTGTTTTAGTGAAGGGTAGCTTGGTTTGGAAGCTTTATGAAGAGGCAGGAAGAATAGCTGACGGCGTGGTTTTTGAAAGACACAGGCACAGGTATGAAGTTAATCCAGAATACCATGACTTGCTTGAATCAAAGGGCATGCTTGTTAGTGGCAAGTCTCCTGATGGCAGGCTTGCTGAGTTCATAGAAGTTAAAGGTCATCCTTTTTTTGTAGCAACTCAAGCTCATCCTGAGTTTACTTCATGGCCTGGAAAGCCTAACCCATTGTTTTTTGGATTGGTTAAGGCAGGGCTTGAAAAAGAGAATAGTGAGTTGAATGATGCTTATAGGTAATGATAATGAGTTTAATAAGGCTAAGAAGCTTGGCTTGCTTGATTTTGAGTTGAAGGTATTGTTTTCTTTGGTTAAGGCTTTTGAGCCTAAGAGTTTTACAATAATAGCTGAAGAAGTTAAAAAAGAGCCTGAAGAGGATGTTTTTTCTCCTACTCTTTCAGGTCCTTCAGCAAGTGTTGTTGATAAGCTTGGGAGAAAGATTAACATATGGCACAGGCCAGTGTTTTATTATCCTAAGAGTGATGGAGTTGGAGTGATTAACCCTCATTTTGTTGTCTTGCTTGGTAATGATTTGCTTTATGATTTAGATGAAGTGACTGAGAGAATGCTTTCTTCTCATGAGTTTTTCACTTCAACTATGATTAGGGAGGTTGCTAATCGTTTGCTTTCACGCATGAACAAGCTTGACTTGGTTGTGTTTGCTAAGAAGGTGTTCTCGTCTTCTGATTTGAATGATTTGAAGAATGCTTCTTTCTTTTTAAAACCTAAGAGGCTTTTGTTGGTTTCTGAGGAGTATGTTGATGGTGCAATAAAAGCTAACTTGCCTTTGGATGTTTTTGTTGTTGAGAATTTTGACTTGAATTCAGAGAAGTTGAAGGATGTTATAAGAAGGCTTGTTTGAGGTTAGTGGTTGTTTTTAGCTATTTCTTTTATTCTTTTTTTGATTTCATCTATTGGAAGAAGGGTTGATACTAATGGTACTTTTTCTACTTCTGAGATTTTTTTAGCAATTTTGTCTACTTCTACTACGTTGTGAAGTACTACTACTGATGGTTTTAGTTCTGTTACTCTTATTGCTACCATTGGGCTTCTTCCCATTGTAACGTTTGTGAATATTAATGCCCTTTCAGTTGTTGACCCATAGATTTTTATGAACTCGTTTGCAGGTAGTTCTAAGATTGCTCTCATTGAGTCAACGATTGTTGTTGAATAAACTCTTTTGTTTTTTAGCACGTCTTTGTTCGTGACTATGTTTGCTTCTATTTTTTTACAGAACTCGTAGGCGTTTATTGGGTTTGGGAAGTCTATTATTTCAAAGGCTTCTATTTCTG
>CAZBZN010000011.1:0-3338 GCA_964496415.1 Microcaldota archaeon | reverse complement strand
GTTTGCATCTTGAATTTTTTAGCAACCCATCCTCCTCTTTGGGAGTCTATTTCAAGAATTGCGTTAACGAATCTTTTGATTACATTTACTCCAGGGCTTTTTCTTCTGTTGCTTTCATAGTCTGAGATTGTTGATGGGCTTACTTTTAGGAAGTTTGCTAGTTCTGTTTGGGTTATTCCAAAGATTTCCCTCCATTTTTTTAATGAAGCTCCTGGATTTTCACTTAGTGAAATTTCTCCTGCTATGCTTAATGCTAATTTGTCCATTGGTTTTTATTTTCAAAAAACAGATTTAAATAATTAACGAATTTTATTTCGGCTAATGCCTTTAGAATTTGGGATAAAAAGGAAGGTGGAGAGGATGGAGACAGGCTCACCCAGCCAACCAGCGTGCAAGAAGAAACTCTTAAAGAGCGAATCCTCTCCGAGAAGTTGTAATACTCTTTGATAAAGAACTAATATATAAACCTTTCTTTTTTACGTCTTTTGTCGAATAAATTTTAAGTTTTTGCATAAACTTTTTATTTTTTAAGTGCATAAATTTTCAATATTGCTCGTTAATGCAATATTTTTGTTTATTTTTCAAATTTGTTTTTATTTAATTGTTCAATTTTCTTACAAAAGGTTTATATACTTGTTACGTGTTTCTTATGCTGGTAAGAATGTGTAAGGTTGGTACCTGAGCGGTGAGGATGGAGTAAGGCTCACCCAGCCAAAAGGGAAGTGTTTTTGACTCCCACTCCTCACTGCTCTTTATTTTTAATTTTTCTTGATTCTTTATTAAAAGAAATAAAAAGAAGAAGCCGAACTTATTTAGGTATTCCTACTATTACGTATCTTCCTATTGCCTTTACTTCTGAAAAAGGAATGTTCAAAAATCCGTTCATGTCAAGAAATTCCTCAACTTCTGGTCTTTCAACTTCTGGTCTTACTATTAGGAATTCAAGAATTCCACCTTCTGAGAATGAAGCATCAATCACTTCTCCTAAGTCAACCCCTGTTGTTGAAACAGCTCTTTTTCCTTTTAAGTGACTTCCTAATACTGGTTTCATTTTAACACCTCACTTTAGGATTATTATGTCCCCTATTGCTTTTACTCTTTCAAAAGGAATGAAGTTTTCTTTTATGAATTTTTTAGCTTCTTCTTTGTTTCTCCTTAGCAGTGATGTTGCTTCTTCTTTTAACAAGAATTTTATTCTTTTTTCATTTGGGTCTATTAACACGTCTTTTGCTACTCCTATAAAGCCGCTTGATTCATCATAAATTCTTTTACCATAGATGTCACTTATTTTGTTCAATTTAGAACCCTCCTTTACTTCCGTTCATTATAAGGAAAAAACGGTTTTTAAAGTTTTGCTTAAAGTAGTCTTTCAAGTTCTTTTATCACTTCTTTTAGTACTTTTTGAGTTTCTTTTACTTTCATCCCAGCAGCCCCAGCATGTCCTCCTCCATCTCCACTGTGTTTTTTTGCTATTTTTTCAAATAGCTTGCCTAAGTGAATTTTCTCACTTAAATCCATTTTTATTCTTCCTTCTATTCTTTTTTCACGTTTGTTTTCAACAAGTACAACGTCTGCTGGAATCATTAGTAATTGTGCTACTGATGACTCGTATGCTGATACCCTTGTCCAAGCAATTATTCTCCCTTTAACTCTTTTAAATTCAAGCCTTTGCATTGCTTTTAGCAAGGCTATTTTTTGAGATTCAGGTGGTTTTACTGAAAAGAGGTTGATTACTTCGTACATTGTTTTTCCAGCTTTTTCAAGCATTTCTGATAACGTTTTCAGAGTTTTGCTATTTGCTATTTTAAGTCCTACGCTGTCTGTAAATACGCCATAAGCAAGAACCGTTGCTGTTTTTCTGTCAACTTTTTCCTTGTATTTTTCAAAAACTATTTCAGAACAAGAAGTCCT
This sequence comes from Microcaldota archaeon, assembly GCA_964496415.1. Classification (GTDB taxonomy): domain Archaea; phylum B1Sed10-29; class B1Sed10-29; order B1Sed10-29; family JAJRYS01; genus CAZBZN01. Next base: position 1,427 of record CAZBZN010000011.1, on the reverse strand, counting down.
GGTATGGTCAATGATTACCTTGTCAAATTCTTTAATCACTTCTTTCTTAGGACTATGATGGTCTACTAAGATTTTTTCTTCTGCTTTTTCAATTACGTCTTTTATTTCTTCTATTGAATTTGTATCAACTACTACAAGCGTTTTTATTTTTTCAGGAAGTTTTTTCAAAGGCTTTTGGTTTAAGAATTTAAGCATTTTTTCAGTTACTTCATTGCTTCCTTTTAAGAAAACTTCGCCGTTGAATACTTTTTTTAAGAAAAAGGCAGAGGCTACAGCATCTGGGTCCGGGGAAGAATGCGTAACGATTATTGGCTTTTTCATCACTCATCCTACTTTTTCTTTTAATTGTTTCTGCACTTCCTCTCTTTTTGCTTTTAGTTTTTCTGCTTGTTTTTTTATCATTTCAATTTTCTTGTCATTATCTTTTCTTTTTTCACTTAACTCTTCTATCATTTTTTTAGCATCAGTTTCTACTAACACAGGCCCTACTGCTTTGAATACTTTCCCTTCTGTTTTTTCAAGTTCTGCTAAAGCGCTGTCAATTTGAATGTTTTCAAGTTCTAATTTTTGAGCTTGTGATTCAATTATTGCTATTTGAGTGTTAAGGTTTTCAAGTTGTTCTATTAGTTTGTTTGCTTCATTCATTTTACGTCCTCCTTTAGTTTTATTCTTAAAATTTTTTCCCTGTCTTTTAAGAAAGTAATTTCTTTTCCTTTTTCATAAGCAATTAATTCAGCATCTTCAGTATTTTCAACTTTGAACATTTTTTCAACAAATCCATTTTCTTTAACTCTTAGTTCTTTAAAAGGTTTTCTTATGCGTTTGTAAGTTATTCCAATGATTTTTATTTCTTCAGCCCATTCCCAAGTTTTATTGATGTTAATGAAAGAAAGCTTTCCAGGGTTTCCTTTTTCATCATGAACAAAGCATATTCTTTCATATCCTTTATTCTTTGCTAACTCAACAAGGTCTTGGATGCTCTTTTTTCCTCTTGGCTCATAACAAGCATAGGGAATTAGATTAGCAAGTGTTCTTGCAAAGGCTCTTGTGTTCCTTGAAGGGTCCCTTGAAGTAGTTATTAGGATCATTTTAATCAGTTTTTACTCTTTTTACTATTGGTGGCCTTTCTTTTATGAGAATCCTATAACCGCAGTAAGGGCATTTTACTACTTTTATGTCTTCAATAACTTTACCGCAATTCATACAACGCCAAGCCATATCTCATCCCTCAGTTACTTGTTTTTTAGTTATCTTTTTCACGGTTTCTCCAACGTCAGTAGTTGGAGTATAGGCTCCTCCAGCCATCTTGTACCCGCATTTTTTACATTCCCAAATAGCGTATGAAACTCTTTTTAATGCTTTCCTGCCACATTGCGGGCATTTTTGCCTCTTCCTTTGAATTTCTTCTATCTTTTTTACTATTTTCT
>CAZBZN010000010.1:0-23464 GCA_964496415.1 Microcaldota archaeon | reverse complement strand
CCAACTCTCATTGCCCGTACAGATCATGGGCTTGGTGAGCCATTACCTCACCAACTACCTAATCCGCCGCAGGCCCATCCTAAGGCGGCAGAGCCTTTGGGGTAATGGGCGTTCCAGCGCCATTACCCTATCGGGTATTATCCTCAGTTTCCCGAGGTTATCCCCGACCTTAGGGTAGGTTACCCACGTGTTACTGAGCCGTTCGCCGAGTCGCCTCTGACTTGCATGACTTAATCGGACTCCGATAGCAGTGCCCTCCAGCAGGATCAACTGGGATTGGGGATCGGCCGCTTTAAGCTGATCCAAGAATCAGTGATTGGGGAAGCTTTCCTGCAGGCCTGCTTCAGACTTAACGATGAACATTAAGCCTTCATTAAATTTCATTAGCGCGAGTATTCTCTCTACTCACGCTTCTTTTTAAGCTTCAGTGCCTTCCTTTAATTTTTGGAAAGCACTTCATCTTAGAATAATTTAAAAAACCAAAAGGAAAATTTTGCTTGCTCCGCGTAATAAATTTTACTGGTTTGTATTTATAAACTTATCGGATGAAAGTAGTGATTCAAAGAGTTGTAGCTATGATAGAAAAAGATAATCAATCAAGGCGCCGAAGGCGCCTTATGGTTTAGTAATCAAAGAAATTCATCTGCGTCTTCTCTTGGCTTTCTTTTTAGCTTTCTTCTTTTTGGTTTTTCTTTTTGCAGCTTTCTTTTTCTTTGCCTTTTTCTTTTTAGCTTTTTTCTTTACTGCTTTTTTCTTTGGCTTTTCTAAGTGGATTACCCCTACTTTTCTGACGTTTGGCTTCCATACTACTTCTGGCATCCAGTCTGGTCTGTCAGCAGGAGCTCTTACTTTTTTCCTAGTGCCTTTGAAGTAGTGAAGCTTTTTTGTTCCTCTTTCTCTTAAGTAAATTTCTTTGTAGCCTCTGCTTGCTGCTTTTAAAGCTGCTTGTCTTGGTTGTTTTCCAGTGAACACTGCTATTTCTCTACCATTTTTAGATGTTCTCAACGCGAAATACCTTTTCTCCATCCTCTAACCTCCACTCTTTTTAATGGTTTTACAAGTTAAAGTAAACAACAACAAGTATTTAAAGCTTTCTGTTGTCAGTTTTGAAAAATCAATAGCTGTCAAAAAAGTTTGGAAAAACCAGCAGCATGCGGGGGATTTTGAAATAACCAATATCCCTTAGCTGCATGTAGGGTGTAAGTGCAAAGAATTAAATAATTGCTTTTGATAATATCAACTTATGAAATTAAAAAGGCATGCTAGGAGTATTTTCTTCGGCGTGCTTTTAGGAATTACTTTTGCAGTACTAGTGGAAGCTGATTTTTACTCAGAAAGATTTTGGAACATCGTGCTCATAGCGTTTTTAGGGGTTTTGGTCCCTAACCTTGACAGGCGTTTCTGGACAAAACTGAACAAGAAAAACTGGTGGGTTAACTTTTTCCTAATTCCTTTCCTTATCATGCTTTTGATTCCAAAGGTTTACGTGACAGCGTTTTTTGTTGGGTATTATGGCCACGTATTGAACGACTTAGACAAAAAGAACAACTTAGAATTCGCTAAGCAAAGAGCAATAGTCGGTCTTCTATGGATAATATCAATAAGCTTGATAATGCTAATCTTCAAACTAAACTTCTACGAGGCTCTGAGGTTGTTTGAGTGAAAGATATTTCGAAAAAGCGAAACATTTAAATTATTTTTTATTAATAATAGTATTCATGATTAGTAAGAGGCTGGCTAAAAAGGGTAATGTAAAGGTACTTAATGTTCTTCTTAATGAAAGGAAACCTCTTTCTATTAAGAAAATCGCTGAGAGAGCTGGAATTAGCTTATCAACAGCTCACTCTTCTGTCAAACAGTTGCTGGAGGAAGGAGTGCTCAAAAAAGTAAAAGCCAAGCCTTATGCCAAGTATGAGTTGAACTATGAAAAGGTTATTCCTGACTGGGCGCAGTTTGACAGGGGAGTTTTCTTAGTGAACGTGCTGGCGATAATATACAACCCACGTACTAAGAAGATCCTTATAGGACTGAGGAAGAACGACCCTTACATTAAAGAGCTTTCATGGGTTTTCCCAGGAGGAAGACCAGGATATAAAAGAGAGCTTGAAGACTGGGTGGTAAAAATAGTTAAAGAAAAAACAGGACTTGACGTGAAAAACCCACGCATAGTTTTTGCAAAGACTTACCCTGAAAGAAGGGAGTTCCTCTCAATCTACTATGTTGTAACTAGTGCTAAGACAAAAGCAAAGCCAAAAGATGACCTGCATGAACTGAAATGGGTCAAGCCAACAGAAGTCAAAAAATACTTCACGACCTCACTTCACCCAAAAGTCTACGAGTTCCTTAAAAAACTAGAGGCAGGAAGGGTATTATAAAAGAGTGAGTAAAGTGATTTACAAATCCTGCGGGTTAAAAAACGTTCCATCAACACAGCTCCTATAACCTTGTGAAGTAACGCAACTGCCGCATAATCCTATCCCACATTTTGTAATCATTTCTATAGAAGAGTATATCCTCTCTAAAGGGACTGTTTTGCTCTCTTTTTTAATTGCCTGCCTAACCATTGGCTCTGGACCGCAGTTTATGCAATATTTAGGATCATGTTTTTCAATTACGTCATCAAGCAAATCTGTCACTAAGCCTTTCACTCCTATTTCCCCGGTTTCCGTTACCTTATATACCTCCTGACATTCCTTTTCAAACTCGTCAACGTAAGCCAAGTGAGAATAGTCTGAAGCGCCTAAGACAGCAACGGCATGATTGTTTCTTTTTGCGAAGAGGTATAACGCTGCTATTCCTGTTCCGCCCCCAACCAAAAGGAGTGAGTCACTCTTGCTAATGTTCAGGGAGTTACCATAGGGCCCTCTGACGTATATGTGATCTCCTTTTTTTAGTGAATGTAAAGCTTTCGTAAACTTTCCTCTTATTTTGACAAGCAAAGAAAGTGGTTCATCATCTAATACTGAGAATGGTTTTTCCCCAATCCCAGGCAACATTACAAAAACAAACTGCCCTGGCTCTGCTTTAATGCTTTTATCTGTTTGTATTATAAACAAATCATTTGCCAGTAGTCTCCTATGCTCGACTTTAAACTTTTCGTAACTCATCCTCAAGTTTTTCTTCAAATATGACTCTGCATTGTTAGTTCCATTTACCACATCTTCATAAAGAGCATGGAAATATTCTTTCACTTCAGCATGTTTCATTCCTGCTAGGGCTGATCCTATCCCATAAAAATTAGCTCCTGCTTTGGAATATCTTAACACATCTCTTGCCGTTGATATGCCGCCGCAGGCTATTATTGGAGCTCGTGTGACCCTCCTCACTTTCTTTACTACGCTGACACCAAGGTCTAGGATAGCTTTTCCTGAAACTCCTCCAAACTTGTTAAAAAGGATAGGTATTCCTTCATAGGAAGGAGAAAGCTTTGGGCCTTCTGAGTTAATCGCAGTGATGCCGCGAGCTCCTGCCTTCATAGATACTGTGACTGTTGCTTCTACGTCTACTGTTGGAGGCAGCTTCACGAATACTGGTTTTTGCAATGAAGAAACTTTTTCAACTATTTTTTTAACAAGCGCTAAGTCTTTTCCAATGCTTAAGCCGTACTCTGTTGAATGAGGGCAAGAAATGTTTAACTCAAATCCGTCAACGTAGTTCAAAAGCTCCTCACATGCCAACGCAAACTCTTTCTCATCACGCCCGAATACTGATGCTAGCAAAAACCTGTCATCAGGTATTTTTATTTTTTTGAGTTGTTTAGCAAACTCTACTGCGCCTGGATTTTCAAGACCAACAGCATTAATAAAAGACCCAAAACCATACTCAGCGATTATAGGCTCTCTGTTACCTTGTTTTTTATGAAAACTAATGCTTTTTGTAGTGACGATTCCTATCTCTGGTATTTCAAAAAGTCGTCTGATCATGCTGGGCTTTGTTACCATAACACCCGATGGGATTGTAAAAGGACCACTTATCTCTTTATCAAATAATTGAAAACCCATTAAGGTTTGACTATACGCATTTGCCATATAAAAAGACTACGTAGTTACTGCCTCTGCAGTTTACAGTAGTCTTTTCATTACCCTAGCGTTTTCAAGCATTGCATGGTCGTTGTTGAAGAAGATGTACGCGTTCCTTGGCTTGGTTTTTTTGATTTGTTCTGCTTTTTCTCTTAGCTCTTCTTTTGAGTAGTCGTATGAATACCATGAGGTTCTTCCATGAAAACGCAGGTAAACGTTTTTGGTGGTTTTGATCACGTTTCTTGGAAGTTTTGGAGCGTCAACTGAAACGAAAGTGATGTTGTTTTGCTTGGCCCATTTGAAGCATTCCTGCGTGAACCATTCAGTATTCCTCGGCTCTAAAGCTATCAAGCCTGTTTCTATGAGTTTTGTTTTTTCAAAGAACTCCTGGATTTTCGGAATCGCTTTTGGCGTAGTGCTTGGAGGAAGCTGGAACAAGTAATAATGAATGCTTTCTTCTAAAGGCTTGAACAGCAAGTGGAAACGGTTCCAAAGCTCAATGCATTGGTTGAATTTTTTCCTGTGCGTTATCCACCTTGTTACTTTCACTGCCCAAGCAAGGTCTTTTCCTTTTTTTGCCCAGTGCTTGACGTATGAAGGAAAAGGAAACCTATAGAACGAAGAGTTTAACTCTACAGCATTCAATCCGCTGTTTTCAGCATACCAGTCGAACCCATCAGGGTTCCATGAATAAGACCAGCCAGAAGTTCCTATGAAAAACTTTGCCCCTTGCTTCATGAATCAGTAGTAAGCTGTTCTTGTTTTTAAGAAATTCGGAAAGATAATTTTAAATAATACCACTGGTATAATTATGGCTTTGAAGTAAGAGGGGAAGGCAATTGCAGGTTTTGTTAGAAGTTAAAAACGTTTATTATAGTTCAAAAGAAAAAGAGATTTTGAAAGGAGTAAACCTTCAGGTCATGAAAGGAGAAATTCATTCAGTGATAGGAGTCAACGGAACTGGTAAGACTACGCTGGCAGCAGTTATAATGGGGTTATATGGGTATGAACCAAATGAAGGGAGAATAATTTTCAAAGGAAAGGACATCACTAGTTATCCTATTAATAAGAGAGCTGAAGAAGGAATAACTTTAGCATGGCAAAATCCTGCTGTTTTTGAAGGAATAACAGTACGTGATTACTTGTCAATAAACAGTAAAGTCAAGCCAGAAGAACTGCTGAAAAAAGTAGGGCTTAACCCTGAACAATATCTTGAAAGAAATGTTGACGATAACCTCAGTGGTGGGGAAAGGAAAAGAATAGAACTAGCGTCAGTTATGGGAATGAATCCTGAACTAGTGATTTTAGACGAGCCTGACTCAGGAATAGACCTTGCTTTTATTGAAGTAATTAAAAAGATCATAAAGGACTTCAAAAAGCAGGGTACTTCAGTGCTTTTGATAACTCATAATGAAAAAATGGCTGAAATAGGTGACGTGGTTTCTTTAATGTGTGAAGGAAAAATTATCAAACAAGATAAGCCTGAGAATGTAGCAAGTTTTTTCAGAGAAAACTGTTCAAAGTGCTTGCATGTTGGAAAAATAAGAGAGGAGAAGCTTAATGGCTGATGGTTTTGATTATTCAAAAGAATACGAAGAAATAGTAAGAGTTTATTCTTCAACAGGAGCTAATTTGTTAGATTTACTTCAAAAAACTACTGCAAGTGCTGTAGTGAATGGTAATAAGGTGCTTGGAAAAACAGAAGTGGAAGGAATAAAAATAAATTTGGAGAGTTTTGAAGAAGGAGTAAAAGTTAAAGTGATTGTTGAAGATAACGTGGTGATAGAAAATCCTGTTCATTTGTGTTTTGGAATGACTCCCGAAAAAGGAAGACAAGTGATAAAGTCAAGTTTTGTGATAGGCAAAAACTCTAAAGTGAGTTTTTTATCTCATTGCATGTTTCCAAATGCAAAAGACATAGAGCACGTGATGGAGTTTGACATGAAAGTAAAGAAAAACGCGAAAGTAGAATATTTTGAGGAACATTTTCATCCTGAAGAAGGGCATGTTATAGTTAAACCTAAGTTAAGAGCAGTGCTTGAGGAAAAAGCAGTTCTTGAAGATGAGTTCAAAATAGTAAAAGGAAAAGTTGGATTTCTTGACCTTGACTATGAAGTAAAGCAAGAAAAGTCAAGCACATGCAATCTTATAACAAAAGCGTATGGGAAAAAAGATGATAAGATAATAATAAAAGAATCCCTTTATTTGGATGGAGAGAATGCAAGCGGAACTGCAAAAAGCAGGATAGTCCTAACTGAAAATTCCTCTGCTAAGGTTCTTGGAGAGATAATAGGAAACGCTGCAAACACAAGAGGGCACGTTGACTGTCATGAAATAGTACAAGGAGACAAGGCAAAAGCAGAAGCAGTGCCTAAAATTGCAGTAAACCATCCTCTTGCGCGGATTACTCATGAAGCATCAATAGGCAGGATTAATAAAAAAGAAATTGAAACTCTTATGAGCAGAGGGCTTTCAGAAGAACAAGCAATAGACTTCATAGTAAAAGGAATACTAAAATAACAGTTGCTATTTTATTTTTTCTATTTTCTCAACTATTTCAGCAAATTCTTTGAATTCTTTGTCATTAACAAAAGGCTTTCCAGAGTCACCTGACTGTGATATTTTCTTATGTAAAGGTATTTTTCCAAGAAAAGGAATTCCTTCTTCTTCTGCAACTTTTTCAACATTACCTGTTCCAAAAACTTCACTGGTCATGTTTTCTATTACTCCGTCTATTTCAAGTCCTAGCCGTCTTGCGAAATTAATTGCTTTTCTCACGTCAAGCAAAGCTACTTCTTGTGGTGTTGAAACTATTACTGCTTCTGCTGGTTTTGTAATCAACTGCGTGATGCTTATGACTTCATCCCCTGTTCCAGGAGGCAAGTCAACAATAAAGTAATCCAAGTCACCCCATTCAACATCATTAAGAAACTGACTCACCAGCTTATGTTTTAAAGGACCTCTCCAGATTATAGGGATTGACTGTTCTTTAAGCATGAAGCCTACGGACACTACTTTAAGGTTATTATTGTAATTAACTGGCTTTATCTTTCCATCTTTTTCTTCTAATGTTTTTCCTTCTAAGCCAAGCATTTTAGGAACATTAGGGCCATGAATGTCAATATCAAGCAAGCCAACCTTATACTTTTCAGAAAGCTTTACTGCAAGATTTACAGCTACTGTTGTTTTCCCAACTCCTCCCTTTCCACTCATGACAAGAATCCTTCTCATTCAATCACTTCCAACCCTCTTTTATCTTTTAACTTTTTCAGATTATTTATTAATACCTTTTACGTAAAGTTAAGTAATCTTACAATGCATCATTGCAAAAAGTGAAAATCATGCTCGCGTGGATCCTGCTTGCAACCATTATTGACAGTCTCGTAGCTTTAATAGGAGTTATTACCCTCTTTTTGAAGAAAAGAGTATTTGAAAAGTTGCTGATGGCTTTGGTTGCTTTTTCCGCAGGCGGCCTCTTAGCAGGAGCGTTCTTTCACTTGCTTTCAGAAAGCCTTGAGCATTTTTCTTCTTTTTATTCTTTTGCAGTGATGATTTTTGGGTTCGTGTTATTCTTTTTTATTGAAAGAATCCTTCACTGGCATCATTGCCATGAACCAAAATGTGAAGTTCATCCAGTGTCTTACTTAATCCTATTAGGGGATGGAGTGCATAACTTCATAGACGGCTTGATAATAGCAGTTAGTTTTTTAATAAGCGTTCCTTTTGGAATAATCACTACCCTTTTAATCATTGGCCATGAAATCCCTCAAGAACTAGGGGACTTCGCAGTACTCGTCTACTCAGGTTTTTCCAAAAAGAAAGCACTTAAGTTCAACTTTTTGTCACAAACAACTTGCATTATTGGAGGAATAATAGGATTCCTACTTAAGAACGCTTCATGGTTCTTCTCGTTAATTCCCTTTGCAGCAGGAGGGTTCTTATACATTGCTTCCTCTGACTTGATTCCAGAGCTTCATAAAGAAAAAAACCTGCGCAGGTCAATGCTTAACATGCTCGCATTCCTCGCAGGAATAAGCTTCATAATAATGATAAAAGCCTTAGAATAAAGTATTAAAGTGTAAAACAAAAACTTTAAATGATGTTCTCATCTAATTTTTAATGTGATTTCTATGTTAGAGGAAATTGAGTGTAAGTGTCAGATTATCAAAAATTTCACGCCCTCATGGTTTGCAGTTATTATGGGTACTGGAATCTTTGCTATAACAAGCCTTGCTTATTCACAATACTTCAGCTTTTTGAAAAACTTAGCATATGTTTTGTTTTATTTCAATATCTTCCTGTTTTTCATTTTATTAATACCCTGGACTCTTAGATGGATATTTTATAAAAAAGAAGCACTAGCTGACTTAAAACATCCTATACTTTCAAACTTTTATGCTACTATAGCAATAGGAATTCTTGTTTTAGCAACTAATTTTATCATAATCAAAAAAGATATCATAGCTGGAGAAATTTTTTGGTTTATAGGAGCAATATTTACTGTTTGTTTTAGTATAATAACACCTTACTTAATGTTTAAAAAAGAGGATGTTAAATTAGAACACATAAACCCAGCGTGGTTCATACCCCCTGTAGGGTTGATAGTAATTCCAACTTCAGGAAGTTTAATCATACCCTACTTTTCAGGAGTGACCAAAGAAATTGTTATTTTCTTAAATTATTTTGGATGGGGTGCAGGATTCTTTCTTTACTTAGCTTTACTAGCAATATCATTATATAGGTTCATCCTTCATCATCCCCTGCCAAGTATTCTTGCTCCAACAATATGGATAAATCTTGGACCAATTGGGGTTGGAACAACAGCATTAATTAACTTAGTTAAAAATTCGCCATTCATAACTATAAAAGAACCTTTTTTCGTGTTTGGGCTCTTGCTTTGGGGGTTTGGAATATGGTGGGTTATAATGGCTCTTATAATGACTTTACACTACATAAGAAAAATAAAACTTCCTTATGCCATGTCCTGGTGGGCTTTTACTTTCCCTCTTGGCGCGTATGTAGCAGCAAGTCATAATTTATCATCATTATTCAAAATCACTTTAATTGACTATATTGGGTTTAGCTTGTACTTGCTTTTAGCTATCTTTTGGTTTGTTACTTTAACAAAAACAGCAATACATACTTATCATGGGACATTGTTTAAAAAGTAAGTTATAAGAGGCGCCAAAATATAAATTAATAGAAATGCAAATAAATTGAAAGGAAGTGAGTTAAATGCCTGAACTTCAGAATGCTGGAGTGTATATTAAAAGATTGTTTGAAAACCCTGCTGCGAGGATTGTTTTAAAGCATTTTGCTAAGAAAGAAAGGCTTGAAAAAGCTCTTGATATAGTTGTAGGGGAAAGAAAACCGCATGGAATCGGAGAATTAATTAATTCAAAGATAGTTGGCTTTGCTGTTAACAAAGGAGTAAAGGCTTTTGGTGGAAGCAAAGAAACATTTGTAGAGACATTTAAGAATCCTTATTATAGAAAGGGGCTTGTCACTACTGTTAGGTCAATAGCAGAATATGGGGTTACTAAACCGCAGCGTCTTGTTGCTCCTTTCCTCGTGGTATGGAATGTGACTAAAAAATGCAATTTAAAATGCAAGCACTGTTATGCTAATGCAAGTCCTGCTGGCGCTCCTGACGAACTTTCAACAGAAGAAAAGAAAAAAGTAATAGACCAGCTTGAAGAAGCAGGAGTAGTTTCAATTGCTTTTTCAGGAGGAGAGCCTTTGCTTACTCCTGACATTTTTGAAATATTTAAATACGCTGCTGATAAAGGAATTTATGTAAATGTTGCTACTAATGGAACTCTCATTACTCCTAAGATAGCTGAAAAAATGAAAGAAGCAGGAGTACAGTATGTTGAAGTAAGCATTGACTCTCCTAATGCTAAAGAACATGATGCTTTTAGAGGAGTAAAAGGAGCATGGAAGAAAGCATTGCAAGGAGTAAAAAATGCTAAAAACGCCGGAATGTGCACTGGAATAGCTTACACTGTTACAAGTCAAAATGTTAGTAAAGTTCCAGAAATGATAAAACTTGCAAGAGACGTTGGCGTCTGCACGATGATGTTCTTTAATTTTGTTCCTGTTGGAAGAGGAAAACAAATCCAAGAACTTGACTTAAGCCCTGATGAAAGAGAAAAACTAATGAAGTACTTGTACTCAGAACTTGAAAAAGGAGGATTAAAAGTTTTTTCAACAAGCCCTACTTATGCTCGTATAAGCATGGAAAAAGTAATGAAAAAAGAAGGAAAGCATGTTTCTTTAGCTCATTTTGGAGACATATCTTTAGAGGGGAACTATGCAAATGCGTTGGCTCTTGCTGAATTTGTAGGAGGATGCGGTGCTGGAAGGTGTTATTGTGCAATAGACCATAATGGAGATATTTACCCTTGCGTGTTCATGCCAATCAAAGTAGGAAACGTGCTTAGAGACGGGTTCGTGAATGTATGGAAAAATAATGAGCTGTTTAATAAATTTAGAGACAGGGATTCTTCGCAGCATTTTGCAAGCAATTGTCCTTACAAGTATGTGTGCGGAGGATGCAGGGCAAGGGCGTACGCGTACACAGGAGATCCTTTAGGACCAGACCCTGGATGCATAATAGCAGACAAACTTATCGAAAACACCAAGTATGAAAAATACAAGTATGGTTCAAACTAATACCAAAAAATGATCAAGGAACAAAGAGTCATCTTATTTTTTAATGAAAAATGTGGCAATTACTAACAGTAATCCAAGAACGATTAATGCATCAGGTATTCCAAAAGAAACTGCTGTTGCTTTTAACTCTGCTTTTGTCTTAGCAAAAGCAAACTTAATGCTTTCCAATACAAAACCCAAAACTACAAAAGCTAATCCTATTCCAATGATTTTTTTATTCATCTTAACTCACCTCAGTATTCTTGTTTTGAAACATAATCAACTGCCATTGCAATGAGTATTCCAAGAGCAAAGCCTATTATTGTTCCAGCTATCAGGACTCCCCACTCGTAAACTCCTAAAGGAACTATTTTAAAGAATTTTGAAAGAGGAGAATATAATATCATCAGTTGCAGTCCAAAAGATGCTGCCAGAGAATAAATTAGGAACTTGTTTGCAAACCAGTCCTTTAATGAGGTTAGTTTTTCATTGTATCTTATCACTGCTATCCTTACGAACTCGTACATTATGAAAGCAGTAAACAATGTTGTTCTTGCTTTTTCAATTCCTAATGGAAGCACTGCTAAGAAAGTACCTAATACAACTAATGATTTTTTAACCCCTATTCCCGCGATCAGCATTGCAAGTTTTTTGTTTATTATTCCCTCTGTTTTCTTTCTTGGCTTTCTTTTCATAACATCAGGCCGCGGTGGGTCAACTGACAAAGCTAAGGCAGGAAGCCCGTCGGTTATCAGGTTAATCCAAAGAATCTGCACAGGATAAAGTGATATAAAAGGCAGGAAGAGAGTTGCTAACAACACCACCGTTACTTCTGCAATATTACAAGTAAATAAATAATCAACAAATTTTCTGATGTTGTCAAAGATTCTTCTTCCTTGTTTTACAGCATTTCTAATGCTTGAAAAGTTATCATCTAATAAGATTATGTCACTTGCTTCTTTAGCAACCTGAGTTCCTTTTATTCCCATTGCTATTCCCACGTCTGCTTTTTTTAATGCAAGGGAATCATTGACTCCATCCCCAGTCATTGCTACTATGTGGCCTTTGCGTTTCAAAATTTCAAGAAGCCGTAGCTTATGGAAAGGATTTGTCCTAGCAAAAACATTAACTCCTTTTGAAAGGATACTCTCTAGTTCTTCATCATTCATTTTTTCTATTTCTTCACCAATGACTACTCCTTCAGTCATTATTCCTGCTTCTCTAGCGATTTCCAAAGCTGTTTTTGGATTATCCCCTGTTATCATTATTATCCTAATCCCTGCCTTGTAGCATTCTTCCACTGCTTCTGGAACTTCAGGCCTTAGAGGATCAGACAAAACTATTAACCCTATGAATGTCAGGTTTTTCTCATAATCCTCCTTGCGTTTAAGTTCTTTATAAGCCAAAGCCAAAACTCTAAATCCTTTTGAAGATAACTCATCGTTCTTGTAAATAATTGATTTCTTTAATTTGTCGTTCAGCTTTACTATTTTCCCATCAACTATTGCTTTAGAGCATTTCTTGATTATTACTTCAGGAGCTCCTTTTGAAAACACAAACTTCCCAGAGCCAATTTTATGCACTACTGTCATCATTTTCCTTTTAGAATCAAATGGAACTTCATCAATTCTTTTTCCCAGAGGTTTTATCTTTCCAAAAGCATACCTCATCAAAGCAATGTCTGTCTCATCACCAACCCATTCCTCTTTTGATTGGTTAATGACTTTTTCAGCGTCATTACAATAATAACAAACTTTTAGAAACAATTCACTCTCACGAGTTTGAGAACTTTTCTTACTGCTTAAAAACCATTTGTCAATTACTTTCATTTTTCCTTCTGTTATAGTCCCTGTCTTGTCAGTACATATCACGTCAACTCTTCCAATTGACTCAGCAACAGCAAGCCTTCTAACTAAAGCTTTTACTTTTGCCATTTCTCTTGCTCCAAGAGAAAGCGCGATAGTAATCACTGCCGGCAGGTCTTCAGGCACAGCAGCTACTGCTAGCGAGACAGCTATTAGTAATGCTTCTATAAAGCCAAATTTCCTAACTCCAGCTAAGAAAGTTATAAAAATTACAATCAAAGTAAAACTTACTATTTTTTTAGTGAATTTTTTCATATCCTCTTGAAAAGGAGTGCTTTCCCTTTTAATTTCCTGCATTTTCAAAGCAAGCTGTCCCATCTTTGTATTCATTCCAGTAAGAGTTACTTTTATCAAAGCTTCTCCTGTATAAACACTTGCTCCTGAAAAAACTTCATCTTTGACTTTTTTCTTTACTGCTTTTGACTCTCCTGTCATCATTGACTCATCAAGTTCAAGAAAACCTTTAATAATCACCCCGTCAGCTGGAATCACGTCCCCAGCTTCAACTACAACAATATCCCCTGGAACGATTTCAGTAGAATCAATCACTTTTTCCTTACCTTCTCTTATTACTTTTGCTTTTGGAGTAGCTAATTTCTTCAACTCCTCAACTGTTTTTTCAGCCTTATAGTCTTGAATAAAACCAGCTATCCCAGCTGCAAAAACTATGGTAACAATCAGCATGCTGTCAAAGTAATTTCCTCCTTTAAAATAACCTGTCAAGCCTGAAAGCACTGCAGCAAACAGCAAAAGAAGAATAATAGGAGACGTGAACTGCGATAAAAACATCTTCAAAGTGCTTTCTTTTTTCTCTTCAACAATTTCGTTTTTACCATAAACGCTTAGCCTTCTTTTTGCCTCAGCTTCAGTAAGTCCTTTCACTTTATAGGTCACTTTACTCGCCCACGTGCTTGTTAAAACTAATTATTCAAGTCTTGTTTTTAAACTTTTAAACAAAACCCAAAGCCTTTAAAAATATCATAGGTATAATAATACCAGTGGTATATTATTTTGTGTGATTGAAATGAAACCAAGAATAACTACTGCTTACTGCGAAATCGCTGTAAAAGAAATACTTCCAAGCATAAGAGCCTTGTTAGCTAAAGAATTATCAAAAAAATACACTCAAAAACAAATAGCAGAAGTTCTTGGGACAACCCAACCAGCAATATCAAGATACTTAAAACAAGCAAGAGGGAAAAAAGCAAAAGAACTTCTGAAAAAACCAAACACTAAAAGAGTGATAAAAGCAGCTGCTGAAAAAATAATCAAAGGTAAAAAAGTAAACTACTGCGAATTATGCAAGAAGATAGGAAGCCATGACAAGTGTAACTGAAAAGGTGATGAGATGAAAAAAATTTACTTAGATTATGCTGCTACAACACCAGTTGACCCTGAAGTCTTAGAAGCCATGAAACCCTATTTTTCACAGAAGTTTGGTAATGCCTCATCCCTTCACGAATGGGGCAGGGAAGCAAGCAAAGCACTAGAAGACTCAAGAGAAAAAATAGCAGAACTCATTAAAGTAGAACCTGGGGAGATATGTTTTACTTCAGGAGGAACAGAATCAAACAATATTGCTATCAAAGGAGTGGCTTTTGCTAACAAAGAAAAAGGAAAACACATAATTACTTCAAGTATTGAGCATCATGCAGTTTTAAACGTATGCAAGTGGCTTGAATCACAAGGTTTTGAAGTAACTTACTTGCCTGTTGACAAAGACGGGTTGGTTGACCCAACAGACCTTGAAAAAGCAATAAGAGACGACACAATACTTGTTTCAATAATGCATGCAAACAATGAAATAGGAACGATTCAAGACTTAAGGGAACTTTCAAGAATCACTCATGAGAAAGGAGTTTACTTCCACACTGATGCAGTGCAGTCTTTTGGAAAAATCCCAATAAACTTAGAGTTCGTTGACTTGATGAGCGTATCAGGTCATAAAATCTACGGTCCGAAAGGAGCAGGCTTTCTTTACGTGCGTGAAGGAGTAAAGATTACTCCTCTTTTTCATGGAGGGGGTCATGAAAGAGGACTTAGAAGCTCAACTGAAAACATTCCAGGAATAGTAGGGCTTGCAAAGGCAGCTGAGATCAGCTTTGAAAAAATGGAAGAAGAAAGCAAAAGAGAAGAAAAACTAAGAGACGAGCTAATAAAAAAGGTTCTTGAAATTCCTGATTCCTGGTTGAATGGGCATGCTGAAAAAAGACTTCCAAACAACGCTAATTTTGGGTTTGACTTCATAGAAGGAGAAGCATTAGTAATGCTTTTAGATGAAAAAGGAGTAGCTGCAAGCACTGGAAGTGCGTGCAGTTCTCATGAACTTAAACCGTCGCATGTTTTGACAGCAGTAGGACTGCCTCCTGAAAAAGCCCATGGTTCGTTGAGAATAACCATAGGAAGACACACTAAACAAGAAGACATAGAATACACTGAAAGAGCTATTAAGGAAAGCGTTGAAAACCTAAGAAAACTATCATAAAAAACACATTAAAGACATAAAGTTGAAACCTATGGGTATGTTGCAAAGAAAAAAGGAATTAAAGAATTAGCTATCGAAAAGTTTAATAAGTATAACTGTGATTACTATAACTATGATTATAGAAAGATTTGTTGATGAAAAGAAAATTAAAAGCTTAGGACTTCCTTTGCTTGTGTATGGCAGGAGAAAAACAGGAAAAACTTTCCTAATTAAACGCATGTTCAAGAATGGAGAGTATTTCTTTGTAAGAAAAGACAAAAGCATATACTACGAAAGAAGAAAAGAAAACATAAATCTCAAAGAACTAATAAGGATAATAGACGATACTAAAAAAACAGTAATAGTTGACGAGTTCCATAGGCTTGGGGATGAATTTTTAGAATACTTACACATAAAACAACCTAAAAACATAATACTTGTCACTTCAACTTTAAACTTAGCTAAGAAATTAATTAGCAGCAACTCTCCTATCCTTGGCTTGTTTCTTGAATTCAAGATGAATTTGATAGACGAAAGAGACATAATAAGGAACTTGAAAAACAAATATGAAGGTAAGAAGTTAATAGAAAACTGTGTTTACTTAAGAGAACCGCTTTTATTAAGATTCTTCAAAGGAGAATTAGACTTAAATGCTTTAAAATTAACTGTCCCAGCATTAGTGGGAGAAATTTTTGAAGAAGAAGAAAAAAACCTATCAGCAAGATATGAAGGCATCCTAAGAGCAATAGCATGCGGTAAAAACAACCTTTCAGAAATAGTTGCGTACTTGTATTCTTTAGGATTAATAAAAAAACAAGACACAAGCATGATAAAACAATACTTAAAGAACCTGATTCAAATAGGCCTTATAAAAAGAACAAAAGATTACTATAAAAACAAGTATTATTACTTTATTGAATCACCTATGATAGACCTCTACTACTACCTTGATGAAAAATACAACTTTTCAGAAACAGACCTTGATAAAAAGTACTTCAAAGAAAAACTACCAAAACATACAGAAGCATTTTTTAGAACTTTATTAGCCAAGGTCTTAAACAAGAGAGAATTCATGATATCAAAACCAAACCTAGAAGTTGACATCGTCCTAGGAGACTTTAACAAACTGAAACTAGTTGGAGAAGTCAAATGGAAAAATAAAATAAGCAAAGAAGAAATAAAAAAGACTGAAGAAAAATTAAACAAGTTTCCATGTGAAAAGATTTTAATCGTGCCAACCAAGAAAAACATCAAGTACAAGTCAAAAACCCTGAAAATCCTTGACGTAAAAGACATTCTTAAAAAATTATGAAGGTGAAAACATGTCAGATGTGATAAAAAAAGACGACTTAATAGTTAAAGTTATAAGAGAACACCCTGAAACCATCCCAGTGTTTCTGGATTTCGGAGTTCACTGCATTGGATGCGCTGCAGCTCAGTTTGAAACAGTAGAACAAGGAGCAGCTGCTCATGGAATCCAAGTAGAAGAACTGCTAAAAGCACTAAACAAAGCAATAGAAGAAGCCAAAAGTTAAAGCTAGTTAATATGAAATTCTACGACGTCGCCATCTTTCAACTCATAATCCTTATCAACTCTCTGGCCAGGGAACTTTGACGAACCCCAGACCCTAGCATACTTGAATTTTTTCACAAAGTCTTTGTGAATAATCCTTCCAACTTCAAGAACAGTAGTTCCTTTCTTTACAACGATTGGTTGTCTCTCAGGCTCTTCTCCTGGTTCTTTAGTATAAACCCTAATCAAGTCAAAGTACTCAAACAACTGCTTTGGAGTGATCTCTTCACCTTTTCGTAAAAACAAGACCCTTTTCTTAATGCCGAACTTTTCAAGCTCTTTTAACAGAATCTGCTTCTGAGTTTCATCATCATAAAGCAATATTATGCCATCAGCATTCATCACTATGCTTAAAAGCATTGCTTGATTTTCAGCAGCTCCTTCTAAAAGCGCAGGAACTTCAACAAGCTGAAGCTTTGCTCCTTCAAAATCAACCATTCCAACTTCAGGTTCTTTAGTAGTAAAAGGATAATCAGCTATCAAAGGATCAGCAGTAGTAAGCTTTTTCAAAAGAGTTGACTTTCCAGTATTAGGAAAGCCGATAATGACCACTTGAAACCCTTGTTTTTTAACTGCAAGGGACTTTCCTCCTCCTTTCTTTTTCTGAGCTTTTAACTGCTCTTTTAATCTTGCAAGCCTACGGGTTAACTCTCTCCTGAGGTTCTCAGCTCCCTTGTGCTTTGGTGCTTTGGAAATCATCTCCTGAAGATACTTAACTTTGTCCTGAAGAGTCCGAGCCTCTTCATACTTTTTCTGAGCAGCAAAAAACTCAGGGTCAGCATTAATAGGCATTAGACCACCAGTAAGCTTTTAAGCTTAGCATGATATATAATTCTTAATGAATCATAAGAACCACAAAACAAGGTCAAGCAATTGATGTCCAGAAAACCGTACAAAAAACAGTGATTTTGTCCGAAAAACCGGACAACTATTTAAATCAATACAGCAAGCCAAATAAGACTAATGGAAGCTTATTTTTTTCAAGAACCATTTCATCTGTCACCAAGTAACCTTTTCTCTTCAACTGAGAAAAACCTTTAGAGCCGCCGCCGATCTCAAAAACGGTATTATCTATGACATAATCAGGGCTTTTTCTCGAACCAGTTGGGTAATAATAAACTTTTTCAAAATGGTGAGTGAAAAAATCTTCTCTTAAAGCTCCTTTGTCAGGTATTACAGAATAAGTATTGGAAAGAACGCTTCTAAATGGAAGCACCATAGTTATTTTTTTCTCTTTTCTAACTAATTTTGGTCCCCGAGCCCAAGGGCTAATGACTTTTATCAATCCAGCACCCTCAAGAAGACTTATTATATCCTCTATGGTATCAGAATGCCTTCCGCAGACACTAGCCAAAGTTCTAATACTTATTCCGCCAGGAGAAGAAGTGGTTATCACTTTTAAAATCTTATAAACACTTGACTTAAAAGCATTATCAACTTTCCTAACAGCTGGGATATCATCATCAATTATCTTTTTAACAACTCCTAAAAATAATGACCTTTCTTTTGATAAACCAATAGGAAGCCCACCAAAACTAATAAACTCACTAACTAACGAAGCATAAGGTTGTACTTCTAACAAGAGTTTTTTTCTTTCCTTTTCATCAATTATCAAATCAAGGGTTGCTTTTGGTAAAACTACGCCTCTACTTAAGTATAAATACTCTCTAAATGACAAAGGTGGAAGATGAAACAACACACTTCTTCTAAGCATCTCGCTCTTGCTTTCAATTGCAAGCTTAGAAGAACCAGTAAAAACAATGCTAATGTCAAAATCATCATATGCTATTTTAAGCTCTTTACTCCAATCAGGATAAGAATGAATCTCATCAATGAAAATCTTCTTATATCCTTTTGATTCAAGATAAGCCAAGAAATCATAAAGCCTAATGCCCCTTAATACTAATGAATCACATGAAAAATAATAACTGTCTTTGAACTTTGAAGCAACCTGAAGTACTAAAGTTGTTTTTCCAGAACCCCTCAACCCATAAATTCCAACACTCTTATGTTTTTTCACAAGGGAATATAATTCCTTATAAAAAAACCTAGGCTTTAGTTTCAAAGCCTCTTCTTTTCTCCTATTAAATATTCTTTCTCTCTCAATAAAAAAAGCATCCATGAAGTTATTTTGCTTAAATTCATTTTTAAATTTTTCCGTAAAACCGGACAAAATATTTAATTTTTGTCCGAAAAACCGGACAAATATTTAAATAATTACTTTTTAATTTTTTCATACTTCATTACGAAAAGCTTTTCAAAAAACAAGTTCTTAGAGCCTACTTCCCGCCATCCTTTTTCCTCAAGGCTTTCTTTTATGTTGTTTTTAGAAGAAACCAGCAGAAAACACTTTCCATTACCAGCTAAAAAACCCTTAAACTTGCTAAGAAACTTTCTAATAACTGCTGACCCATCAACACCACCATCCCAAGACAAACTCAACAAGTCCTTTTTCTCATTCTTCTCAGTAGGAACATAAGGAGGATTGAACACTATCAAATCGTACTTTCCTCTTACTTTTTCAAACAAGTTACTTTCAAAAGCAATAACCCTAACTCCATGCTTTACAGCATTAATTAACGTGTTTTCTACAGCAACAGGATTCACGTCAACAGCTGTGACGTCAGCTCCTCTTAAAGCAAGCTCGACAGCTATCAGCCCACAGCCACTTCCAACTTCCAAAGCCTTTTTGCCTTTAACGTTTTCTTTTAACACTGACTCCAATAACAAGTACGAGTCCTCAGCAGGCTCATACACACAATCCAAAACAACGTACTCTTGTAATACTCCTTCAGACTCAAAAAACACTTTGCTTGACATGCTTTTTTATTATCTTGCAAGTTGCTTAAAACCCTTTACTCTTAGCAAAAGCTTTAAATGCTAAGTAAGCTGAGTAAAGGTCTGCCTTGCTTAAGATTTCAAACGGCGAGTGCATTGACATCACTGGAACTCCTACGTCAACCACGTCCATGCCATGCCTTGCAAGATAAGCTGCTACAGTACCTCCTCCTCCAGCATCAACTTTTCCAAGACTCCCAGGCTGCCATACTACTCCAGCATTATCAAATACTCTCCTGACAAAAGCTATGTATTCTGCTCTTGCCTCATTAGCTTCATACTTTCCTCCTCTGCCAGTGTACTTAGTAACCACTACTCCTTTGCCAAGCACTGCAGTGTTCTTTTTCTCAAACACTTCCTTGTACAAGGGATGCATTCCAGCATCAACGTCAGCTGACAACGCAGCAGAATTAAGCAAAGCTGTTTCAGGATCATTACTCACTAGTCCTGCAACGTGCTTAAGGAAAGCTGACTTTGCTGAAGCACTTCCTTCGCTTCCGATTTCCTCACGGTCAAAAAAGAACGCGACAACAGTTCTTTCAGGGTTCTTTACTTCAAGCACTGCTTTCAAAACAGTAAACACCGACGACCTGTCATCATGCCCATACCCTCCAATCAAGCCATGGTCTATTCCAACATCTCTTGGTCTTCCAGCAGGAACTAACGACAAGTCTGCTGAAATAAAGTCATCTTCACTAATACCGTATTTTTTGTTAAGAGCCTGCAGCACAGCTTTTTTAATAAGCTCTTTATCCTTGTCCTTAGGTTTTCTTACAGGAACATGCCCGAACACGGCGTCAAGGTTTTCTCCTTCAATAACCTCACTTGCTTTCTTCTCCAACTGCTTCTTCCCAAGATGAGGAAGAAGATCCGGCACCACAAACACTTCTTCACCAGGCTTTTCTCCAATTATTATTTTTTTCTTCTCACCGTTCTTTCTTACTATCACTCCATGCAATGCTAAAGCATGATTAACCCACTGGTATTTTTTAATACCCCCATAATAATGAGTGTCCAAAAGAACAAGGTTTGAATCCTTGTCTTCATACAATGGAACCATTTTCAAGTCAATGCGAGGAGAATCCAAGTGAGCTGCAAGAATAAGCATGCCCTGCTCAGCAGGCTTCCTTCCCTTAATTACAAGCGCAACTGCCTTTTCCTTAAAAACCAAGTAAAACCTTTGCCTTGACTTAGGGTATTCCTTGAACCCTTCTTTTCTAGCAGCTTTCACTACTTCCTCCACTGCCTCCCTTTCAGTCTTAGCTTTTGACAAAAAATCCTTATACTCCTCAGCAAAAGCCATTACCTTCTTATGATCATACTCCTGCCAAGCATTTTTCCTTTCAAAGCCTTTCATTTTCTCACCTTCAATTTCCTAAAACAATCCGATTTAAAATACTTTACTGATTGTAAAACAACAGCAAAACTTATTTATTTCCCTATTGATTTCTTTTACTTCATGAGGACTTATCTGACCTTGTGGTTTAACAGTGAAGGAGCTTCTCCAATGGAAGTAACTCAGCGTTTGATGAGCATGGGCTTTAAGCCTGTGAAAGGAAACTACGACTACGTGTACGAGTGGGGTAGGAGAGTAAGCACTGAAGAAGCTTTAAGCATAGCAAACCAAGTCCACCAAACCTTGAAAGGATGCAATGTTTCTTTCAAGCTAGAAACAGTATAAACAAAATTACTTTGCTTTTGGCTTTTTCTTAGCTTTTACTTTCTGCTTCAACACCCATTTCCTAATCCATGCTTTCAAGATCCTCTTAATTCCCTTTGCTTCCTTCTGCTGTTCGCTTAACTCTTCTACTATCTTAGAAGGGTAATTCTTCCCCTTAGGATACTTTGTCTTAGTCGGTTGGTTTATTTTCATCAACTTACCCCCTTCAGTCTTGGGTTTAAATACTTCTTTAATCATTAAAAAACGTATGGGTAAAGAAGAGGATTGGAAAAAAGAAATTGAAGAAAGAAATAAGAGAATTGAAGAAATGGAAAAAGAAGCATACTTGAAAGCTCGTGAGAATCCTTTTGCTGCAGAGGCTGAGTTAAACATTCTAAAAGCAGAATTAGCTAAGCTTGAAGCAAAAAAAGCTGTTGCTAAAGCAAAAGAACAGAGGAAAATTGAAAGGCAAATTGAAGACCTTGAGGATAAGATTGCTGCAATGGAAGAAGGTATTTTCTGGGCTGATTTAGACAGGAAGTTTAGTCAAGGTGAGGCTGGAAAACTACGTGCTGAGGAAAGAAGGGTTCTTGTTGGAAGCGGGATACTTGAAAAACTTAATGAAGAAGTAACTGAAAGGAAGCTTCAAATAAGCGCGATAGACAGGAGACTAGAAGAACTTAATAAAAAAGAGACAGAGCTTAAAATTGAAGGTCCTAAAGCAGTTCAGTCTTATCAAAAGCAAAAACGTATTGAAATTGAAAAAAGGAAGCTTGAAAGGCAAAAACAAGCTCTTTTAGAAGAAATAAAGTCACGTGAAGAGGAAATAAAACACCTTATGGAAAAACAAGCTGAGCTTATGAGAGAAATCAGGAAGAAAAAAGAAGGAGCTGCAAAAGAAATGGAAGAGCTCCGTAAAAAGTTTGGGGTTGAAAAGAAAAGAAGACGTAGGAGGTAATTATATTTTTTCCCAGATGGATTCAAGGTATTCTTTTGAAACAGGGTCTTTTAACAAGAGGTTCCAGAGCATTCCTTCCTCAGGAGTTACTTCTTTTCTCTTGTATTTCATTTTTCTTGCAAGAGCATCAGTGACTTCTTTTGGGGGATAAGCCCTTTTTTCAAGCGGCTTCATCATGTCAGCTATTAGTCCTTTTATGGTTTTTGCCTTTGAAATCCTGTATCCTGTTGGAGTCACTAACGCTTTTGTTTCTTTTTCTTTAAGTTTTTTCTTTGCTTCTTCACTTATTTTTCTTGCTTTTTTCACTTGTTCTTCAAATTTTGTAGGAACTCCTTTAGGAATTGCTCTTTCCTGCACTTTCTTAAGTTTTTTTCTAAATGCTTTCATTTTCTTCCAATATGACGACATTTAACCTCCTCCAAGAGAGTATTTCTTCAAGTCTAGTTCTATTATTGAAGAACCATCTTTTCCCATGTGAACTCCTATTATCTGGTCTGCTTTCCTAGCAACTATTGGGTTATGTGTTATTACTATGAACTGTGACTTTTTAGAGCTTTTCATTATCATTGAAGCTACTCTTTCAGAGTTTTCACTGTCAAGAGGAGCATCGATTTCATCAAGAACGTAAAACGGTGAAGGATTGTAAGCTTGTACTGCGAAAATAAAAGCAATCGCAGTAAGGGCTTTTTCACCGCCACTCATTGCGTCTATTGACTTTAATTGCTTTCCACCTGGCTTGGCTTTTACCAAAAGGCCTCCTTCTAATGGGTTTTCAGGGTTCTCTAATACGAGTTTTGCCTCAGAACCCTGTTCAGGATAAAGCTGTTTAAAGAACTTGTCAAAATTCCTGTTAAGTTCAGTAAACGCTTCCATGAACACTTTTATTTTCTTCTCATCAATCTCTTTAATCATGTTAAGAATTGCTTGTTTTTCTTCTTCAAGTTTTTTCTTTTTCTCTTTCATCTCTTTTACTACTTTCTCCTGCTCAGAGTATAACTCCACTGCTTTCAAATTAACACTGCCAAGGTTGTCTAATTGTTTTTGAACTTTCTCTAATTCTTCTTCAGCTTTCTTTCTTGAGATTTCAAGAACTCTTACTTCTTTGAACTTGCCAGCTTCTTTTTTAAGCTCTCTTAGTTTTTCCTCTATTTTTGCTTTTTCAATTTCTTTCTCCATTAGTTCTTCCCTTACTCTTTCAAGCTTCCTGTTAAGTTCCCCTATCTTTTCAAGTAATTTTGCTTTCCCTTCCTCCAGTTTTTTCTTTTCATCATAAAGCCCTGTCATTGAAAACGCAAGTTCTTTTGCCTTCTTTTGCTTTTCTTCCAAAACTTCCTCGTACTCTTTCTTTTGCTTTACAAGGGCTTTAAGTTCTTCTTCTTTTTTAGCCTTCAAGTTTTCAAGCTCTTCAAGGCTTTCATCAACCTCTTTTAGTT
>CAZBZN010000009.1:7791-26955 GCA_964496415.1 Microcaldota archaeon | reverse complement strand
GTTTTACAGGTTGTTTTATTGCAATCAGCCCAAGCGTTCTTAGCACTGCTTTTGAAAATTCAGGCGCTACTGCTAAATGAGAAACATATGGCAAGAATTCTTTTTTTACCCTCATTAAGTATTTGCCGTTTTCTTTTATTATTTCAAGTGCAGAGTCCCGTGAATTGAATTCTTTTTCAAGGTCTTCAAGGATTTTTAATGCTACTGCTATTGATTCTACTTTCATGGTTTTGGCAAGTTCGTTGATTGTTAGTGGTTCTGGTGACATGAATAAGGCTGCTTCTGCTATTTTTTTAGCCTGCATTATCTTCACCTATCAGCCTTATGAATATTTCCCCAAAGATCTTTTCTTGCCACATGTGGATTTTTTCTTTATGTGCAAGGTGAAGTAATGGAATTAAATGCTTTATTACTTCATCCACGTCTTTTTTTTCAAGAAGCTGAGAGAACAAGACCATTTTTTGAGAATCTGCTTTTTCTTTTACTTTTTCCAGTACTTCGTTTACTAGTTTTTCAAAGTCATCTTCTTTTGAAGCAACCAAGTTTATTATTGTCTTTGGTAGTGGTTCTTTTTCAATGCGTTTGATTGTTTTTTTCTTCTTTTCTTTTTCCATAGCATCTTCTACTGCTTTTATTAATTCTTCTAAAGTTACTTGCCTTTTGGTTATTCTTGTCACTGGTTCTAGTTCAGGTATTGTTGGTTCTTCTATCAAGTAATCTGGAATGAAAACTAGTGGGTATTCTTCTTTTTCTTCAGTTATCTTCCATGAGTCTGACTTAAATCTTAAAAGGATACTTGACGCTAGCACTGCGTTTGCAGGGATTCTGAAGTCAAGTTTTTTCATTTCATTTATCCTTTCAAGGAACTTTGCTGCTAAGAATGCGATGTCAATATTCCATGGGTCCATTTTTTCTTTTTTAACAATGTCAAAAAGCATTTGCTTCCATTCTGGTTGTTCAATTAAGGAGACTAAATCTAGTTCCAAATGCGTCACCATTAATAGTTTAGCCTGTAGGATATAAAAAACATACCTTTAAATATTTCTTTTTTTCAAACTAATAGCTATGCCTGGCCAGGGTCAAAAAGTCAGATGTTCTAAGTGTGGGAAAGAATTCAACTTGTCAAAGAGAGCAAAAGACGGCGACTTGATCAACTGTCCGTATTGTGAGACAGAATTAGAGGTAATTAAGAAGAGAAGAAAGCTTGACGTGGTCATTCCAGATGCTCTTGAGGCAGTTGAAGAAATTGAAATGGACTTAGAATACGAAGAATTTTAATTTACCTATTAAGGCTTTCCCACAGTATTTCTTCTTTTGGCATTACTTCTATTCCTTTTTCCCCTATTATGTAAGGATGAATTTTTTGGTCGTGTTTTGTTCCACGCATTTTTCTTACGAATAATGCTCTTTGCGGAGGCATGAAATACAAGGCTATTACTCCGTCAGCTATGAATTCTTCAACTCCGAATCTTGAAAATTGGTCTCTTTTTCCAAGAGTTTCTGCAGTCATTACAGTAGTGCATTTTAATTCTTTTAGTTCTTCAGCAAGCTTGAATAATCCGTATCTTATTTTTGCCTCGCTTCCCATCCACATTCCAAAAGCAGTGGTTGAGTCGATTACTAGTCTCTTAGCATCCATTTCGTCAACCATGTTTTTTATTTTTTCAACTTCATCTGTGAATTTTTTAGCAAACTCAGCTGGTTCAATCATTCCAACTTTGTAGATTTTTATCAAGCCTTCTTGTTCGTATTTTGTAAGGTTCCATTTGAATGATTTCATGTTCCACCATAAGTTAGTGGCTCCTTCTTCCATTGTTATGTATAATCCTGGGTCACCGTATTCAGCAGCGCCGTTGTAAATGTATTGTAAGGCGAAGATTGTTTTTCCAGTTCCAGCTCCTCCGCTTACTAAGATGCTTGCTCCTTCAAGAAACCCTCCTTGGATTAGTTCATCAAGTCCAGGGATTCCTGTTGGTACTCTTGCCATGTTTTTCACCTGTTATCAATAATAATGGCAAACTTTATAAACTTTTTCAGTGTTTTTGATTTCATGAGTAATGTGTATTTAGATTATTATGATTCAAGGCATAAGCCTACTTCAAAGCATTTGGTATGTGAGTTTAAGATTAAACCAGCTAAGGGCGTTAGTTTAAAAGAAGCTGCTTGTGCTGTTGCAGCAGAATCATCAGTAGGCACTTGGACTAAAGTGACTACTGCTACTAAGCATACTTGGAGTATTAGGGCAAGGGTTTTCAAGCTAAGTAAAGGTAAGGCTTTTGTTTCTTATCCTGAGATTCTTTTTGAGAAAGGGAACATGCCTCAGATTCTTTCTTCTATTGCTGGAAACATTTTTGGAATGAAAGCTGTTGAGAGTCTTCGGCTTGAGGACGTGATTTTCACTAAAGGGATTGTGAAGTCTTTTAAGGGCCCAAGGTTTGGACTTCATGGAGTAAGAAAAAAACTTAAAGTGAAGGACAGACCGTTACTTGGCACTATAGTTAAACCTAAGATAGGGCTTGGTCCAAAACAGCATTCTGAAGTTGCTTATGAGGCTTGGTATGGTGGCTGTGACTTGGTTAAGGATGATGAGAATCTTTCTTCTCAGAGGTTTAACCCCTTTAAGGAAAGAATAGTGAGGACTCTTGAAAAACAAGACTTGGCTGAAGAAGAAACTGGAGAGAGAAAAGCTTACATGCCTAATATTACTGCTGAAGTTGATGAAATGCTTGATAGGTTGGATTTTGTAAGAGAACATGGTGGAAAGTATGTTATGGTTGATGTCTTGACTGCTGGTTTTTCAGCAGTACAGACTGTTAGGGAGAATAGCAAGGGTTTGATTATTCATGCTCATAGGGCAATGCATGCTGCTGTCACTAGGAATAAAGCTCATGGTGTTTCAATGCTTGTTCTTGCAAAAGTTTTTAGGTTGATTGGGGTTGACCAGCTTCATACTGGCACTATTGTTGGTAAGATGGAAGGTGGAAAAAAAGAAGTTCAGGAGATTAACAGGGCATTAAAAGCAAAAATGCATGGCTTGAAGCCTGTTTTTCCAGTTGCTTCAGGTGGTCTTAGTCCTGTTCATGTGCCTTCTTTAATAAAGTATCTGGGAAAGGATGTGATAATCCAGATGGGCGGTGGGATTCATGGTCATCCTGATGGGACTGTTGCAGGAGCAATGGCTGCAAGGCAAGCAATTGAAGCTGTGATGAATGGGGTTAGTTTGAAGGAGTATGCTGAGGATAATATTGAATTAAGGCATGCGTTAATAAAATGGGGTTAGTTTTTTATATTTTGAACTTACTAATTTAATTTGGTGGTTTTTATGGCAAAGAATCCTACTGTAAAGTATAATGTCGTGTGTCCTGCTTGTTATGCTGAGACTGGTTATAGTATTGTAATGAGAGAAGAAAATGGAATTTATTATTGCCCTAATAATCCTTCTCATAAGTATAAGCTTGATGAAAACGGGTTTTTGGTTAAAACTGAGTCATGGTAACCTATTAGCTTAATTACTTGTTTGCTCATAACTTATTTTCATGGAGGTCATGTTTAGGCATGAGAAAGTAAGGCCTGGTCAGGATAAGTTAATTGCTGATATTAGGGAAGCTGTTTTTGAAGGAAAGCATTTGATTGCTCATGCGCCAACAGGGCTTGGTAAGACTGATGCAGTGCTTTCAGGTGTTATTGAACAACTAATTGATGGGACTAGTTTGTTTTTTTGCACTCCTAAGATTTCACAGCATTTGCTTGTTGTTAAAGCGTTTAGAGAATTATGTGAAAAATATGGGTTGGATTTAAGGGCAGTTGATTTAGTTGGGAAAAAGCACTT
This sequence comes from Microcaldota archaeon, assembly GCA_964496415.1. Lineage (GTDB taxonomy): Archaea > B1Sed10-29 > B1Sed10-29 > B1Sed10-29 > JAJRYS01 > CAZBZN01. Next base: position 23,126 of record CAZBZN010000009.1, on the reverse strand, counting down.
GTGTTCTGACGAGTTGTTGAGGGAGAAGGAAAGTGATGGTTTTTATGAGCTTTGTAAAAAGAAAAGAAGAAGAAAAGAATGCGGGTATTATGGGAATATTTGTGGGTATTCTTATTCTGAGAGGATTAAAGCTAAGAGCAGAGTTGAAAAGCTTAATGAATGGTTTGGGATTTCCAAGCATCATCATGAGGTCTTGGAGTATTGTTTAAATTATTCTGAAGGAGAAGTATCTTATCCTTTGTGTGGTTATGAGGCTTCTTTGATTTTAGCTGAAGAAGCAGATTTAATAGTATGCGATTATTCTCATTTGTTTAGTCCAGTAGTAGCTCAAGCTTTTCTTGAAAAGACAAGAAAAAAACTTGAGGACTGTATAGTGGTTGTTGATGAGGCTCATAATCTTCCTGAAAGAGTAAGAGAAGCAATGTCTTCTACTATTAATCTTTCACTGGTTAGGAGAGCAAGAAATGAAGCTTTGTTGATGGGTAATAAGATTCTTGACCAGCAGTTGCAAAAGGTTGAAAAAACGTTGAAAGAGCTTGAGAAAGAACTTACTGAGAAGCAAGTTGAAGAGAGGATAGCTCATGTTAATGAAGTTCCTTTTTTCGGAACAGAATTTTTAGAAGACCTTTATTCTACTGGGTTAATGTTGCTTGAGAACACGCATCTTCATAAGAGCAATCTTCTAAAGCTTCATTCTTTTTACTTGCTGTGGCTTAATGAAGGGGAGGAATTTGTGAAGATTGCTAAGAGGACTTCAAGAGGAGCTAGTCTTTCTCAGAAGTGTCTTGACCCTTCTTTGCTTACTTCAGGCCCGTTTAATTCTGCTAAGTCAACGATTTTGATGAGTGGTACTTTAAAACCAGGAACTGCTTATCGTGACTTGCTTGGGCTTGAAAAGCATAGGACTATAATCAAAGAGTATTTGTCACCGTTTCCAGAAATCAATAGAAGAGACTTCATAATTAATGGGGTTACTACGAAGTATGAAAAGAGAACTGATGAGCAGTTGTCAAGGATAGCTCTTACTGTTGAAAAAATCCTTTTGCTTGACCTTAAGACTGCAGTGTTTTTTCCTTCTTATGATCTTTTGAAAAAAATTCTTGAGAAAGTAAACACTTCAAAGCCAATTTTTGTTCAAGAAGAGGGAATGAGCCCTTCAAAAGCAAGACAAGTATTGGAGGAATTTAAATCAGATGAAGATGCTGTGCTTTTTGGAGTACTTGGCGGTAGTTTTTCTGAAGGAGTTGACTTTCCTGGAAAAGAATTGGAATGCGTGGTGATAGTTGGGATTCCTTTAAAAGAACCAAGCCTTGAAACAAAAGCATTAATTGATTATTATGATTTAAAGTTTGGCAAAGGCTGGGAGTATGGTTACATTCTTCCAGCAATGACTAAAGCAATTCAAGCATCAGGAAGACTTATAAGAACAGAGCTTGATTCAGGGCTTGTGTTTTGGGTTGATGAAAGATACTCTTGGAGAAAGTATTCAAAGTATTTCCCTTCTCACATAAGCCCAAGAGTAGTTGATTTTTCATCACTTGAATATTTAACTTAGCACTTGGATTGCTTTTCTTATTCTTATTACTATAGAGACACTTGCTATTGCTAAAACTAGTAATACTGCGTAAGGAATCGCTTTGGCCCCCATCGTAATGCCTAAAAATAATACAGTGCTTCTTACGGGTCTTAGTGAAAGTTCTTCCCCTATTCTTGATTTTGAAATCACTTCTATTGTTGCTGAACAGTAGCTGGCAAAAATTACTGAAAACAATGCAATCATTCCTAAAACCGGTTGAACAAGACCATAGTAAGTAAAAGCTATTAGCGGGATTGAATCATTTATTCTGTCACAGATTCTATCTAAGAAAGCACCTATTCTTGTTTGTCTTTTGAATTTTCTTGCAACTACTCCGTCATAGGCGTCAAGCAAGCTTGCTGTTAAATAAAGAAAACCAGCAGCATAGAACTCATGTTTCCCGATAAAGTAAAAACTTGCAAGCATTACAAGCACTGAGCTTAAAGTGATTAGGTTGGGGTTTATGTTTACCGCGATTGGTTCAAGCAAGCTTTCTGCTTTTTGTTTTCTTTCTTTTTTCATGTTACCAGCCCATTATTTGGTAAATGAAATTCAATCCAAAGTATCCTGAATAGGCAATTATCCAGTACTTGAACACTTTTCCCACTATTAAAGGATTTAAGAATTTTTTTAGAGGATACTTTATCATTCCGCAGAAGATTCCTACTGCATCAAAAGGAAGTGGAAGCAAAGCAAAAGAAAAGATTATTATGCTTGGGTGGTGTTTTTCAAATTTCTTTTCAATTTCTTTTATTTTGTCTTCGTATTTTCTTATTATTGTTTTTTCACCGATTACTCCAATCAAATACCCAGTAAGCTCTCCTAAGGCTGATCCGATTCCAGCAGCAAACCCCAGTATAAGGGGGTCAAGGCTTTTTCCAGCCCAAAAGATTAGTAAAAAAGCAGGAGTTGGTAGGAATAAAGTAGCTGAACTTAGCAATCCTATTATAAATGCGCCTAAGTACCAGTAATTGATTAAAAGGCTTTTCATGAACTCGTAACTGATTACTTCAAGCATTTTTCCACCTTTTTTAGTAAGTATTTTAAATCAAGCTTTTCTTTAATAAAAAGCATGCAGAGACTTCAGCTTGGCGTGGTGGTTAGCTCTTTTGAAAGACAGAAGGTTAAAAGAGCAGTAGTAGAACTTAAAAAATCAATTAAAGGAGTAAAAGCAGAGTATTATGTTTCAAAGCTTCCTTTTTCAACAACACTTTTTCTTCCGAAACCATTGAAAAAAGATGCAAAAAACTTTAATCATGTGATTGTGAAGCTTAATGGTAAAAAGATTATTGAATTGTTTGGCACGCGGTTTAGGGCAAATGGCAGGCTTTATGATGAAAACATTCCAAAAACAAAAGTTGAGAAGGTGATAAAAACCTTAGCAAAAAATGAAATCTATACTTTTAAAGCTTTGAAAAAATATCATTATGAAATCAAGTACTTGATGATGCTTGTTTCTTTCACTTTGCTGTTTCTTTCATCAAACCTTGTCTTGCTGGTTAATGATGTAACTGCAAAAGTTCTGGGACTTGTGATTGCTTTGTTTAGCGTGGTAACTTTGATGCTTTACTCAGAAGAATGAGGAGGTATTATGACAAGGTATTTAGTCACGTCAGCTTTACCTTATGTGAATGGAGAACTTCATTTAGGTCACTTAGTGGGATGTATTCTCCCTGCAGACGTGTATTCAAGGTTTTTGAAGTTAAAAGGAGAAGACTGCATTTATGTGTGTGGAACTGACGAGCATGGTACTCCTATTCAAGTAGCTGCTGAAAAAGAAGGGATTACTCCTAAACAGCTTGCTGACAAGTATTACGTTAAACAAAAGGAAGCAATTGAAAGATTTAATATTTCTACAGATATTTTTTCAAGAACCACTACTCCAGAGCATGTTAAAGTAGTACAGGACTTTTATTACAAACTAAAACAAGGAAACTATATTTTTAGAAAAGAAATAGAACAACTGTATTGTGAAAAGTGCGGTAGGTTTTTACCAGACAGGTATGTTGAAGGAAAATGCCCTTATTGCGGAGCTGAAGGTGCAAGAGGAGACCAATGTGATTCCTGTGGAAAACCTTTAGAGCCAAACCAGTTGATAGACCCTCATTGCGTGACCTGTGGCTCAAAACCAGTTATTAGAAAAACAGAGCATGTGTTTTTTGACATGCCAAAAGTACAGGAAAAGCTTTATTCTTGGCTTGAAAACCATGAGGGATTATTTCCTAATGCTAAAAGGTTTGCTTTAGCTTTTGTAAAACAAGGCTTAAAGCCAGTTGACATTTCAAGGGACATTGAGTGGGGTGTGCCTATCCCTGATGCTGAAGGATTAGTATTTTACGTATGGTTTGATGCCCCAATAGGTTATATTACTTTTACTAAGCAATTAGGGAGGGCTAATTGGTGGACTGATAAAAACACGAAATTAGTTCAGTTCTTGGGGAAAGATAACATTTTCTTCCATACTGTTTATTTTCCAAGCATGCTTATTGCTGCAGAAGATTATATCCTGCCTTATAAGATAGCGTCTTATGAGTTTTTGACTTTTGGGGGTTCAAAACTTTCTAAGTCAAAAGGAAGAATGATAAAGGCACTTGAAGCATTAGAAGTTCTCCCAGCTGACTACTGGAGGTTTGTATTATTATCGCTTTTGCCTGAGAAAAAAGATTCTGACCTTACTTGGGAACTCATGCAGGAGATTGTTAATTCAGAGTTAAATGATACGATAGGTAACTTTGTTCATAGGACTCTTACTTTTGCTGAAAAGTTTTTCAACAAGAGAGTGAAGAAGCCTGAGCTTACTGAAGAAGACAAGCAATTTGTTGAAGAAATAGTAAATACTGTTAAGCGTGTTGAGGAATTGTTTTATAATATTGAATTAAAGCAAGCATTGCATGAAGTGCTTAAGCTTGTTAGAAAAGGAAATCAGTACATTACTGCTAATGAACCATGGAAAAGAGAGGATAGGAGACAAGCAGTAGTGTATGTTTCATTATGCCTTGTAAAATCTTTGTCAGTGCTTCTTAAGCCTTTTATTCCTGAGACAGCTGATAAGATTAAGTCATTTTTAGAGTTAGATGAGCAAGCATGGGATGATGCTAAAGAATTTCCAGAGGAGTTTGTTGTTGGAGAGTTTAAGCCGTTGTTTAGGAAAATGACTGATGAGGAAGTAGCAGAGAATATTAAAAGATTCAGTGTTAAAAAAGAAAAGGAGGGAAGTGGAATGATAAAGTATGATGACTTTGCAAAGCTTGATTTGAGGATAGGTGAAGTTATTAATGCTGAAAAAGTTGAAGGCGCTGATAAGTTATTGAAACTTACGGTGAAAATAGGCGGTGAGGAAAGGACTTTAGTTGCTGGAATAGCTCCTTATTATTCCAAAGATGAGTTGATTGGTAAGAAAATTGTTGTCTTAACTAACCTTGAACCAAAGAAGATAAGAGGAATTGAGTCTCAGGGAATGCTTTTAGCAGCTGTTGACGAGCAGGGAAAAGTGAGTTTGCTTACTGTTGATAAAGAAGTGAATAATGGTGCTAAGGTGGAGTGAATGAAAAAAGCAGAACTTGAGCAGGAAATAAAAGCTTTAAAGAGAGTTTTAGTAATGCTACGAAAGCATGATGAAGAATTGAAAAAAGACCTAAGAGAAGCAAGGACTTTATTGTTTATTGCTTTAGGAGTGTTATTTGCATTGTTTGGGCTGCTGCTTGGAGTTATCTTCAGCTTACTTTAACAGCTTTGTTTCTTCAAGCACTATTCTACGGGCTTTTGCTAAGTCCATTGATAGGATTACTTCTAAGTGACCTTCTTTTGTTATTGAAATACTATCAACCAACCCTGTTTTCGTCAAGTCTATTTTGTCAATTTCTTTTTGCCTTGGATTCATTTCTAAGTAAATTTTTTTTATCAGAGAACTAGCGCAGTCATCACATACTTTGAATTGTCTTAGGATTGAGTTATCAACAGCATGCTCTTGAATGATCCAGTTGTTTTTTGAAGTTTTCTCTTTCTTACAAATGCTACATAAAACCATGCTTTTATAACTCTTTTTATCTATTTAAACTTCACTTTGTTTAGTTATGAAAAACTTTAAAAAATACTAAAGAGTCTTATTCTCATGCTTGAAGTTAGTTTGATTTTGATCAGTGTCATAATGCTGATTGGTTTTTTCGGCGACTTAGTATTCAAAAAAACAGACATCCCCAGCATTGTCTGGTTGCTGTTTTTAGGACTTCTGCTTGGACCGGTTTTCGGAATCCTCGCACAAGAGCCCTTCCTTGCTGTTTCAGGATTCTTTTCAGCAATAGCAGTGATAATCATCTTGTTCGAAGGCGGAGTTAAAATGGACATCTACAAACTTCTTCAAGAGGCTCCAAAAGGAACTTTACTAACCCTGCTTTCTTTTATCATTACAGTAGCAGTGGTTACTTTAATAACTTCTGCCTTGGGCTTTTTTTATCTTAAGACAAGCATACTTCACGGGATTCTTTTAGGAGCAATCGTAGGGGGTATTAGTTCTCCGATAGTGATTCCTATTGTTTCAAAATTAGCTGGGATTTCTGAAAAAACAAAAACGATTCTTTCAATAGAATCAGCGCTTACTGATGTTTTATGTATCGTAGTAGCAATTGCTATAATTCAAGCCCTTCAGATGGGAGCAGGGGATATTGGTTTTGTGTTTAAGTCTCTTTCAATAAACTTTTCTGTTGGGTTTGTTTTTGGTGTTATTGCAGGGATTCTTTGGCTTCCGATAATGAGGAAGGTTGAAAGGTATGAGTTCAGTTATACCCTTACTCTTGCCTTGTTATTCTTAATTTATTCAGTTACTCAGCTTTTAGGGGGCAGCGGTGCAATAGCAGTGCTTACTTTTGGAATAATTCTTGGCAATGGAAGTAAGATAATGCCAATGCTTGGTTATAGCAATTTAGCTTATCAGATGAGTTCTACGATGATAATGTTCCACTCTTTAATTGCTTTCTTTATAAGAACTTTCTTTTTTGTGTTTTTAGGACTCTTAGTAAAAATAACTAACCCAATGAACATTCTTATAGGAGTGATCATTTCAGGTGGGATTATTCTTGCAAGAGTTATTACTATGAAACTGCTTGCTGGGAGAATGGGTGGCCTTAAAGAAATTGATGAAAAAATAATAACCATAATGGTTCCAAGGGGGCTTGCAGCAGCTGTTTTAGCTTATCTTCCTCTTCAAGCTCTTCCAAATGATCCTTTTGTCAAAAACTTACCTGACATCGTATTCACTGTTATCATCATGACTACCTTGATTTCAGTGATCGGGATAAAGTACATGAAAAACAAGTATGGTGAAGAGGAATCAAAAGAAGAGGAAGAAGTAAAAATGCCTAAACCAAAAGTAATAGAAAGCAAGCAGGTTAAAAAAGAGAAGAAGTGATTTTAAATGCCGAAGTTTTCCTCCCATGAGTTATTGGGAATAGCTGTATGGTTAGTGTTTTTAGTACTAATAGTCTTGAATTACTCTTTTAAAGTTGAAAAACTCTTGTTAGTGCTGCTTTCTGGTTTTATTGTTTGTTTTGTTGGAAGCATTCTTCCAGACATTGATAATAAAAACTCTGTTGCTTTTAAAAGAACTAGGTTGATTTTAGGATTATTAGTTTTTGTAGTATTTTTTTCACTCTTGCCTAATGAACAAGAATTAAGCAAAGTTTTAGTAAGGCTTGTTTCTTCAGGAGCAGTTGCTGTAGCTGTTGTTTTGGTTTTTCAAGCAATACTGCCACATCACAGGGGCCCTATTCATTCTTTTAAAGCTGCTGGAGTTTACGCAGTAATTGTTTACGTACTAGCAACTTTGATGTTTTCTAATTTGGTCCTTGGCTTTATTTTTGCTGTTTTTGGTTTCTTAAGTTTTGTTTCTCACTTATTCTTAGACAGAATAATAAAAGACAAGAAATAAGCTTACCTTTTTTTAGGTCTTCCTCTTTTAGGCCTTAGGTCTTTTATTCCCCTGTGTCTTGCGCAGGAAGGACAAACGTATACAGTCATCCCAGCACCACGGTGTTTTAAGCCTACTCTTTCATCAAAATAGTTGAATCCTCTTATCATGGTTCTTATTGCTTTGTCTACTGGGACTTTTCTTCCGCAATAATAGCATTCAACTAGTCTTGCTCTTCCCCTCATTCATGCACCTTCCTTAGTTTTTGAAGTGGGGCCAGGGAGATTCGAACTCCCGTCAACTGGTCTCTTCAGACCAATTGGAAGTCATTGCCTACGGCTCATTGCTCCAATTCAGCGAACTGGAGCCAGTTTATCCTCTCAACAGCAGCAACTGTTGAGAATAGGATGCCAGACTACCCCATGGCCCCATAGCATATTCTTTTTAACTTAAAAAGTATAAAAATACTTCGGTGAAAAAATGAAGCCAGTAAAAGATATTAACCTAAAAAGTTCAATTACTGTTAAGGAATTAATAAAACAATTTTCTGCAGCAGGGGGATTTACTGCTAAAAAACTAGCGACAGCAGTTGAGATATTACAAAAAATGGAAGAAGAAAATTGTTTTAAGTTTCTTTCTTTTCCAGCTTGTATTATCTCAACAGGAACTCGTGGGGTGATAAAGGATTTTGTTAAGAAGAAAAAATTTGATGCTGTAATAACCACGTGTGGTACTCTTGACCATGACTTGGCAAGAATCTGGGCTAATTATTATAGTGGTTTTTTTGAAGCAGATGATGTGGAACTTCATAAGAAAGGCATTCACAGGCTTGGGAATGTTTTCATACCGCAGAAAAATTATGGGGGAGTGATTGAAAAAAAGCTTAAGCCAATCCTTATGAGTATTGCTGAAAAACATGAAGAGCTTTCAACTTACGAGCTTGTCTGGGAGATAGGTAAAAAACTGAAGTCAAAGGATTCAATTATTTACTGGGCTTATAAGAACAAAATCCCTGTGTTTGTTCCAGGGATTACTGATGGTGCTGTTGGCTTGCAGTTGTTCATGGTCATGCAAGATTACCCTGACTTTAAAGTAAATGTTTTCAAAGATGAGGATAAGCTTGCTGACATTGTTTTTAGTAATGAGAAGACAGGAGCATTAATGATAGGAGGGGGAATTTCAAAACATCATGTAATCTGGTGGAATCAATTTAAGGATGGCTTGGATTACGCGGTTTACGTTACTACTGCTCCTGAATGGGATGGTAGTTTAAGCGGAGCAAGAATGAGGGAAGCTGTTTCTTGGGGAAAGGTTAAAGAAAAAGCAAGGTACGTTACTGTAGAAGGTGATGCGACAGTGTTACTGCCTTTAATAGGAGCTAGTATTTTTTGAAGACTGATACGGGCCCGGTGGGATTCGAACCCACGATCTGCGGCTTAGAAGGCCGCCGCATTATCCATTCTAGGAACCTTTCTTTGGTAAAGTTTTATTTTTAAGAAAGGTTCTGACTATGCTACGGACCCTTGTTTCATTCAAGAAGTATTGCTGGTTTTCCCGGCAAGGCGTTATTTGCTTTTTCATGCTTTGAATCTTCTGCTTTTTCTATTATTATTTCTGCATCAAATTGTTTTTTAAGGTATTGCTCTGCGTCTTTCAGGACTTTTTCTTCTTCCTTACTGCTTAATTTTTCATCAAGTTCATGATAATGCTTTGTAAGCCATTGCAAGTATTTCAAGGCGTTTTTTCCATGTTCTTTTATTTCATCATCTTTCATTAATGTTGGTATTATCTCTTTCACGTTTAGGGTTTTTGCTTTTTCATATGCTTTTCTTTTCCATTCAGGCGCAGTTATTATTGTTATCTTTTTTGGTTTTATTCCAGTAAGCTTTATGACATTGTTAATTCCTTTTTCTACTTCTTCAACTAACTGCTCTTTTAGTTCTGCTTTTTTGCTTATCTTTGACTCATCAGGAGTTGGTATTTGCTGGGTTGAGACTAAGGACTCATGGCCTGTCTTCTCCCATAATTCTTCGCAGGTGTGTGGTATGAAAGGAGCCATTGTCTTTAAGAGAGTGTCTATAATTGTTTTTATTACCTGTTTGTTCTCTCCTCCTCTTTTTAAGTATCTTTGAATGTCTTTAGTAAAGTCAAAAAGCATTACCCCTACTGCTTTTCTAAGGTCTATTTCTTCCATTGCTTTGTGGTATTCTTTCAGCTTTTCATTCATTTTTGAAATAATCCATTCATCAATTGAACTATTTTGGTCGTTTGTTTCCAGAGAACTTAATTTTTCAATTAATTGTGTGAAAGAATTTAAGTGTGTTTTGTAAGATAGCACGTCTTTTTCATTCCATTCAACATCAACAAACAATGAAGCTGCATGAGAATAGTAAAGCCTTAAAGCATCTACTGAATATTTTTTAGCAGCTTCTAATGGCGAAGCAGAGGCTCCTCCTTTTGATTTTGAAATCTTACCCCCTTTTCCAGTAACGTACCAGTGAGCTATTATGCCTTTTGGCCAGTCTTTTTCATTGAGTATAGCCACGTGGTTCATGACATATACTGGGAAGTGAACTGTTTTGTGCTCCTTTCCTCCAAGGTTAAAGTCAACTGGATACCAGTACTCAAACTCTTTCCTGATTTCTTCCCATACCTCGTTTTTTGGTTGTCCTTTTCCAAGGAACACATAGTCAAAGAACTCTTCATTCATTTCGTCAAGCTTTATCTTGCCAGCGTTGTAGTACCTTGATACTACGTAGTATGCGGAGTAAAGAGTTGAATCAGAAATTGGTTCAATAGTCCATTTCTTGTCAAAAGGAAGTTTTGTTCCAAGCCAGTTACCTAATCTTGCGCATGCTCTGTCTTGGTACCAGTCAATTACTTTTGAGAAGTTTTCATAGTACTCTTTTGGCATTATTTTCATGCTCTTAGCATGCTGTTTTGTTTTTTCTTTCCATTCAGGGTCAGAGTATTTTATGAACCATTGGTCAGGGACTTTTTTTATCAGGACTTTTTCCCCGCACCTGCATATAACTTCTTCACTTAGGTCATACATCACGTCTGCTTTTCCTTCTTCAATTAACTTTTGTTTCATTTTTTCCTTAGCTTCTTCTACTTTCATTCCAGCATAAGGCCCGCAGTTGTCGTTCATGACCCCTGTATGGAACCCTGCCTTGTAAATTATTTTAGTAGCTTCTTCCAGTTTTGGATCATCTTGGTTTTTTATTCCCATTTCCTTGCATATCTTTACTGCTGGTGTTTCTCCCCATTCTTTTGACTTGATTATTGGAATGATCTCTATTGACTTTATTTCCTCCCAGTCAAGCCCGTACTTCCTGCATTCTTCTTCATTTTCTTGCAGGTCTTTTAATGCTCTGTAGTCATATGGTGCGTCTGAAGGAACAGAAGTCACTATTCCTGTTCCTATGCCTGGGTCACAGAACTTTGAAGGAAGAATTATTAATTCTCTTTCAACTACTGGCGCGAACGCTTTTTTACCTATTAACTCTTTTCCTTCTATGGTTCCTATGACTTTCACTTCTTCTTTTTGGTTTTTTAGTTTTTCAGCGCATTCTTTTGAACAGATCCATGTTTCTTCTCCTTTACTTGTTTTCACTTTTACTTTCACGTATTCTACTTCTGGGTTAACCCATAAGTTAGTTTGACCATACATTGTTTCTGGTCTTAAAGTAGCTGCTACAAGATAAGAGTCATCATACTTGAACTTTATCAAAGTGAACTCGTATTTCTCAGCATTACCTCCTTTTGAAATGTCTGTCTCTGAAGGGTCTACTGCCACTGGTCCGCAGTTAGGGCAAAAAGTAGCATAGTATTCTTTTTGAACAAGCAATCCCCTTTGGTTAAGTTTCTTGAACTGCCATTCAATGAACTTATTGTAATCAGGGTAAGTAGTACAGGTTAATGAATCCCAGTCAGCTAAAAACCCAAATTTTTGCCAGTAGTTAACGTATTCTTTTATGAAGTAATCAATTACATAATTAACATCTTTCATTTTTTTTAATTCTTGTTCAGGAAACCCATGTGCTAAGAGGTATTCAATCCATTTTTTATCTCCTCTTTGAACTTTTTTAGCAAAACTAATTGCTTGGTTTCCTGAAGCATGTACTCCTACTGGGAAGAAAACATTATAACCAGTCATTTTTTTGTATCTGCAGATAATATCTGTGTAAGCGTAACCCCTCATGTGACCTACATGTAAGTATCCTGAAACTCCAGGATAAGCAAAATGCATAAAGAATTTGGGCTTTCCTGGTTCTGCTTTTGATTTCCATATTCCTGCCTCTTTCCACTTTTGCTGCCATTTTTCTTCAATAGCAGAATAATCCATTATATCACCTTTTTTACAAGCAAGTAGTAGTCTTTTTCTTCTTCTCCAGCTTCTCCTTCTTCAAGCACATCATACTTTCTAAAGTAGTCAAGCATGTTCTTGAATTTTTTAGGAACACTAATTAATAAATATTTAGCATTGAACGAGTCAAGGTATTTTTGATCAATCAAGTGAAGAGTATCAATACACACCAATAAGTCAAAACTTTCACTTGTGGAATACTTTTCTTTTCTTATTATCTTTATGTTTTCATCATTTACTTTTGCTTTTGGGTCAACTCCTACTATTTTTTTGAAGTTAAGGCCTTTTGTTTTCATGAATTGCTCAAACCATCCTCTTCCTATCCCAACATCTATTAAGGAGTTTCTTTCTTTCACATGCTTTTTTACCGCCCTTATGAATATTTTGTATTTTTCTTCTTGTTTTTTCTTCCATGAGTCATAAATTTTTTCAAAAAACATGCTGTTATTAGGCAAGTTTTTTAAATAACTTTTTCCAAAAAAACATTATGAAAACAGTTAAGTGCCCTGAATGTGGTTCTGGCTTGAAAGTTGTGTTTAAAGATGAGAGTTTTGAAGGTTGGAAGAAATGTAATAAGTGTGGTTCTTTTTCTTTTGTGATTGCTGATGATGTTAGAGCTGAAGCAGTTTCTCTTAAGTCATTGTTTGAAAATGCAAAGGATAAAAAAAGACTAGCTGAAGCAATTGATTATCTTTTAACTCATGGTGGGATAGCTTTTATTGATGAGCTTCTGTTCCATGTTGGGAAAAAAGTAGAGCCTGACTTAACTGTTTTTGAGAAATATGGGGTTATTAAAAGAGTAAAAGACAGTTATGAGATTAATAAGGAGTTAGTAGATGAACTTGAAGCTCATACTCTTTCAACTTTAAACAAGTTCAAAGAGATTTAATCTTTATCCTGCTATTTGTCTGAAAAAGCTTTCCTTGTAGTTTATCATTGCTTCTATTACTTTTTCTTCAAATTCTTTTTTTCTTACTTTGAATTTTTCATCTTTTTTGTTTCTGAAGTAAACGTATTTTTTTGAAATTTTTTCAGGGAAAAACAAGTTATCTTCTAGGTCATAATTGTAAAAGAAAGAATCAATAGGCCTGTGTACTCTTAAAATTCCTCCTTCAGGAGTTTCTTCAATGCTTATAGCAGTTATTAAGTGATTAGTGTGGTAAATGTTTCCTTTTTCATCAATTTTGTATCCAAAGTTTTTCAGTAACATATAAGCATCCATAGATTTAGTTTAAATATTATTCTTGAATAAAAACCTTCAGGTGGCTTTATGGAAAAACTTGAACAGGTTCTTTATTTTGTCTCAGTAGTTGCTGTTGCTTCAATACTTCTTGCTTACTTGTCAGAAGTAAGGCCTGAAATGACTTTTGAAAAGAGAATGGTTGCTTATCATTCTTCAGCAGTTTTAAAATTACTTGGAATAAATGCAGAAGTTTATGAAATAGTTGTAAGGCTGCCTTTAACAGAACAAAAATCAGCAGAAGTGCTTTCGCAATACTTGAAAGAGGAGAATACTAGTTCAGGGATAGAACTTAAAGCAAAAAAACTTACTCCATGGGAAGAAGAAATAGTGTTTAAGTACATTGACTCCTTGCAGAGACAAGGGCGAAACGTTTACCTCTCAACAGCAACTATAATTGGTGTTAATGACCATGTGCTTGAAGTTGACATAATACCAGAATGCGTCGGGCTTATGGGAATAATAACAGTATCTGCTTTGATAATAGGTTATCCTGGAGTAAACTTGAAGAAAAGAGCAATAGGCTTGTTGATTTCATGGCCTTTGATGTATATTATTAACGTGCTACGTATAGTTACTACTTTTGCAGCAGGCTACTACGGAGGAGCAGAAGCATTATACTTAACTCATGATCTTCTTTGGAAGACAGTGCTTGTTGCATGGTCTTTAGCATTATGGGGTTTTTGGCTTTGGTTTATAGTTGAAGAAAAAACAACAAAAGAACTGATAAAAGCTTTCAAAAAATATTTAAAGCATGAGTGAGTGAACTTTTTCATGAAATGCGTCATGGCATTATTTTGAATTGGGAAGTTGAGAGGAGGATTCTATGGAGGATCTTAAAAAAACTCAAGAAGAATTAAAAAAGAGGATTCAAGAGCTTGAAAAAGCTTTAAAGGAAAAAAAGATGTTTGAGGGTTATGACCGGCAGAAAGAATTAGAGGACATGGTTAAGGTTGCTTTGAGACAGAACAAGAAGTTAGCTGATAAAGTTGACTATTTAATGAATATGCTTATTGAAGCTTCTCAGACTGACACTGAAGAAGCTATTGAAAAGACTCTTGCTTCAATAACAAAGTCACAGATTGACTTGCTGAAACAAATTGATGTTTTGAACAAAAAGCTTGAAGAAGCTCAAAATTACAAGGCAATAGTTAAAGCTAATCAAGAAGCAATTTCAAGGGTTTCTGAAAAGATTTCAAGACTTGAAGAATTAATAAAAGCATTACCAAAAAGCTCTCAGTTAGAGGTAGTAAGCAGGGAGCTTAAGGATATTTCTAAAGAGCTTGAGGAACTGGAGAAGAAAGTTTATGAGTCTCCTAAGAGTGTTGAGTCTGCAGTGCAGCCGATAAAAAAAGAAGTTGAAATGCTTGGAAAAAGACTTGAGTCAATAGAACAAGAGTTAGAAGAGGATTCTAGTTTAAAGCCAGTTGTTGAAGCAATAAAGTCTCAGCTTGGCTTGGTTAGTTCAAAACTAAGTTCTTTAGAAGAACTGCTGACTTCAGGAAGACTTGAGAAGTCAAAAGAACTTGAAGAAAAACTAAAAGCAATAACTGAAGACCTTAAGGTTATTGAAGAGTTAAAGAAAAAACTTGACGAGTCAGCAAAACTGAGTCGGGAAGAACAGGAGAAGGCTGGCGAGCTGCTTCAAAAAGTAAAAAGCTTAGAAGACAAACTTGTCAAAGTATCTAAATGGATGGAATCTTATCCAATAGGGGAAGTACAGCAGTTGACTCTCATAAAGCAGGAATTTTCAAAGTTAAAAGAAGAACTTGAAGGTTTGAAAAGCAAAGAACTTAGAGAGCCTTTGATTGAGAAAATGAAAGCAGCTGAGGAGAGGATAAAAACTCTTCCAGAAGCACAGGAGTCAACGCTGCTTCTTAATGTTTTGAGAGAACTTGAGCAAAAACTTGAAAAAGCTAAAAACATTGATTCTGTCTCAGAACAGCTTGATGAAATTTCAAGAAAACTTGATTTTTTAACAGGAAAAGTTGAAGGCCTTGATTCTAAAACCATAAAAGAGGAGATAAGTGAGTTAAGTAAGAGGATATCAGAGCTTGAAGAAAAGATAAAAGAGAAGAATTTAGTTCCAGTTGAGCATGTTAAAGAAATGCATGAAGATGTTAAAGAAGCAAAAAAAGCAGCTGAAAAAGGAGTCTCAGATAATAAAGCTATTGAGATTGCAAAGCAGATAACTGTTCCAGAAGCCTCTTTGAAAGAATTCCCTGAGCTTTCCAAAAAGCTTGAAACG